>JAGAAY010000020.1 GCA_017615065.1 Bacteroidales bacterium | reverse complement strand
GTAGTCAAACTCCTTGGAAGCAGCGAACGCTACAAAGTCGTCGAAATCGGTGAAATGGAAATCGGCAAGCGCAGGAATGCTCTCGTGCCTGCGGACATAATCCAGGGTGTACTCCTCAATGATGCCGTTGAGCACCAGCGAGTAGGTTATTCGGCTGTACTTGCGGGCCTCTACGATATGGTCCGGAGTGATTCCACCGCCGTCGCGCACGGTGCGGCCATGTGTGGTGGTGAAGGTGTGTGTAAGGGAATCCGGAATGTGTCCCACGGAGCCGTCCTCGTTGCGATGGGTATAGTCGATGGCCTGCACGCACCTGCCGGAGGGAGTATAGTACTTGGCGGTTGTAACCTTGAGCTGGCCGTCGTAAGGCAGCGGACGGATGCTCTGCACCAGGCCCTTGCCGTATGTGCGCGTACCCACAACGGTTGCCCTGTCATAGTCCTGGAGTGCTCCGGAAACTATTTCAGAGGCCGATGCCGTTCCGGAATCCACCATTACGATCAGCGGAATATTCACGTCGAAGGGCTCCGACGTGGTTTTGTATGTGCTGTTGGACAGCATCGAGCGCCCCTTGGACGTAACCACCACGGATCCGCGCGGCACAAACAGCCCCACCATACTAACAGCCTCGCTCAAAAGGCCGCCGCCGTTTCCGCGCAGGTCGATCACAAGCCTCTTCATCCCCTGCTTCTTGAGAGACTTGGCGCAATCCCTCATGCTCTGGGCCACGCCCTCCGTGAACTTGTCCACCAGGATGTAGCCGGTTTCATCGTCCAGCATCCCCGAATACGATATTGCCGGGAGCTGAATCTTCTGGCGGATAACTGGAACAGCTATCACTTCGCCAGCCTCCCAGTACTCTCCTGCGCGCAATTTCTTCACTTTCAGCAGTACGGTGCTTCCGGGCTTGCCCCTCATCTTTTCACTGCACTGCGAACTGGTGAGACCGTGTGTGGATTCTCCGTCGATACTCACCACCTCGTCGCCGCACTGGAGCCCTGCCTTCACGGCCGGCGAACCGGCATAAGGCTCGTTAATGATAACGTTGCCCTGAAGATCCGGCTTATAGATGATTGCGCCCACACCGCCGTAAGAGCCGGAAATCATCATCTGGAAGTCTTCCTGCTCTTCTTCAGGGACATACACGGTGTACGGATCCAGCGCCTCCAGCATTGCATCGATGCCGGCCCTTTCAATGCGGCCCACCTCAAGTGAATCCACATAGGAACGGTTGAGTTCCTTTATGATGGCGTTCTGGATTTCCGCCCATTTGCCCAAACTGTAGCTGTGTGATTGGGCCGATGCCGTAACGGCAATGCTGATGGCCGCGGCAAAGGCCAGGATGTGCTTAAAAGTCTTAATCATACTGTAGAGAAAAATATCGGCACCATCGACGCGCAAAGTCTGTACCAGTGCACAAATATAATGAAAAAATCTCTATCTTTGCCCACGGAAAACTACATCCCATGAAACTGGTTTTTGCAACGGCCAACCCCGGCAAAGTGTCGGAAGCCTCGAATATACTGGGCGACAAATACGAAATCATCACGGCGGCCCGGGCCGGCATCGCAGAAGAAATACCGGAAGACGGCGACACTCTCAGTGCCAACTCTTTGCAGAAGGCGCAGTACATTTTCGACAGAACCGGCCAGGACTGTTTTGCCGATGACACCGGCCTGGAAGTGGAGATCCTTGGAGGTGCCCCCGGAGTCCATACGGCCAGATACGCCGGCGAGCCCGCCAATCCCGCCGCCAACATCGACAAACTCCTTAAGGAAATGGAGCGCAGGGAATTCGAATCGTCAATCATGCGCGAATACGGGCTGGAGACGCCCCACGCCAACAGGAAAGCCCGTTTCCGCACTTCCGTAACGCTCATAATCAAAGGCGTAAAGCACTTTTTCGACGGAATCATGGAAGGCCGCATCGCCCGTGAGCGCCACGGCGACGGAGGCTTCGGCTACGATCCCGTTTTCATTCCGGACGGATACGAAGTAACCGCCGCACAGCTCACCAAAGAGGAGAAAAACGCTATTTCGCACAGGGGCAAATCCCTCCGTGCCATGGCAGAATACCTGAAAAATAATGATATCTGAGCAAGCCATCGACCAGGCCGTAAAGGATCTGTTCGCCAACATCAAATTCACCGCCCAGCCGGCAGGACTGTACGACCCGCTGCGCTACATGATAGCCATCGGCGGCAAAAGGATACGCCCCAGGCTGTGCCTGCTGGCATACAGCATGTTCAATGAAGGCTTTCCGCAGAGCATCCTCGGCCCCGCTGCAGGGCTGGAGATTTTCCACACCTTCACCCTCATCCACGACGACATTATGGACCGCTCCCCGCTAAGGCGCGGCTGTGACACCGTATGGAAGAAGTGGAGCCCGGACACCGCCATCCTTTCCGGCGACGTAATGTGCATCGACTCGTACAAACGCATCGCCCAGGCCCCCAGAGAGGTACTTCCGGAGGTTCTGGAACTGTTCTCCACAACCGCGGCGCAGGTGTGCGACGGCCAGCAGATGGACATGGACTTCGAAAAGAAGGACATCGTGCCCATGGACGGGTACATGCAGATGATCGGCCTCAAAACCGCCGTCCTGCTTGCCTGCTCTGCGAAAATGGGCGCCATAATCGGAGGTGCCGATGCCAAAGCGCAGCAGGCCCTGTACGACTATGGCTACAACCTCGGCCTCGCCTTCCAGGTGGCCGATGACTATCTGGACGCGTACGGCGACCAGGCCGTTTTCGGCAAGCCCATCGGCGGAGACATCCTCAACTGCAAGAAGAGCTGGCTCACCGTGAAGGCCTACGAAAAGGGCGCCTCGGAGATCACATCGGCCCTCCAGGCGGAGCTTCCGGCGCAGGAAAAAATCGACCTTGTGAAAGGCATCTATGCCAGTGTCGATGTAGCCTCTGAAGCCATTGCGGAGATTGACCGGCTCACGGCCAAGGCTCTGTCCTATGTGCCCGGAGAGGCCATGCTGGAGCGATTTGCACACAGTCTTACCGGACGCACCAAATGAGACGCGAAGACCTGGAAATAATGGCTCCCGCCGGGAACCTTGAGTGTCTCCTTGCCGCTGTTGAGGGCGGTGCGAACAGCGTGTACTTCGGCATCGGCCATCTGAATATGCGCTCCCACAGCGCGAATAATTTCAATGCCGATGACCTCCCGGAGGTGATGCGCATCTGCCGCGCTTATGGCGTGAAGGCATACCTTACCCTTAACATCACGCTTTACGGGGAGGATCTGGAAGCGGCGCGGAAAGTGCTGGACCTGGCCAGGGAGTGCGGCGTAGACGCCATCATCGCATCCGACATGGCGGTAATCCTGTATGCCCGCTCCATCGGCCTGGAAGTGCATATTTCCACCCAGCTGAGCATCTCCAACATCGAGGCCCTGCGCTTTTACAGCCAATGGGCCGATGTCGTTGTGCTGGCCCGCGAACTGCGGCTGGAGCAGGTGAAGGAGATTCACGAGGCTATTGTCCGGGAGCACATTTGCGGCCCCTCCGGTAATTTGGTCCGCATTGAAATGTTCGCCCACGGAGCCTTCTGCATGGCCATTTCCGGGAAGTGCTACCTGTCGCTGGCCGCGTACGGGGAAAGTGCCAACCGAGGCGCCTGCATGCAGGTTTGCCGCCGCGGCTATCTGGTCACCGACTACGAAACCGGCAACGAGATACATATAGATAACAAGTACCTGATGTCGCCCAAAGACCTGTGCACGATAGAGTTCCTGGACCGCTTCGTGGATGCCGGCGTTCAGGTATTCAAAATCGAAGGCCGGGCGCGCAGTGCCGATTATGTAAAAACATGCTCTCAATGCTATCGGCAGGCGGCCGATGCCGTTGCCGACGGGACATACACCGCAGAGTTGGGAGCCGGCCTGAAGGAGCGTCTTGCGGAAGTGTTCAACCGCGGCTTCTGGGACGGGTACTATCTGGGCGCAAAAATGGGCGAATGGAGCGCAGTCTACGGCAGCCAGGCCACTTATACGAAGCAGTATATCGGCAAAGTAACCAACTGGTTCGACCGCATCGGCGTAGCAGAAATCAAGGTGGAGGCCGCCCCCCTGCACAAGGGCGACGCAATCATGTTCATCGGCCACACCACCGGCATCCTGGAAATGACAATTGACGACATGCGGGTAGACCTGCAGCCTGCCGATGTCTGCCCCCAGGGCGTCCCCTGCTCCGTTGCCGTACCCCTGGACGGCATGCCCGAAGACAAAGTGAACGACAATCCCTCGATGACTCCCGGCGAGCGCCTCCATCCCCGTCGCGGCGACAAAGTATTCCTCAAAGTAAAGGTCGATGGCGGAGTGCATTGAGCTCATAGTCCTTGCCACCACCAAAGTGCGCGACAACTCGCTGGTAATCCACACCCTGTCCCGCGAGTACGGCCGCCGCGGCTTCCTTGTCCGCGTGAGCAAAAAAGTGCCGATGGCGCTGTTCCTCCCCCTGAACATCCTTGAGGCCGATGTAGTATCCTCGCCCAAATCGCAGCTTATGTCCTTGCGTGGAATATCGGCACGTGATCCGTTGAATGGCATTCGCGGAAGCATCTTCAAGAGCGGCATAACGCAGTTCATCTCCGAGGTTCTCTACCGCAGCATCCGCGAAGGCCTTGCCGAAGAAGGCCTCTACGACTGGTGCGTCCGCTGCATCCTCACACTGGACGCCCTTGACAGCGATTTCGCCAACTTCGGCATCTGGTTCCTTCTGGACTACGCCGCCGTCCTTGGCTTCCGTCCCACCTTCGACGACATCGCCCCCTTCGCCGGCGAACACCTCCAGTCCCTCAAGCCCTTCCTCACACTCCCCTTCTCGGAAGCCATGCTCCTCCCCCTCGACGGCACCACCCGCAACTCCCTCTGCGAATCCATCCTCCGCTACCTCGAGTACCACACCGAATCCTCCATCCCCGTCCGCTCCCTCTCCGTCCTCCGCGAACTCTACCGCTGACCCCCACCCCCAAGCCCCTGCCGGCCTCAAGTCTTTTCCAACTTTGCAAGCAAAGTCACAGACCGGCCGGGGCGCCCGATGACGCCTTATCAATCGCTTCGATTCATCCTCTATCCAAGCGCGCAGGAAAACTGCCCGCCCCAGGCTTGCCCACAAAGCGTGAAATGGAAGTAGCTCTGAGTGAGGCACTTACGTAAAACTAGTCCGGCGCACAGCCGGACTAGAAATCAATAATACGCTAATAATCAGCGAGTTGTATTTCACGCTCAAAAACCAGAGGAATTCAGTGGCGGCGCTTTTTGGATGAGGAACGCTTACCCGGGTGGGTGGAGCCGGTGATTTCCGGGGTGGAGCCACTGCGGGAGCCGCGTTTGCCGGAGCTGCGGCGCGAGCCCTTGCCGCCACGTCCGTAGTCAGAGCCATTCGAGTCTCGGCCAACGGACTTCTTGCCGCCACGGCCACGGTACGGCGCGTCAACAAGGTACTCGATTTCGCGGTCAGGATCCCAGGCTTCGTCATCGCGGCCAGAGTCGCGGCCAGAGTCGCGGCCAAACCCGGCGGGCCCTTCCGTAATGCCCTCTTCCACGAGCTCGTAGTCCAGGAGTTTCTGCTCCAGGGAGGTTGCTTTCACGATAATCTTCACGGGATCGCCGAGCTTAATCACGTGGCGGGTACGGCGGCCCACCACGCGGTAATGATCCTCGTCGAAATCATAGAAGTCGCTGCGGATGGTGCGCAGGGGGACCATGCCCTCGATCTTGGTGGGCTCGATTTCCACATAAATGCCCCACTGGGTAATTCCGGATACGTGCCCATCGAACTGCTGGCCGATCTTGTCCTCCATGAACTCAACCAGCTTGTACTTGATACTTTCCCGCTCCGCTTCCGCGGCAATCACTTCACGTTCCGATGCATGTTTGCACTGCGCGGCATAGTAATCGGAATCCGCAGAATCCTTCCCAGCCAGATAGCGCGCCAGAAGCCTGTGCACCATCATGTCCGGGTAACGCCTGATGGGCGAGGTGAAGTGAGTATAAAAAGGAAATGCCAGTCCGTAATGGCCGATGTTGTCCACGCTGTAGCACGCCTTGGCCATCGCTCGCAGGGCAATCAGCTGAATGGCTCCCAGCTCCGGTTTGTCCTTGGCATCGCCCAACAGAGAGTTCAGCGCAACGGCCACATCCCTGCCGTTTCCGAACGGCTCCATCTTGTAGCCCAGATTGCCGGCGAACTCGCGCAGACCGCTGATTTTGAGCATATTGGGTTCATCGTGGACACGATACACAAACGTCTTTGCTCCCTTCACAGCCTTTCCGCCCATCTTTCCGCCGCTGGCCACATACTCCGCCACGTTGCGGTTTGCCAGCAGCATGAACTCCTCGATGAGCCAGTTGGCCTCACGTGAGAACTTCTGGTGCACGCTCACGGGCTTGCCATCGGCATCCACATCCACCTTCATTTCCGGACGGTCGAAGTTCACTGCGCCGGCGTCGAAACGCTTCTTGCGCAGCTTCAGGGCCAGCTGGTTCAGAATCAGCACGGCTTCCTTGATGTCGTGCGGAACCTCGCCCCAGGGCGTATCGGCCCCGAAACTCTGGTCTATTCCTTCAAATCCCGCGTCGATGATGCTCTGCGCCAGACCGTAATCAAAGCGGTAATCGGAAACTATATGCGTGCGGCCGAACCAGGGGTTGAACACCTTGGCCTGGGGAGTGATCTCGAACACTGCCGAGAAAGTGAGTTTCTCCTCCCCCGGACGCAGCGAGCACATCTTGTTGGACAGCTTCTCCGGCAGCATTGGCACGGTGCGGTCCACCAGATACACAGAGGTTCCGCGTGCCTGGGCCTCGGAGTCCAGCGGAGTGCCGGGCTTCACGTACCAGGTGACATCGGCAATATGAACTCCAACCTCGTAGTTGCCGTTTTCCAGTTTGCGGAACGACAGGGCGTCGTCATAGTCCTTTGCATCGTACGGGTCGATGGTGAAAGTGAGCACGTCACGGAAATCACGGCGGCCGGCGCGGTCCTGATCCGAAATGCTGTCCGGAATGGCATCGGCCGCTTTCAAAACCTCAGGGGAGAACCGGTACGGCAGGCCGAACTGGGCCAGGATAGCATGCATCTCCGTTTCGTTCTCTCCGGGCATGCCCAGGACATCCACCACGTGGCCGTGCGGGATGGGCTCGCCCCGATCCCAGCCATCGACCACCGCCGCCACCTTCATTCCGCGCTGCCCGCCTTCCGGAATAGGCACCTGGATATCGTAGGGCATTGTCTTGGACGACATGAGCACCCAGGCATTGTTGCCCACTATATGCAGAACACCCACCAGCGGATTGGGGTTGCGCTCAAGGATTGCTATGATCTTTCCCTCCCGGCGTTCCATAGAGCGCCCTTTCTCCCGGGTAACCGCAACGCGCACAGTGTCTCCGTGAAGTGCATGCATGCTCTTTGGCGGTTTCACAAAAACGTCTTCCTCTTCCCCGTCGATGCGCACATACACCATTCCGTCACGTGTGAGCATTGCCTTACCCACATATTCTGCCGCGACTTTTTTGGCCTTTTTCACTACCGGGCCGCCTTTTCTCTTCCTGGACATAGCAAATTAGCTGTTTCTTGACGCAAATATAACAAATAAATTTGTTACTTTTGTAGACTTATAACACTGATTACCGATGAAAAGGATTTGCAGCCTGGCTATTGCACTTGCGGCCACCCTACTCGCCTACGCGGAAGAAAAACCCCTGTGGAAAGACATGAGCGTCACCGGAGTGAACGCGGACACGCGCCGCACCGAGGTGATTTATTACGGATCCCGGCAGGATGCCCTGTCAAAGGGATTCCGCCAGAGTGAAAACTATCTGGACCTTAACGGCAAGTGGGACTTCAAGTACTTTGACGACCAGGCCAACCTGGCCATTCCCGACACCTGGGACAGCATCAAGGTTCCCGGCAACTGGGAAGTCCAGGGATGGGGCGTTCCCATCTATACCAACACCCATTACGACTTCGCGCCATGGAACCCGGAGCCCCCGAAGCTTCCGGAAGTGGTTCCCGCCGCCCTGTATCACCGCACGTTCAAGGTTCCCGCCAAATGGAGCGGCCGCAGGGTGTTCCTGAACCTTGCCGGCGTCAAATCCGGAACATACGTCTACATCAACGGCAAAGCGGCAGGCTACGGCGAGGATTCCAAGAACCTTGCACGCTATGACATCACAGACCTCCTAAAGGAAGGCGACAACGACCTCATCCTCAAGGTATACCGCTACACAACCGCATCCTATCTGGAAGACCAGGACTTCTGGCGCCTCTCCGGCATCGAACGCGACGTCTACCTCTCCAGCGAAAAAGTGGACACCGGCTTCGACTTCAGCGTAGTCTCCACCCTGGACCCCACATACACCGACGGCCTCTTCCGTCTGAAAATGCGCTCATCGGCCCCCACGGAGATATTCTATGAACTTATCGACAGTGACGGCAGCACCATCGTGGACGCCATCTTCGAATTCAACGGAGACATGGCCACGGTGGTGGACACCATAAAGAACGTGCGCAAATGGAGCGCGGAAACCCCGGAACTCTACACCCTTCTCCTGCAGGTGAACGGCGAATGGACCCGCTTCCACGTGGGCTTCCGCAGCATCGAGATTGCCGATGTGCAGGACGGCGGAAAAACCGTAAAGGCGCTCCTCGTGAACGGCCAGCCGGTCAAGTTCAAGGGCGTGAACCTGCACGAGCACAATGCCTGGACCGGCCACTATATCACCAAGAAGGACATCCTCAAGGACCTCAAGCTCATGAGGCAGGCCAACATCAACGCCATCCGCACCAGTCACTATCCCCAGTGCCGCGAATTCTACGAAATCTGCGACTCCCTGGGCTTCTACGTGTACGACGAGGCCAACGTTGAATCCCACGGAATGGGCTACAAGGAAAAGACCCTCGCCGGCAAGGCGGAGTGGTATCCCAAACACATCGACCGCATCCTCAACATGTACCGCCGCACCGCCAATTACCCCTGCGTCACCATCCTGTCGCTTGGCAACGAATCCGGCAACGGCGTAAACTTCTACAACGCATACCGCGAGCTCAAGACCTTGGAGAAGGACGGCCAGAACCGTCCCATCTGCTACGAAAGGGCGGAGTACGAGTGGAACAGCGACATGATCGTTCCCATGTATCCCAAGGCGGAAGGCTCAACCTCCGAATGGCTCCGCCAGATGGGCGAAAACTACACAAAGAAACCCGTCTGCATGTGCGAGTACGCCCACGCCATGGGCAACTCCTCCGGCAACATGGACCATCAGTGGGAACAGATCTACGCCCACCCGCATCTGCAGGGCGGTTTTATCTGGGACTGGGTGGACCAGGGCCTTGCCGATGACGAGCGCGTATGGACCTATGGCGGCGACTACGGCCAGGACGCTCCCTCGGACGCCAATTTCAACTGCAACGGCATCGTAACGCCGGACCGCAAGCCCCATCCCGGTTTCTACGAAGTGCAGCACGTTTACCAGAATCTGGAAATCACCCCTATAGACATCCACAAAGGCACTTTCCAGGTATTCAACCGCTATTATTTCAAGACTCTGGACGAATTCACAGTCCTTTGGAGAGTGGAATGCAACGGCAAGCAGGTCAAGAAGGGCAAGCTCAGCTTCAGCACAGCCCCCCAGACCGCCCAGCAGTTCCGCATCCGCCTGCCCCACATGCGCAAGAGCTGCGAATACCGCATCCTCTTCGAAGCCGTGGCCACCAAGGCAATGCCTCTCGTCGACAAAGGCACCGTCCTGGCGGGCGACGAAATCCTCCTGAAGGAAGGCATCCGCAAGCCCCTCAAATCCAAGGGCAAAGTGAATGTGGAAGAAACTGATTCCACCATCACGCTCAATGGCAAAAAGGCCAGCCTGGTATTCTCCAAGGCCGATGGCAGCATTCGCAGCTACCGCTTCGGCGGCAAAGACCTCATCGACCCGGAATTCGGCCTCAGGCCCAACTTCTGGAGAGGCCCCATCGACAACGACTACGGCAACGGACAGCCGCTCCGCGCACTTGCCTGGAAAACCGCCGGCAGCAAACTGACATCCTTCGGAGCGGAAGAGAATGCCGATGGCGCCGTCATCCACGCAGAATACGAAATGCCAGCCGGAGCCTCCCTCAAGGTGGATTATCACCTTGGCGGCAAAGGCATCCTCCAGGTATCGGCACAGTTCACCGGCAGCGAAAAGAAAGCCGTGGACATCCCCAGGCTCGGCTTCCGCTACCGCACGCCGGCCCGCAATTTCCGCTACTTCGGCCGCGGTCCCGTGGAGAACTACCAGGACCGCAACAGCTGCACTTTCCGCAGCATCTGGAAGGGCGATGCCCGCAAGGAATGCTACCCTTACGTGCGTCCCCAGGAGAGCGGCCACCACACGGACGCCAGCTGGCTGGCAATCGGCAACCTCACCGTGGCAGGAACGTTCGAGTTCAACGCCATGTGCCAGACTGTGGAAGACCTTGACGGAGAAAACAACACCGACAGGCCATACCAGTGGAACAATTTTGATCCGGAAGAGAAGCATGACGATGCCGCCGCCGCGAACAGGCTCCGCCGCCAGACTCACATCTGCGACATCCCCACCCGCGACTTCACCGAAGTGTGCATCGACTACAAGATGACAGGCCTTGGCGGCGACAACAGCTGGGGCATGTGGCCGGAGAAGGAGCGCACGCTGTGGAGCGACCGCGACTACAGCTGGAGTTTCGCCCTCGTTCCCGCCAAAGTGATGAAGCCGGAAAACACCGTAAAATATGATTTCTAGGAAGCTTCTTACCGCGGCCGTCCTGCTGCTGCTCCCGCTGCTGGTCAATGCACAGACGGAATGGGTGAATCCATTTATCGGCACAGACAATTACGGGGCATGCAATCCCGGCGCCGTCACTCCCAACGCCCTCATGAGCGTGTCGCCCTTCAACGTGATGGGCTCGGAGCTGAACACCTGGGACAAAGACAGCCGCTGGTGGAGCACGCCATACGTGGCGGAGAACAGGTATTTCACCGGATTCAGCCACGTGAACCTGAGCGGGGTGGGCTGCCCTGATGCAGCCGCACTGCTCACTATGCCCACAAGGGGCACGCTGCAGGTGGATTATCACATCTACGGCTGCGAATATACGGAAGAGAAGGCCTCACCCGGTTATTATTCCAATTTTCTCTCTAACGGCGTGCGCACCGAAGCATCGGCCACAACACGCACGTCCATCGAACGCTACACTTTCCCGGAAGGGCCCGCCAATATCCTGCTCAACCTGGGCGAAGGACTCACCAACGAATCCGGCGCCATGGTCCGCCGCGTGAGCGATACGGAAATCGAAGGCTTCAAGCTGCAGGGTAACTTCTGCTATAACCGCGCGGCTGTTTACACATTGTATTTCGTGCTGCGCATAAGCAAGGCGGCAGACAGGGACGGATACTGGAAAAAACAGCGTCCCATGACCGCAGAAGCTGTATGGGACAGGGATGCCGGAGGCTACAGGCTGTACGACATGTACACCGACGAACTTGCAGGCGACGACATCGGCTACTGGTTCAGCTACGACCACATGGCACCCGGCGAGCAGGTTTGCGTCCAGATGGGAGTCTCGCTCGTGAGCATCGACAATGCGCGCCGCAACCTTTATGCGGAGCAAACCGGCTTCGATTTCGACAGGGTGCGCAAGGAGGCCGATGCCAGCTGGAAAGAGCATCTGGAAAAGGTACGGCTGGAAGGCGGCACCGACGATCAGAAAACCGTGTTCTACACCGCCCTGTACCACACCCTGATACATCCAAGCATAATCAACGATGTTAACGGACAGTATCCCCTCATGGAGCACGGAAGGCTCCGCAGCGGGAAAGTCGGCATGGTAACCAAAGGCAACAGATACTCGGTATTCTCGCTTTGGGACACCTGCCGCAACCTTCACCAGCTGATGACCCTCCTGTATCCGGAGAAGCAGGCCGATATGCTCCGCTCCATCGTGGACATGTACCAGGAATGGGGCTGGCTGCCACGCTGGGAACTCTTCGGCAGGGAAACCTTCTCAATGGAAGGGGATCCCGCCATCCCGGTGATAGTGGACAGCTGGTACAAGGGGCTGCGCGACTTCCCTGTGGAAAAGGCCTATGAGGCCATGGTCAAGAGCGCCAACACCGCCGGGAAAGACAACATAATCCGCCCCGACATCGACCCTTATATAAATAAAGGATATATCCCTCTGGGCTTCTTCTCGTCCGATTTCACCCGCGACAACTCGGTTTCGCACGCCCTGGAGTATTATATGGCCGATGCCGCACTCGCACGTTTTGCCCTGGCTCTGGGCAAGGCCGATGACGCCAAAAAGTACCTGGCCCGCTCCAAGGGATACAAAAACTACTATTCCAAGGAATATGGCTGCTTCCGGCCTCTCCTTCAGAGCGGCTCATTCCTTACGCCATTCGATCCCATGCTTGGCAAAAACTTTGAGCCCGCGCCCGGTTTCCACGAGGGATGCGCCTGGAATTACACATTCTACGTGCCCCACGACGTGGAAGGGCTGTCGGATCTGATGGGCGGCGACAAAGAATTCGTAAGCAAGCTCCAGATGGTCTTCGACGAAGGCCTTTACGACCCTTCCAACGAGCCTGACATTGCCTATCCCTATCTGTTCAGCCGTTTCAAGGGCGAAGAATGGCGTACCTGGAAAATCGTTCACTCGCTGCTTGGCAAATATTACAGGAACGCCCCCGACGGCCTCCCCGGGAACGATGACACCGGCACATTGTCGGCATGGGCCGTATTCTCAATGATGGGTTTCTATCCCGACTGCCCCGGAGACCCGTATTTCACCATCACAGTTCCCGCTTTCGACAAGGTTACAATAGATCTTCAGGGAGGGAAAAAGCTCGTGGTGAGCAAGGAAGCCGCAGCCGATTTCGCCATTCAGGCACAGAGCCAGGCGATGTCCAAGGCCTGTTCGGCCCGCATCGGCGGCAAGAAAGTGAAATCCTACCGCATCTCAAACAAAGATCTCATGAGCGCGGGCAGTATCGTTTGGAAATGAAAATAATCCAGTTCATTCTTATGCTTTATCCTTTTGTATTCGAGCCTATTTTCAGGCCGATGGTGTGGGGCGGGGAAAAGATTCCCGCATACAAGGGCGTTACCACCGAAGTGGAACATATCGGCGAGAGTTGGGAAATATCGGCCTATGGCGACAAGATATCCGTGGTGGCCAACGGGCCGCTCGCAGGACGGGACCTCAACTCGCTCGTGAAAGAATTCAAGGGCGAACTGGTGGGAGAAAAGGTTTATGCCGATACCGGCGACGAATTCCCCCTGCTAATCAAGTTCATCGACGCGCTGAACGACCTGTCCATCCAGGTGCATCCGAACGATGAAATGGCCGCCAGGGAACATGGCCCGGGAGCCAAGGGCAAGACCGAAATGTGGTATGTAATATCGGCCGATCCCGGCGCGGCCCTGTACTGCGGCCTCAAGGAAGCCATCACCCCCGACGACTACACCCGCATGGTGGCCGACGGAACCATCACCAATGCCCTGCAGCGCTACGATGTACAGCCCGGAGACGTCTTCTTCCTCCCCGCAGGCCGCATCCACGCCATCTGCAGCGGCTGCTTCATCGCGGAAATCCAGCAGACATCGGACCTCACCTACCGCATCTGGGACTACGGCCGCCTTGGCCTGGATGGCAAACCGCGCCAGCTCCACACCGAACTGGCCCGCCAGGCCATCGACTACAGGGTGCTGCCGGAAGGCTACAAAACCGCCTACACGCCCTGCCTCAACAAAGAAGTGGTCCTGGTAAGCTGCCCCTACTTCACAACCAGCCTGTACGACCTCACCAAACCGGTGAAAAAGGACCTGCGCGGCATCGACTCCTTCATGGTGGTGATGGTACTGGAAGGCAACGGCTCCCTGGAGTGCATGGGAACTACTCTTAAACTCCGTCAGGGCACGACAATACTTATCCCCGCCTGTGCCGAATCTCTGGAATTCAAGACAGAAGCGGGGATAAAGCTTATTACCAGTTATATTTCCTAGTCGATAAGACCGCGGGCGCGGAGAAGCGCCTCGGGAGCCGGACGGGAGCCGCGGAAGCTCTCGTACAGTGTCATGGGCTCTTCGCTGCCGCCCTTCTCAAGGAAGGTCTGGCGGAAGGAGCGGGCAACCTCCGGATTGAAGATGCCTTCCTCCTTGAACTTGGCCCATGCGTCAACCGCAAGCACTTCGCTCCACAGATAGCTGTAATAGCCAGCGCTGTATCCGCTGTTGAAGATGTGGTTGAAGTACGTGGTGCGGTAACGGGGGATAATCTCATCCACAAGGCACATATCGGCGCACGCCTTCGTTTCGAAGTCGCGGATGCTTTGGGCATCGGTAAACTGCTGAAGCTCTTCCAGTGACATTTCGTGCCACTTCATATCCAGGATCGACGCTGCGCAAAGCTCGCCGGTCATGAAGCCCTGGTTGAACTTGAGGGCGCTGAGTATCTTCTGCACAAGTTCCCCGGGAATGGGCTCCCCGGTGCTGTAATGATTGGCATAGCAGGCCAGTATCTCTGGCTGGAAAGCAAAGTTCTCGTTGAACTGTGAGAACAGCTCCACGAAGTCGCGGGCAACGGCTGTGCCGCTTATGCTCTCGTAGTTGCACTTTGAGAGGAATCCGTGAAGGCCGTGGCCAAACTCATGGAAAGCGGTTTGCACGTTGTCCACGGTGAGCAGCGAAGGCTCTTCCTCCGTGGGTGCAGGGAAATTGCACACGTTCACGATGATGGGACGAACCTCGCCGCACTGCTCACGGAAATTGTTCATCCAGGCGCCGCCGCGCTTGGTGGGGCGCACATAGTAATCGGCATAGAAGATTCCCAGGAGGCTGCCGTCGGCATCCAAGAGCTTGAATGCCTTGGCTACAGGGTTGTACACCTCAACTTCCGGGGCGGGCACAATCTTGATTCCGTATATCTTCTCCGCCGCGGTAAACACACCTTTCATCACGCTGTCGGCCTGGAAATACGGCTTGGTCTGGGCCTCGTCCAGGGCGTACTTCTGCGCGCGCACCTTCTCGGCATAGAACGACCAGTCCCAGGGCTCGATCTTGTGACCGGCGATGGCCTCCATATCCTTGATTTCCTGCTTTGCCTTTGCCATTGCGGCATCCATGACGGGCTGCAGGAAGGCGTCCACGGTGGCGGGATCCCCTGCCATCTTGTTGGACAGCTGATAGGCCGCGAAATTGGGATAACCCAGCAGCTGAGCCTGCTCTGCACGGAGTTTCAGGATTTCAAGGACAATCTCGTTATTGTCGTTCTCGTTGCCGTTGTTGCCGCGGGAGCTGTAGGCCTTGAACGCCTTCTCGCGCAGTGCCCTGTCTTCGCAGGAGCCCATGAAGTCGTAATACTCCGCCACGGAAATGCCGATGGCCTCCTTGAATGCATTATTCTCTGCGAGAAGGTTCTGTCCGAACTTCTGTGACAGGCTGGCAAGGCGGGAATTGATCTCCGAGAAACGTGCTTTGCCGGCATCGTCCAGCGCCACGCCATTGCGCACGAAGGCTTCGTAGAGTTTCTTGGTAACCATCTGCTGTTCGCGTGTGAGCCCGTCCATATTCTCATACACAGCCTTCACGCGGGCGAAGAGGTCCGGATTCATGAGAATCTCGTCCTCCGCCTCGCTCAGCATCGGCATAACCTGTTCCTCGATCTTCTGCATCTCGGGAGTGGAATCGCTCTCCGCAAGATTGAAGAAAACGCCGCTCACCTTGGCCAGAAGCTCGCCGGAGCGGTCGTATGCCGCAACGGTATTCTCGAAGGTTGGTGCCTCCGGATTGTCGATGATTGCCTGAATCTCTTCCTTCTGCTGCTGTATGCCGGCCTTGAAGGCGGGCATGTAGTCACTGGTCCTAATTTTCGAGAACGGGGCGTTTCCGTAAGGAGTGTCCCATTCCTGCATGAATGGATTGGTATTGTTGCAGGCCGATAACATTGCAGTTGCCGCCAAAATAGCTAAAAATCTTTTCATTATTTGATCAAACTGTCTGACGTACCGGAATAGGTGACATCAAGGATTGTGAACTGGGCGCTGCCCTGATAGCGGGAAAGAATGCCGATAAGGTCCACCGTCTTGCTTCCGTCGCGGACGTCTGTGGGAATGGCCACATCGGCAAAACGTGCATAGCCGCTGGTACGCACCTGCACCTCCGTGCCGTCATACATGAAGTAGTGGCTCACGCTCTGTGCGCCGGGATGCTCCAGGATAACGGTCTTGTAAAGCCTCTCGTAACCGAAATTTGCCATATCGGTAAGCCTGGTTGCGATGGTGGTGTTACCGTTCGCATCCTTGCCGGCAGTCACGACGCCGTCTTTCACGGAATAGTCTCCCATGGTCATATCATCCCAGATTCCGGACTTTACGAGTGTCTGGAAACGGAGCTTGGTGAGTGCCCATGTTGTAATGCCGAAGGTATAGTCAGTTCCGCTCACGCGGGTGGTGGGAGAGGAAAGGAACACGCGGTTCCAGGCCTCGTTCTTTGTGTGATTAAGATTGGGATCCGGATAGAACAGGCAGAAGATTTCCTTGCCGCCCACGGAATTCCCGTACTTCACATTCTTGAGTTTCACAAGCTTGCCCACATGCTCGTCCTTTGTGAGATCGGCACCCCTGAGGTTCTCCGCAGGCTGGATCCTTTCCGATTCCGGAAGGATCTTTCCGCGGAAGATGTGCTTGTTAACGAGGGGCAGGAGGTCGATGTATGCGGTTTCATACTCCGGCTGGACCTCGGTAACGCCCGAGGTAAAATCGGCCCATCCGTCACCCACATAGCCAAGCTGGAGAAGGCCCGGGCCGCCGTAGTTGCCGCTCTTGTAGCCATACTCACCTATCACCAGGCCATAGCACTTGATGTACACGATCTGGCCAACCTTGAAATCGTCATAGGAGCTGGAGCGGCCGATCTTCACGTCAAGGCCGCCGGTGGCATCCTGGATATAGATTTCGCGGTATACGTTGCCGTCTTCGTCGGAAGTGGTCACCTGTCCCTTGATAATAAGGTTCTCATCAATCTGCTGAGGCTTGCCGTGCTTTGTGTACAGGGCCTTCAACTGGGCGATTGTGCAGTTTACCTGGCTGTCCATGTCAACGGGCTGGAACGCCGCTCCGTCCTGGTACTTGAAAGTGAATACAGGCTGCCATTCCTCGATGAGGGAAGTGCAGGAAAAGGCGCAAAGTGCTGCCGCCAATATCAATAATTTCGCTTTCATGGCCTTAGAATCTGAAGTAAACGTTCAACATGTAATTGGCTCCGGGCATGTAGAAATACTTGGAGTCGAAGCGGTAGAAGCGGCTCTTGCTTTCCGTGTTGTCAACCATACGGGTCTGCTCGTAACCGCCGGTTTTAACGCTCTTGTTGTTCATGAGGTTCTTTGCATTGAGCGAGAAACCAATCATATATTTGCGCTTGATGAACCAGCTCTTGCCAACCGATGCGTTCAGGAGGAATACCGGGTCGAACTTCTCCTGGGTTGTCATGTACATGATTTCCTCGGGAGTTGTAACATGGTCCGGGCCGCTCACCGCATAGTCCGTGCGGTAGAGAGGATTCATATCAAGATAGGCCTCGTCGAAATACTCGGCATCCAGATTCACGAACCAGTACTTGTAGTTCCAAACCAGGCCCAGGCTTGCGGCAAGCTGAGGCGTTGAAGGCACATAATGCCTCTGCCACCTCTTATAGTCGTTGATGCCCGTTCCTTCCGGGATATTGCCATAGATGTCGGTTGCATATACAGGGTTCTGAGCCCAGTATGTAAGAGGAATAACTTCCATGTCGTTGTAGGTGACGGGCTCGGCGCTGTTGTCCAGAGTCTGGACCATCGTGGGAGTGGAAGTGTATTCCGCCCTGCCAAGTGCCAGAACGCCCTGGATGCTGAGGCTACGGATGATGTAGGTAGGCATCCTGAAGCCGAACTCCATTCCGTAATGTCTCTGGTCGATGCCGGAAATCGCGAAATTGGAGAATGCGTTCTGCATATCGTCATAGGCGCTCATTACCTTGCTCTGATCCATGATCTTGGCATAATAACCGGTGAGGCGGATATTGATTCCGTTCTTCTGCAGCTGCCAGTTCACATCCGACGAGAAGGTCTTCACTGTGGAGAGGTCCTTGATCATCGAGTTGCGGGTGCGGGGGCTCAGGAACGCCTGGTTGAAGTTGGGGGCGTCGTTGAAGTATCCCACATTTGCCGATAATCTCTGGCTTCCGCCGATGATGTAGCTCAGGCCGGCCTTACCGGCATAAGTGAAGAACGACGCCATCTCGGAATTACCGTAGGAAGTGATGATCTTTCCGTCCGAATCCCTTGCCGCAAGCACGTCGGTGTTGGTTACGGGATCGTGGAAATCCGCTCCCGCGAAGAGGCCCTTGCGAACCAGGCCTTCACGCCAGAATGCGGTATAACCCGCCTTCGCGCCGAAATTCGCGCTGAACTTGCCGGTGGCGATATGGCCGTTGAGCCAGCCGCCCATGTTGCGGATGTGTGCGTAGTAGTCGTAGCCGTACTTGTCGCCCACGCCCAGGGTTTGGGCGGAACCGTGAGCGATGTAGTAGTCAAGGTCGTTCTGGGCCATGTAAGGCGTTGCGGCATAGTCTCTGTCGGCAAAGTTGTCAACGTTCACGAAGTACTTTGCTCCAAGAAGGTCGGCAATTACCTTATAATATTCAGTACGGTTGATCTTGGCGTTGACGCCGCCGGTGAGGATGAAACTGGGGCTCACGCGGAACTTGAAGTTGGAAGCCAGGTTAAGGTCCTGCTGGTCTGTGTGGCGCTCTTCCTGGACATATTTGGCGCGGCCGCCTTCGCTCATGGCGTTCACCTGGTAGATGCGGTCCCAGTTCATGTGCACGATCTGGGGATCTTCGTTGTACCAGCTCACGTATGCAGCCTGGGCCTTGTCCGGGTTGTTGCGTTTCAGATCCGGATCGGAGTTGTAGAAGTAGCTGGGCAGGTTGCGGTAGTAGTCAGGACGCGGATCCTGGGCATTGTACCAGTCCATTGCAGTATATCCGTTCTTGCCGAAACGGTAAAGGAGGGTTGTCCTTGCGGAGAAGTTGTTTCCGTTGTGATAATCCCAGCTTGCGAATGCGATAGGTTCGTGGGTGCGCCTTACGCGGGCATTACGCACAACGCCGTTCTGGTATCCCCAGTTTGCGTTGTACATATTGTCGAACATAAGGTCGTACACTTCCTGGGTGCTGGCCATCTGCGCTCCCCGTTCGCCGGGCGTTCCGAAGAATGCGAAACTCAGGGTGTTGTAATCGTTAAGCACCTTGTCGGCGGCAAAATAATACGCCAGGGAACGGTAATAAACACCGTCGATCCAGTCGTTGCCGCCAAGGCGGGCGCTCACGTTCATCGCGAAGGCCCAGCCGTTGTCCATGAGGCCCGTTGCATAGGAGCCCATGAGGCGAAGACGGTAGAGCGCGCTGTTGGTGAGAACGCTTCCGCGGGCACCGCGGCGTACGCTGGCGGCATTGCCGAAGATGTTGGTTACGCCGTTATAGCCGCCCAGAGCATAATCGGAAACCTCGCTTCCGCTTACGCTCTCCTTGGAACGCATGGCCTCGTTAAGGCCGCTCCACAGGGAGAAGGGGCCGTAACCGGTGATTGCGTCATTCATCTTCACACCGGCAAGCAGCACCTCCTGGCTTTCTGACGAGAAGCCGCGGGCACGGAACCTCACCGAAGAGAAGTTGTATCCGGCAATGTTGTTGAACACGTCGTTGGAACCGAACAGGATCGTGGGATTGTCGTTGAATCCGCTGTCGTCCATGTCGAAGGCCGAGAATGAATCGTCGTCCACATCGGCCACCTTCTCAACAGAGGTGAGCGAAAGGGTGAACATGTTCTTCACGAAGCCGTCGTTCACGGTTACCTGCACCTGGGTTTCCAGGAAATCGGGAGCCAGGATCACCAGGGTGTACATTCCGTCGGGAAGGTCGCCGATGAAGAAGGTACCGTCCTGGGCCGACATGGCCGTGGCCACTTCCGTCGCGCCCTGCATGAGGGTGAGGCGGGCGTTCTCCACGGGAACACGTCCGTTACGGTTGACAACCGTACCCTTCACGCCGCCCATGCGGGTCTGCGCAAACAGGCCCAGAGCGGCAAGCAGTGCGGCTGCTACCAGAATAATTCGTTTAGTCATAGGTTATGTTGTTTTCTCGATTATCGCCGGAATTATCTCTTTACCACGATGTATGTGGGATAGTGGTCCGAATAGCCGCCGATGAAGGCGCCTCCGGAGAAGGTACGGAACGGCGTATCCTTGTACGGCCCTTTCTCGTTGGTCATGAAGGGCTTGCTGAACACGCGGCCGTAAAATTTCTTCTTGGTGATTTTCTGAATCTGATATGTACCCTTTGGAGCGTGCGCAAGCGCATCGTTCACGAGGATGCAGTCGTAGATATTGGCCTCTCCCCTGTAATAAAGGGTGCCGTAACCGGCCTCCAGCATGCTCCAGAAAGGTGAGAAGAAGTCCATCGGCCCAACATCTTCGATTTCCTTGCGGCCGCGCATGTACTTGGCCATCGAATCGTCGAAGGGATTGTCGTTCATGTCGCCCATGATAACCACCTTGATGCCGGGATACTTGCCCATCATCGTCACAGCATGGTTGTAGGCGATTTCACCGCCGCGAGCGCGCAGGTCCTGGCCCTTGCCGCCGATACGGGAAGGAAGGTGGCACACATAAAAAGCGAAGTGTTCACCGTCGATGATGCCGTGGACCATAAGGACGTCACGGGTACGGAACCTGTCCTTCTCCTCCTGTGTAAGAGTGAACTCGATGTCGGAATTGAAATCAAACGGGATCGATTCGCTCTCCACCAGCGTCATCTTCCTGGGGTCATACAGCAGCGCAACGTCTACGCCGCGGCGGTCCGGACCGTCGTAATGGACAATCTGGTAATTGGCCTCCGCGATTGCGGGCTCTGCTACGAGATCCTCCAGGACGTGACGGTTCTCAACCTCGGAAACGCCAAGCACAGTGTGCCATACGCCGTTGTCGTTCTTCATTTCCGCTATGACGCGGGCCATATTGTGAAGCTTCTTGGCGTACTTCTCCTCGGTCCAGTTGTTTGCGCCGTCCGGCAGGTATTCATAGTCGTTCTTGCCTTCGTCGTGATAGGTGTCAAACAGGTTCTCCAGGTTGTAGAAACCTATCACGTGGCTGCGCTTCCCCTGCGCCTGTACGGTAAATGACGTTCCCGCAAACAGGAGAATCAGAAGAATATAAAAATGACGTTTCATATCGGTTATTGTTTTTGTTTACCAGTTTTGGACTGTGACCGCGGGGTCTGCCGCCTCGATGGATGCGGCGGTTTCCTTGCCCACATAATTCGCAAGGTTCACGAAGAAGTCCACCCCCGTTCTTTCTTCAAGTTCGTCGATGCTGCATACATAGTCCATAATGTCGGCCAGGCATACTGAATCCGAGCCACTGTGGGGAATATGGAATGCTATTGCGGAATAGCTGCTGCCTTTTTTGCGGAGGAGTGCCTTGTAATAGTGGGTGGGTATTTTTGCCCTGTGGCCACCGTTGTTGCCGGAAAGCGCGGTGGAATTGCGCACATCGCAGCCGGTTACCACATACAAAGTGTCGCAACGGCCGGCATAGGTTCTCACCTGGCCTTCCAAGCGCACCCAGATACCGCTGTAATTGTCGCCGCCGTTGAAATTGTAGTCCTGCGGGGTCAGGTTAGTAGGATAGAAGGTGGATGCGTTTGCCCCCGCACTCAACTGCCTGTCGGCCGACGGAATCTGATGTCCGCGGGTCCAGCCTCCGCCATACGAACCTCCGCTGAGATTACACACTGCACTTGCCGGAAGAAGAGGATCGGAAGCCTGCCAATCGCTGCGTCCCACGCTGCCTTTCAGCAGGCCCGAGTTAAGCGGATAAGCAACCCACCATGATACAAATGCATCGTAGTCGTAGTAGAACGACCAGTTGCGAACCCCGCTGGTGGCCTTGTTGATATACTTGCCTCCGTCCATGGAGTGGGTGAAGAAACCCAGTTTGGGCTGGTCCAGGGCCGGGAGTTCAAGCCATCCCGGCGCCTTGGAAGTGGTTTTTGAGCCCTGCACGAGATGGGTTGTGACCCTGTGCTGGGGAGTGATGAGGATAATATCGGCCTCCCTTGAATCGTCACTGTCGTTGGGCTTGACGGTAAGGAAGATCCCCACTATCCCCGTGCCGCTGGTCTGGGTGAAACTTATCCAGCCGGTTTCCGACGAATTATAGTTAACCTCGAGCCTCCAGTCTTTCTGGGCCGCAACCTTCACGGACTGGGTACCCCCTTCGTAAGACACCATAGTGCTTTTGAAGGTGAGCACCGGGATGGGCTCATCCTCCTTGCGGCAAGAAACCGCAGCCGCAAGCAAAAACGCTGCGGCTGCGATCAGTATGCGTGATAATTTCAGTTGCTTCACTTAATGACTATTGTGGCTTTTGTGATACGGACCTGACCGTTTGTGGCCGAACCGGAGTTTCCAACGGCGAAGCTGGCACGATGCATACCTTCTCCGAAAGCAACCTCCTGACCGGAACTGAGATTATCGTCACCGGACTTGAGGACTCCGGTATTCTGGGACGAGTACTCTATTTTTGCCGATACCAGTTCGTAGTCACCGGCCGAAATAGCCAAAGTTGCAGATTCTGTCTGATAGAACCTCCATTCATTGCCGCTCGTATAGTACTTGCCGGTGTTTCCTCCGCCACTTGCTGTAAGTGTAATTCCATCCTTCGTTATAGTAGTGTACTTGGTACCATTGGCCCAGTTGTTTGCAGCGGCATAATCCGCTATGGAGATTTCAATCGTCCTGGATTCATTCTGAGCAGAGCCGGAGTATGTGAAATGATCGGTTCCCTGGGACTTCTCCAGGACAGATCCTGTTGAAGAACATGCTATGACTCCGAAGTAATAATCTCCGGCTTCGAGGGCGGCAACATACCAGGCGGTAACGTTATAATCGTCCTGCTGCAATGTCTGGCCGATAGTCGTACTGATGGAAGTACCTGTGGTGTTACCCATCGCCACGTTCTCACGTGTGCCGTCTGCCTTAATCAGCTGAAGCTGCCAGCGGTAGAAAGCAAGATCATCGCCAGTGTAGGCTTTCCAGGAAGCGGAAACCACCCCGTCTTTGCACTGAAGGCCTGATACCTTCAGGTTAAAGTAGTATGTGAAGCCTGCCGCCTTCGTGGAGATCTGGGTGGCCTGAGTCTGGCCTTCTTCTTTTGCCAATGCGGTAATCACCAATGCGTATTTGCCATTGGCAAGAGACTGGACAGACCACTCATCCTTGTTATCCGATGCAGAAGTATTCCTGCCGATAGTGGAGGTAATGCTTGTGTGTGTGGTGAGTCCGTATGCGAGATACTGCTCACTTGCCAACTGACCGTCATCGGTAAGCTTGTAAAGGTTCCACTGATAGTACTGTGCACCCACCACTGAATTCCATGACGCGCTGATCTGCGTTTCTGTAGCGCTCGCCGTGGCAGTGGTGAGAGTAGCCTCTCCTACTTCCTCGATCTTGGTGGCGATAACGTTGATGTATTTGCCTTTGCTGGACAGGCCGTTGAAGTAGCCGGTCACTGTGATCTTCTTGCCACTGTAGCTGGCCGCATTCAACTCCGCCGCAGGATACACGATGGAACCCATCTTGGAACCGTCGGCAAAAGCGTCAAGAGTGAGGTTGTAATAGTTGCCGCTGATTGCCAGCGTGCCGGTGAGTGATACGAACTCGGCTTCTGCAGATGTATATGTTCCGGCAGAGGCTGTAATATCTGTAGGATTGGGATAGGCGACGTTGTTATTGCTGGAAACTACTTCCAGAGCGGTTAAACTTTCAACCTCGTGGATATCGTTGTAGACAGTCTTGCTTCCCGAGAACTTCACCATATCGCCAATCTTCACTTTACCGTTGAAGTCGGCTGTCTTTTGTGTAAATACATACACGCTCTTTGTTCCGTCGGTTGCCACGAAGCCAGCAGTGGTAACTGCCACTACCAGGGACTCCTTGGAAGAGAAGGTAGTGCCCTTGTCAAGACCGAGGATCTCGGTAATGGTCTTTGTCTCATCCACCGGAGGTTCCGGAGGAGTCTCACCGCCACCTGCTTCCGCAATCTTTGTGGCGATGACGTTGATGTACTTGCCGGAACCGGTTAATCCGCCGAAGTAACCGGTAACAGTGATCTTCTTGCCGTTATAGTCGGCTGCCTTCAGATCCTCCGCCGGATATACCAGGGAACCCATCTTGGAGCCATCGGCAAAAGCGTCGAGAGCGATGTTATAATAGCTGCCGTTGACATTAAGGGTGCCGGTGATGGAAATGAACTCTGCCTCCGTTGCGGTGTAAGTTCCTGCGGATTCTGTGACGTCCACAGGGTTAGGATAAGAAACGTTGTTGCCACTGGAAACAACCTCAACGGATGTGATTGTCCCCACCTGAGGCATACTTGAATATTCGCCCTTGACACCGGAGAACTTCACGCTGTCGCCAATCTTGGCAATCCCGTTGAAGTTGGTTCCCTGAGTGTAGACATATATATTCTTTCTACCGTCGGTTGCCACAAAGCCGCGTGCGGTGATGGCGACTACGAGCGAAGGCTTTGAATCACATGCCGTGCCTTTAGCGAGAGCAAGGATCTCCGAGACGGTGAGCGTCTCGTCTGCCGGAGGTGTTTCGCCGCCTGCTGTTACGCCGTTAAGGCTGTACAGGCAGGATTCCTTGGCCGATGTTTCCGGCGTGCCGTTGAAGTTTGTAAGTTTGCCGAAGAGGATAACTTCGTCCTTCAAGGCAATCTGGGTGTCTCCCTCGGCCCATGCACGGTTTCCAAGATAATATGTGCTGTAAACCTGGAATTGCGTGCCGCTGGTTGTGCCGTCTTCTGAGATAAAGAACGTGGCGGTTCCGTGCTCTGCGTCAAAGGAATACTTGATGGAAGAAATCTTACCCTTCACGTAAACGTCATCCGTCTTTGCGCCGGCTTCCAGAGCAGAAGCAACATCCTTGGCGGCTTTGGGATTGTACGGGCTGGCAAGTGTACCGTCACCGGTAGCAGTCTCTTCCTGAACGGGAGGAGTTTCGCCGCCGCTTGCACTGGTTGCATCGTTAATGCGGATAACATTACCCTTGTTTGCAACGGTTTCAGGAGTGTTTCCGCGATAGTTCATGAGTTCGGAATAAACCACCACTTCATCGCCAACTGCAATAAGAGGGGTCTGGCCGGCAGTCCAGGCCTTGCCTTCAAAATAAAGGACCCTGAAGCAGGTGAATGCCGCATCGTAACCTTCATCTACGATATCGAATGTTGCATTGCCGTACTGGGTGCCGTTACTTGCAGTGGCGTCAAAGTTCTCCTTGATGCTCTTAACCTTACCCTTCACATAGTAAGGACCGACCTTGCCATATTCCGTGCTGGAAGTCCAGGTGAGATCCTTCACGGCATTGATTGCTGCAGCCACGTTGAAAGGATTAGACTCGCTACCGTCTCCCTTGATTTCAGCGGTGGTGTCTCCGCCGGTTCCGGGATCTACCACAGTGCCTACGACGTCGTTGATGCTAATCATGTAACCGCTGTTGGCGACAGTCTCTGGTGTGTTGCCGCGGTAGTTCATCAGTTCAGAACAGATGACGACATCGTCGCCCACCGCAAGGATAGGTGTATTTCCGGCTTGCCATGCCTGGTTGTTGAAGTATTTAACCCTGTAGCAATAGAATGTGGTGCTCTCAAAGCCTTCATCGGCAATGTAGAAGGTTGCATTGCCGTACTGGGTGCCGTTGGCAGCCGTCGCATCGAAGTTCTCCTTGATCTCTACCACTTTACCGGTCACGAAATAGGGACCGACTTTCTGGTAATCTGTGGTGGATGTCCAGGTGAGATCCTTTACTGCGTTGATGGCCGCCGCCACGTTGAAAGGATCGGTCACGGTGCCGGAGCCATTAGGCTCGTTCTTGTTGACGGGCTCGTCGCCGCCTTTGTCTACGCCGTTAAGGCTGAACAGGAATGCGCCGTCGCCGTTTTCAGGAGTGTTACCGAAATGTTTGAGTGTGCCGTAAATGACCACCTCGTCGCCGATTGCAACATCGGTATCGCCGGTTTTCCAGGCCTGATTGCCGAGATATTTAACACGATATGCCTCGAAATCATTGTCTGAAGCCTGCCCGTCGTCCGAAATGAAGAAGCTGGCGTTGCCATACTGGGCATTGTTTGCATAGTACTGATCCACGCCGTTCTTGTCGGTGACCATCTTGTGAATCTTGCCCTTGACATAATAATAGCCGTCGGAAGTTTCACCATCCGCAAGGTTCTCCATAATCCAGGCGCGAGCTTCGCTGGCGCTGAAAGGACTGTCCTTTGAGCCGTTGCCTGAAGCCACGGTGCCGGTTTGTTTCACGCTCACGGGAACCATTTCAAAACCGGCCTTCACCGAAATGGTTGCCGAGCGGTCTTTACCGGTGTTCTCGCCGGCGACGATGGTGATGGTGGCATTGCCCTCGCCTTCATCGGGGCTCACCTGGATCCAGTCCGCCGTCTGGGGTACTGAAACAATCCAGGGCTGGGATGTTGCCACTTTGATCGTGGCCATTCCTCCGGCCTGCTCGATCTCCACTTCTGTGGGATCCACGGTAATGCCGAGTGTGGGCTTGTCTTCTTCGCAGGAAGCCAGCGCAAAAATGGCTGTCACAGCTGCGATAAACAGATTTCTGAGTTTCATTGTTAAATTATTTTGGTTAATTTGATTTCAGTCCTACAAATATATGGAAAAAGTTTAACTTTTTCAATAACCCTCCGCGATAAAATTACCACACTCATATAAGATGCGAAAACCCCGTCGTTCGTGACGGGGTCCGGCCTGTTTTTTACTCCTGGTTACTCGGGCTTGTTGATGTGTTTAAGGATGATTTCCTCAACCGGGGACGGCAGTTCCAATTCCTTTGCAATACTCTGGAACGACATCACGGCATCGAACACTTCATCAATAATCTCTTCAGCCGAATGTATGTCATTATCCACTGCGAATCGCAGATAATCATCTCTTTTTAAATTCCTATCCAGTCCGCGTACAGTCATTGCATGCCGGTCACCGATAAAAGGGTTGAGAAAGTTTACCGTAAATGTCTCATCATAAGCTGGAGAGAGGCGCCATCGACCAGACTTCTCCATGATAAAGGATATGTTTTTGTCATGGTCGTCACAGACTCCGGACAAATAGTTGAAAACCATCCTTCTGAACAATTGTTCCCTGTCTGCATAATCCAGATTGAGCCCTCTGGCTGTCCTGAATGCCGATTCATATGACGATACCGGCCCAACAAGGGAATTCAGGGTGGCCACATGGAGTTTTTCTCCTTTTACCCTGTCAAAACGTTCCGTCAGGAAATGATTTGCGCCACTTATGGGTATAAGGCGGCTTGGAGTCATCGTTATTCCGGCTTTGGCTGCCATCAGATAATAAGCATACTCGACATCTCCGGTAGGCCAGATATCCGAATCCCTGAATTTAAGCACATAATGGACAAACTGCTCCGGCAGGGAAACCTGTCCTGATTTTATTTCCCCTGTCTGCCAGTTGATTGCAACGATGGCTTTTGGGTGCTTGCCTCCTGCGCTCATTCCCACAGCCATAAGATCGTTTATCCCCGGATTGGAGTTAATGTCCAGTGTAAGCGATTCCCTCTGCTTTCTTATCTCATCCGCAACGGCGAATAACTCCTCAAGAACAAACAAATGAGCGTCATCGGCATTATACCGGGATGGGACAAATTCGAGTGCTCCCATTCCGCGTTTTCCGATGAATGCCAGTTTTTCCACAGCTGTTATATCGGCACGCCTTAGATTGTTTTGCGAAGCCCATGCGGAAAAAACCGCATTTCCCCAGTCGTCAGGCAGGGAGCCGCTCATAAAACGCGGTATGCCTTCATAATCTTTTGCCCGACACCAGTCCGAAATGGCGACTTTAAAGAAGGAGAAGTTTTTTCCATATGGGCCAAGCGGATCCAAATCCCACGGCAGTGACGCATACTGCGGAGAAAAGGAGACCAGGGAACCAATTTTGCCGAAATGTTCCTTGTACCCGCCCAGCCATTCAAGCCTGCAAACCTCTTCCCCCCAGAGGAGGACACTCACGACACTATTTTTCATTCTTTCTCCTCCTTACTCTTGTTGGCGCTTCCCTCCTGTTTGTTTCGTAAAGACTGAATGGCACATCAGGAATAACACCAACAATGTTCTCCAGTCTCTGTATAGCACGCAACAATGCCAGAAAACCGCCGAGACGCAGTGAATCCGCAGATCCGTTTTCGAAACGGACCAGCGTCATTACAGACAATCCTGTTGCTTCGGAAACATCTTTTTGGGTTAATCTAAGAGCAACGCGATAGTCATGAAACCGCCGCCCCAAATCCGCGGCAATTTCATGATTTGACTGTGAATAGAGTTCAAGTCTGTCGATAAAATCTTCCATGATGCAAATATACAAATTTATATACTTAAACGCAAATTTTCTGTTTAAATATACAAATTTGTTATTTTACATCGGCCTCGAATTCTATGCCTTTCTGGCCTTTGACCAGATGGTCGCATTCGATGGTGACAGCGCAGTTGGAAGGGCTTATTTCAGGGGCCGATACGCTCATCCAGCGGGAAGTGCCGGGCATGAGAGTGCGGAGGTTGAAGCTGCTCCTCACGCCATTCACCGCCATGAAGGCATCGCGGTAAATTGGAGCAACGCCCTTGTTTGCAACAAGAAGCAGGGCTTCACCGTCAACCACGCGGAAGTCTTCAACCTTGAAGCGGTAACCCATGGCCATCGACGCCTCCTCCAGCCGCGAATCTTTCTGATATGAAGGCTGGTCTGCGCCGATGATGAAGGTCATGTGGAACTTTGCCGCTTCGTCTTCAAATTTCCGTCCGTACATACCCTTTTTGTCAAGGCAATGCTTCTGGTCGTAATCGGAATAATAGCTGAACTCTCCGCCCAGAGGCGCCTTCTTGTAACGGTCTTTGCCGAAGAACGACCAGCTATCGTAGTTATAGCCGTCGTGATCCTCGCACATGAAGGAATCGTCGAAGTTGCCGAAGTTCAGGTTGAGAAGCTTCCTGTCGTCTTCGAAGGGGCCGTAGGTGTCATCGGCCGCATCGATGGAAATCATCCACGGAGTATCCTTGAACCAGTCGTCCATCGACTTTAGAAAATCGGCCTGGAAGGCCTTGGAGGGGAATGTCTGGCCGATGATGAAGGGGCCGTCGTATATGTGATACTCCGCCCAGAGGCCGAAGCCGGTCTCAAGGAAAGCCAGGCGGGGATCGCTGTCATAGCGTTCCGCGAAACGGCGGTGGAATTCCTTGTGAAAACGCTGAAGCTCTTCGCATCGCCAGTCCGGGAAATAAGTTGTTTTACCTTCACTCTTGCCCTTCGTTTCTTTATACCCGGGCCATGCTTTTATGTAGTCCGGCACGGCACAGCTTTTCCCCACATAAGTGTATCGGAAACGTATAACGGCCTGGTGCCCACGTTTGGCGATATCATTCAGCAGATTCTCCACGGGAGACCAGTCATACACATCCTTTTCCTTGCATACGTCGTTGTAGAGCATGTATGCAAACTCCAGCGTCACCCAGGATTTTGTACTGCCGGTTTCCTCCCAGAGGACGATGCCGGTCATGGGCTGCACATGTGTGATGCTGCTGTGAAGTTCCGCTACCGGATAATCCTCCAGATTCTCCGGGATCCAGTACTTCTCTGCAGACTCACGATTGCAGGAAAGGAGGCCCAACAGGGCAAATAACAACAGAAACTTAAGCGCCCGCATTACTTGATCCTGAACAGGTAGTTGTAACCGGTAGACGTATCAAACACGTTGTTGTTTGCAAGTGCCGCGCTGTATTCCGGACGGTCCGGGAGCAATGGATCCGAAAGAAGCAGATATAACGATCCCTTTTCTGCCGGCAGCTTGAACGACGTCTCTATGCGGTGACTGCCGGGATGCCATGTGCGAGGGTCGCTGCCCAGTGGGAATTCGCTCTTTTTACCATCTTCCGCAATGAAAACCAGCTTTGTGTCACGCGGATTTTGGAATGCCGAGAAACCATCGTTGCGCAGGTAAAAGACCATTTTGAAAGGTTTGCCAACCTGTGGCTCTGCGGTGTGTTTTACGCTCTCAAGAACGATGCGGTAGCCAAGCCGTTTTGCAACATCGTTATAGCAGCCCTGGGTCTTCCAACGGCTGAGCACACTGGTATTATAACCTATGTTCAGGTATGTCCAGTGGTATTTCTCCATGTCGCTGAGGGAGACTTCGCAGGTGCAGTAATCCGACACCGCGCAGGTTTCACCGCCCATGAAAGTGTAACGGGTGTCTCCGTTCCAGAACGGACGTGATTCGTCCATAAGATAGGTGCCCCAGTCGTCCTCAGCTGCGCCGAAGCAGTCGTTATATCCGCCGATTCTGGAAAGCACGGAACCGTTGTGCGCAGTTTTGGCGTTAAGGGTATCGCTGAGCGACAGACCGTACATCATCAACTTGAAATCAGGAGTGCGCACCGCCACCTGGCGGGATTCCGGGAGTGCGTCCAGCATGGCTTCAAGTACCCGTTTACGCGGCAGATAATCCTCCGGTTCCTTGGGATCGAAGAAAAAATGGTCTGTGTAATACCATTCTCCCCAAATGCCCACAAATCCTGCCTGGAACACCATAATCACATCCTCATTCTTCTGCAAAAGGGGTTTCAGCTGCTCTATATGTCGCATTACCCATTTTTCTTCCGGATCCCACGGCTTGCTGGCATCGGGGTTGTTTTCGTCGAAATCCTGATTGTAGCAGAAGCGAAGAACGCACTTGGCACCTCCGTCCCTGAGTGCATCGAAATTGCTCTGAATAACTTTGAGATAGCTGTCGGGGATATCACTGCTCATCCACTTCTTCATCACATACTGCATGAGCAGAACCGTATGCCCGGCTTTCCGCTTTGACTTCACCTCACTGGAAGAAATAGCCTTGGTGGAGGCAAAAAAATCATACGGGTAATAGAAACCGCGCTCCGGATTGACCACGTTCGCGGTATTCTCCACGTAGGTTTCTACTGCAAAATCAGCCTCCTCCTCGGGTGTAATCGTTACTTCGGTTTGCGGCTGTTCCTGCTCTTCCTCCTCCTCTTCGCCATTATCATCTATAATTGAGAACGGAAGACACGCCCATACAGACAGGGCACAAAGAGTTGCAAGAAGGGGAAGAATATGATTCCTTTTCATAATGTGTTCACTTTGGTTTCGAAAGTTAAGCAAAGAATCGGTGACACACAAACAATAAGGGGAATAATATATTTCGTTGTGTTTCGATTGGCCGTTATTCAAAAAAAATCGAAATATTTTCAAAAAAATCTGCTTTCGTATTAAATATATTTGTATATTTGCGGTGACCGATATTAAACCTACGCCAAACATATTTTAACCAATAATCAACAAACACAATGAAAAAGATTTACATTATCCTTGCAATCCTTGCAACAGTGGGTATGTTCTGCTCTTGCCAAAAAGGTGGAAAAGGTGGAAAAGGCGGCAATGGCGGTAATGGCGGTGATGCCGTAGCCATCACAATCGACGGTGAATTCAACGACTGGACCAACACTTCCATCGCAACCGCAGAAGTTGATGAGAACGAGGCCGGCTATCCCTACCTTCATGTAATGAAAGTAGCTGCCGACGAAGACAATCTCTACTTCTACTTTGAGTATGAGGTCGTCGAAGATCAGGTCAAATCCGCTCTCGACATCTTCATCGACAACGACCACAATCCCCTCACCGGCTTCATCAGCTGGATTTGGGATAAAGGCGGTTGCGGCTGGGACTACCTGATCGAAAGCGAAGCAGGCTTCCTCAAAACAACCTACGATGCTGACGGCAATGCTACCGGCTTCGACGGAATCCGCGAAATGGACGATGCTATCATCTACTGGGCAGAGGCCTATACAAACCCCACCACCGGAGAGCAGGGCGACGCTTGGGATGCCGGTTCGGTTCAGACCCCGCTGACCAGCAAAGATTTCACCGAGACCAAGGGTAAAGTTGTGGATGGAATCGCATACTTCGAGATGTCAGTTCCCCGTAGCGTGGTCAATTGCACCAGGGGTGGCTACATCGGCGTTGGCGTAACCGTTACCAATGTTGTGATGCCTGGCGGCGACTGGGTAACCGCTGGTATCCTTCCTAACGAAGGCGGCGTTGGCCAGGATTCCTTCCTTGATGTTCAGCTTCCGTAATCCGGAATACCACATCAAAAGTTAAGGCGACTCGTTTGAGCCGCCTTTCTTTTTATCCTGTCCTCCGGGTTACTCCCTTGAGAAAATAAACACGCAGGTGATTGCGGAAACGATGCCGATAATCTGCAACGTCGAAGGCAGTGCGGCGTAAAGCACAAGCGAAATGGCGCAACTTATAACCGGTGCACAGGCATCGGCAAGAGGAGCCACGATCATCGCCTTGCCGTAACGGTTTGCATAGACAAGGGTATATGCGCCGATAGCGTTGAGAATCTGGACGCAGAAAGTCATCCAGGGGCCGTTCCAGCCCATGTTCACGGGCTGCGACCAGTCGGTCATGAGAAGGGCCACGGGGATGAGAACCACGCCGGAAATTGCCATGTAAATGAACACGCTTTCCGCATCAGGCGTGGAATTGTTGGCAAGCTTCATCACCAGGGCCTGAATTCCCCATGAGATGAATACGATGGCCGCAAAAATGAGCCAGAGCCAGCTGGTGGCGCTCTCATCCGTCTTGCCGGACAGCGAGAAGCACACGATAGCCACAAAAGCCAGCGCTATGCCCACATAACCAAGTTTACTCACCCTCTCCTTGAGGAAAATGGCGCTGAGGATAACCGTAACGATGGGCGCAACGGAAATCATCGGAATAACCAGATATGCAGGGGCGAACTTCAGGGCCTGAAACAGGGCCAGCTGTCCGCCGGCGCCCAACAGGCCCACGCCCATCGACAGCCAGAAACTCTTCTTGCGGGTATCCAGTTTGAACTTAATATTCGCCAGCGCCACCAGAGCGCAGGGAATCATGCTAATAGCCCAAACAACATAAGTGAGCGTTGCAGGAAAATCCGGCTGATCCGAGAATGCGCCCCATATACCCCACGTGATCATCGTCACCAGGGCATACAGCAGCCAGGGATTACGTTTTGTCTTTGTCATAGTTTATTCAATACTCGGAATAATGTTGGCGTCGTCAAGGCCGGTGAATTCGTACTTGTAAAGATACGAAGTGTCGCAGTAGTCGTCACCCACCCAGATGCAGCTGTGCCGATGGTCTACGCACACGGATTCCGGATTGGCGATCTCGGACACCGAATAGGCGCAGAGGATATTCACTTTGTGGTCATCGCCGATGACGGTTGCAAAGAACTTCTTGTTTTCCGAATCCATGATCCATAGCCAGCCGGTCTTTGGATCGTAGCACAGGTCGGCAATCTCGGAGATGGTATCCTTATCATAAAGCATCTCGCTCCAAAGCACCTCGCCGGTTTCATACTTGATGCAGAACAGGTGGGAGTTGGCCTGCGTGCCTGCGAGGATATAGCCGTCTTTATAATAGGTTACGCCTTCCACGCCGGCATTGTTATACTTGTTCGCCGCCGAAATCCTGTACAGGCCCTCTACCTTATTGAAATTCGGAGAAAGGATACGTCCAACGCCATTGTATGAATAAGTGTCGATGCCGCTTCCCGAAGGATTGTACTCATCTTCGATGCCAACTATCAGGTCTTCGGTCTCCGGATTACGGGAAACAGCCTCAAGGTCGCAGCCGATCCATTTTTCATATAACACCTCGCCGGTGAAGGACAATTTGGCGATAGAACCGTCGTCGCCCACACCCCATAGGAAATCCTCGTCCTTGCTCAGGCAAATGCCGGAAAGTTCGTTGAATTTCACGGCATACTTTGTTTTCTCTCCCATTTTCGGCATTTTGGGAGCAGGGCCGTCGTAAGGGGTGAGCTTAGCGGTAATGTCCCCAAGTTCCAAGGGTTTGCCCGCAGTCAGGGTTACATCGCTGCTCACTTTATACGTTGCAGTCCAAATACCTCCACGGCTGAAATACAGGGTATATCCACCGGTCAGAGTAGTATTGCCCGCGAACCAGACAGTAATCTTCTCCCCGCTCTTCACAGAACCGTACTTATAAGGATAACCGTCGTTTCCCTTCTGGACAAATGATGTTTTTGCCGATGAATGATTCACCTCCAGCTTGGTCACGTTCACGCCGGCTGAGTTGTTGGAACCGAAAGCATAGCCGTCATACCCATTCACCGTGAATGTAACTGCAGACGAAGCGTCCACGAAAGTGAACGTATCGCCATCCAGATATGCGGCGCTGATAAGAGTATCGCACTGCGTGATAACGTACTTCGTGCCAAGGATTCCCATACTGTGCGTTACGCATTCATCCGGCCACAAGGCATAAAGGCCGTCCGGCTCCAGAGGCGTATTGGTAACCTTGTCCAGCTTTACGCTTGCAGTCTTTCCGTCAGAGGAAATGTCATTCTTGCCCAGAGTGATTATTTCGGCATCGGAACCCAGCGCGCCATGGACATAAATCTTGTCGCCGGCCTGCCAGGTGCCCTTCATGGCCGATGCCACGAACTTGAACGTCCCGGGCTTGAGGCCGGTCTCCCCGCCGTTTCCGGACGGGTCCTCTTTCGGATTGCATGAAATGGCCGACAGGGAAACAAAAACCGCCGTCAGCAGGAAAACAATTGTTCTTTTCATATATTATTCTCTTCGTGAACCGGAGTATAGGAGATTTCAACCGTCCCGTCCGGAGATATTACATAAAAGAAAGGGGCTTCACGGATGTCGATGATGGACTGTTCCGTTAAAATACGGCGGCACAGCCATCCTGCTTCTTCCGGAAGGCGGCCGTAACCATAACAGAGGGCAATCTTTGAAGTGCCCTCCCATTTGGGGGAATCGAACCTTTTCATTGATTCGCGGCATGAAGGACAGTCCTGGTCCACTACCAGGACGAGAGTACGGCCCTCAATTGCCAGCGTGCTATCCTTTAGGGACGGTAGTTCCGCCTTGTCCCCCACCCTGTTGTGAAGACAAACTTCACGGCGCAGCCGATATCTTTCCAGAGTTTCACCATGAGCTATGTCCTGTGATATCACTTTGTCGGCTGCATGGACGAAAATACCGCATGATTGGCATGGAGAGGCAATCGAGCTAAAGCCCCTGATTATCCAGTCGGCATAAATCAGGTATGTCACTTCGTCTTTCCGGGCCTTTTTGAGGAGCCGGTCCACAGCGGCGTTTGCATCTGCTTCCGGTGCCTGGACAGCCAGTTCCACGAAATCGGCAAATTCCTCCTCCGCCGCGTCATAATTGTCTATGTCCAGTTCCCGGGAAGACCAATATCCCCGGATGCCGGAATTGTCCCGGCACCCGGAGATAATGGCCGCAGATGCGGCTAAGATCAGTGCTGCCCGTCTCACTTCACCTCAAACAGCTTGTTGTATCCGGTAGTCTTGTCGAAAATGCCCTTGTTGGCCAGAACGATACTGTAGGCAGGATTGTCCGGCAGAAGAGGGTCTGAAAGTTCCAGATAGAGTGTACCCTTTGCGGTTGAAGGAGTGAAAGTGGTAACGATGGCATTGTAACCCGAATGCCAGGTTCTGGGATCCGCGCCGAGAAGGGTCTTTTCCTTCTTGCCGGTGGATGTCACCCATACCAGCCATGCTTCGCGGGGATTCATGGGGGCGGCATAACCCTTATTGTTCAGACGGATTGTAACCTTGCAGGGCTTTCCTGCCTCGATGGCTCCGTAATGGACATCCTGGAGCACCAGACGGTAGCCAAGGCGGCTCTTGATCTCGCTGAAGCATCCGCTGGTTTTCCAGCGGGAAAGAACCTCTTCGCGATATCCGTCATGGAGATATGTCCAGTGGTAATCCTCAAGATCCCTGAGGGTCTGCGGGCAAAGGCAGTAATCGGAGACCTTGCAGGTTTCACCGCCCATGATGGTATAGCGGGTTTCCGCTTTCCAGTATTCCCTGGATTCATTTCCGTCGAATGTCCCCTCGTCGTTGGCATCCGCTCCGAAGCAGTCGTTATGGCCTGCTAATCTTGCCACTGCAGAAACTCCATGCGCTGTTTCAGCCGTAATGGTATCTCTGAGCGACAGTTTGTACATATTCATCTTGTACTTGGGAGTACGGAGTTCAACCTGCCGGGAAACGGGAAGCGCTTCAAGCAGGGCATCGGCAACCTTCTTGCGGGAAGACAGGGTGTTGAAATGCGAAGTGTAGTACCATTCACCCCATGTGCCGATAAAGCCGGCCTGCAGGACGAAAATAATATCTTCATTCCTGCGGAGAAGGGGTTTGAGCTGCTCAATGTGCTTGAGCAGGACTTCCTCTTCCGGCTCCTGGATAACCTTGGTGGGATCTTCCTGGGTATTCCTGTAGGCAAAACGCACTAGAGCCTTTGCTCCGCCGCCACGGATGGCGTCGAAGTATGTCTGGGCCCTCTTCAGGAAAGAATCCGGAAGACTGCCGGTAATGTAGTCGGTGAGATAGAATTCAAGCAGCCACAGGCTGTGGGTATTGAGTGCCGATTTCACGTCGGCCGCGGTGAGGGGTGCGGTATTGGAATAAATCTCAAGACCACGGTACAGTCCCCTTTCCGGGCTCACCACTTCGCCTTCCTGCTCCTCGAATGTCACAGCGGTACCGTCAACGGCGTCATTTGGACCGGGAACAGAGCCCAGGCCCACGCCTTTCACTTTGAAAGTAGTATTCTTGACGGCAGATGCATATTCCTCATTCTCCTCCTGGGAGACGGTCAATATCACATCGGCATCAGTTGACGATGTTGCCGATACTGTATACTCGCCGGCAGACTTTTTCTTGACAATAACCAGAGCGGGTTTGCTGTTTGACACGGATACCGCCGCATTTGACTTGGTGTTCACGGTGAAGTCAAAAGACTTTCCTGATTCAAGTGTAGCGGGAATTCCGGCAACTGCGAGTTCCGGATCGGCCAGTTCCTTGGGCTTGGTTACTGTCTTGTGCGTCGGCTCCTGCTTGCACCCGCCGAAAACGGCGAGTGCAGCAATTGCCGAAATGATCAAAGCTCTTTTCATCGCTTAGTTTTTCTTCTGGTTGTTCTGTTCAAAACCGGGTGTGGAACTTGTCTCGGTGGCAGGAATCAGCAGGGCGATACGGGGATCGTCGTAGTTGATGACCTCCCAGGGATGGTAGCCCACATAACGGCGGTCCAGAGCCTTCTTGTTGCGGAATACGGAGAACATGCGGTCACCTTCGAAGCAGAGCTCCATGCGGCGCTCGTCAAGGACAACGTCCAGAAGATTGTCATAGCCGTGCATGTTGCCTGCAGTGAACATGGCGTCGTCAGGAAGACCGGCACGGGTGCGGATGGTATTGACATCTTCCAGAGCCTTGGGGTCGTTCTTCCGGGCATAAGCTTCAGCCCTGTTCAGGAACACTTCACCCCAGCGGAGAATAACCGGTGACGAGAAGGTTACCTGCTCATCCTGACCGCTGAACTTTGTGTTGAAATAACGGACATAATTCTTGTTTCTCACGCCGACCACAGTCTCTTCACCGCTGACGGGATCGACTTCAACAGCCAGATCGTCACGCACATATGCGGGGCTCTTTCCGTCCTTGCCGAAAGTGGCGTCGCCGGTGAGGTTGTCGTTAAGATAATAGCGTGTATAACCGTTCTCCACCACGGGCGTGGCTTTGAGAGACTTGCCTTCATAAGTGAAGGAATAGGAGCCGTCAGCAGCCGGGGTGACGCCCAGCACATAACCCGATGTGCAGAAATCCGTACCGTCGGGACCCTTTTCAGGGAAGCAGACCATATGGGTGACGGGGTCGCCGGGCGCAAAGGTCTTGGTACCTACGGGATAGAAATATGCTTTGAAACGGTTATCGTCATAACGCTTGAACAGTTCAATGAGTTCCTCGCTCCAGAACCACTGACCCCAGCCCACGTGTGCGGTTGCCTCGGCTGTTTCGCTCAGGTCGCCCGAAGCGAAATACATGGCACCGATTGTAGCTTCCTCGGAAACCAGGTCATTGGGATAGGTATGACGGACACACCAGATGGTCTCCGGGCTGTCCCAGGTATGCTTGGGATAATCCGACAGGGTTGCTACCGAGTAAACAGCCTTAACTGCTGCAGGCGCAGCGGGAAGGGCCGCCGGCTTATGGTTGGGATCGCCGTCGATAAGTTCGTTGCAAATCTTGATGCAGTCATCCAGATGTTCGTCGCCCATATTGAGGTATACGCGGGAAAGAAGGGCCCTTGCAGCCTTTGCCGATACATATGAACCGTCTCCGCGGGGAGTGCCCTGGTCCATGTAATCAATGGCTTTCTTAAGGTCGCTGACGATTGCCGCATAGCATTCGCCGACGGTGGAACGCTTCGTTTCCTGGTAATTCATGCCGATTCGCAGCACGATGCCGGGATTGTTGGCGCCACACACATAAGGCATGGCAAACAACTGAACCATGTGGAAATGGGCGATAGCACGGAAGAAGTAGTTTTCTCCCAGCAGATGCAGGCTCTTGGCGTCGTTCACGCCCTCCAGGCCGTCAATATTGGAATTGGCCGCATAGATGATCTTGTAGGCCATCCACCAGAAATAATACTTGTTCTTGGTGTTGTCCACATCCTCGTAACGGTATGGCCCGGTGAAGGGGTCCGTGGAGTGTCCGGAAATGGTAACGTTGTCTCCCCTGGTCTCAGCAAGCTGGAACAGGTGGCGGACATACATGTTACCACCGTCACCGGATGTTTCTCCCTTGTACGGAAGATTGTCCTTGAACAGGGCGTATACTCCGTCGGTAGTGTAAACAGCGGATTCGGTATTGTCCTTAAGCTGTGAGCTTGTCATGGAATCTGACGGGTAAAAGTCCATATTGCAGGCTGCAAACGTCAGAATGGCGACTCCTATAGCAAATATCTTTTTCATATCTATTGTCCGCATTAGAATTTAACGTCGATACCCATCACAACCGACAGGGGGACGGGATAGTTATCCGAGTACATACCCACATGGGTGTAGGTGGAAGGAGTAAGTGTTACTTCCGGGTCCATGCCGGAGAAACGCGAGAAGGTGAGGATGTTGTCGGCCGAGATATAAACCCTGGCGCCGCTCATCTTCGTCTTGGCGATGAGGCTCTGGGGCAGGTCGTACGAGAGGGTGATGTTCCTCACGCGGAAGAAACTGCCATCTTCCAGATAACGGGAAGAAACCTCGTTAGCCTGGCTGTTACCGCCGTCGAGTGCCCTCGGGTGGGTAGCTTTCCAGTTCGTTCCGTCCGGGTCTCCCTTCTTCCAGCGGATCCAGCCAAGGCCGTTGTCGAACGACTGCTGGTTGTAGCCGGGCTTTGCACCGTCGGTATCCAGGATAAGCTGGCGGGTAAGATTGTAAATCTTGTTGCCGACGACGAAGCTTCCGGTAGCGCTGAGCGTGAAGTTCTTCCAGGTGAGCATGGTGTTGAGACCGCCGCTGAACCAGGGAGATGCGCTTCCTACGATCTGCTTGGTTGCGTCATTGTACATATCAGTATATTCAACAGTCTCGTTGCCGTCAGCATCGGTAACAATCTTCTCCCAGAGGGGACGTCCCGTATTCTCGTCCACGCCATACCACTTGGGCATATACCATGAATAGATGTCGCGGCCCTCAGTGATGAGCTGTGAAACCTTCTGTTTCATATCCTCGATGGATTCGTGTTCGGGAAGTTCCACCACACGGTTCTGGTTGGCGCCCAGGTTGATTCCTGCGGTCCACACCAGATCACCTCTCTTGAGGATGGTGCCGTCAACAGCCAGTTCGATACCGCGGTTGCGCACCTTGCCGACGTTCTCCATCACGGCAAAGAAGCCGGTGGACGGGGGAACCTGCTTCTCAAGGAGAAGCTTGGCATTGAGGGTGTTATAAAGGTCTACAGTAACATTGACGTTGTTAAACAGCGTTGCATCCACACCGATGCTGGACATGTAAGCTTCCTCCCAGCCCAGGCTGTAGTTTGCCTGCTGCTGCACGAATGCTGCGGCGCTGCCGGCATACTGTGCGCTCAGGGAGAAGAGGTCCTGATACTTGAAAGCGGGGATGTTGTCGTTACCGGTCTTACCGTAACCCGCACGGAGTTTAAGGAAAGTGAATTCGGGATGGCTCTTCATGAAGGGCTCTTCGGTGAGAACCCATGCACCGGAAATACCGGGGAAGAAACCGCCGCGGTTGAGCGGACCGAACTTATAGCTTTCATCGTAACGCAGGGATGCCGTGGCGATGTATTTTCCCTTATAGGAATACTGAGCCTGGCCCAGGAGTGCCCAGGTACGGGTACTGTAATCATAACAGTGGCTGTTGGGATCCGTCACCACATTGGGGCAGTTGCTCAGGGAACGCTGTCCGGCAGGCATACCGCTTCCGATCAATGTCTGCTGACGTGAATATCCCTCGCCGTATTCCCAACCAACCACGGCATTGATATCGTGACCGCCGAACTGCTTGTGGGCCTTTGCGAGGTTGGTAGTGCCCCAACCGTTCCATTCGCTCTCGCCATTGGTGAGTTCGCCATTGGGCGAACCGTCTGCAGTGCGGGGATCATAATACACCTCCGAGAAGGAGTTGGAGCTGTCGTAGCGGTTGGTGGAAGTGAAGGTGAGCCAGTCGTTCACCGTCCAGATGAACTGGAGGTCTCCCACCAGGGAATCGCCGTGACTGCGGTTGTAGTTGTATTTCTGGTTGTGGAATACGTTGTAGTCCACCTCGGAATACCAGGTTCCGCCGTCGGGACGCACCTTGGAAGTCACATAGATGGGATCACTGTAATCGTATCCATCGGCCGTCCTCCTGTAAGGGACATCGAAAGGAATCATCACGTAACAGGCCTCCCTGGTGGACCAGAGTTCGCCGCTGGCGTTGTCCTTCTGGTAATTTACGCGGACATTCATTGTGAGACGGTCCGTGAGAGGGGCGGAGAGATTCACCCTTCCGGCTGTGCGCTTGTAGGCTGTGCCGATGAGGGAACCCTGCTCATTGTAATGGTCAAGGCTGGCGTAGTAGCTCACCTTGCCGGACTTGCCGGATGCGGAAGCGTAGTAGTTCTGCACGACGCCGGTCTTGAAGCAGTTGCCCACCCAGTCGTAGTTCATCGAATCCAGACGGTCTTCGGTGGGTGCATGCTTGTTAACCCTGGTGCCATACACCTCGGAAAGGAAGTCGTAGTACTCATAGGAGTCCATGGCCTTGAACCTTCCCATCAGAGCCCTCTTCACACCCACGCTGGCCTTGAAGTCGATGGTAGCCTTGTCGGACTTGGCGCCCTTGGTGGTGATGACGATAACACCGCCTGCCGCAGCCGCACCGTAGAGGGCCGTGGCGGAGGCGTCCTTCAGGACAGTGAGGGTTTCGATATCATTGGGATTGAATGCACCGCCGGCCACGCCGTCCACCACATAGAGAGGACCCGCACCGGCGGAGATGGAACCGGTACCGCGGATGCGGATATCGGCACCTGCACCGGGCTGGCCGGACGAGTTCATCACCATGACGCCGGCCACCTTGCCCTGAAGCATGTTGCCCACGTCGGGAGTGGTAACGTCGGTTAGTTTTTCACCGGTTACGGAAACAACCGCACTGGTGAGTTCGGCCTTCTTCTGGCTGGTGAAACCCAGAACCACAACTTCTTCCAGAAGGTTGCTGTCGGGGTTCAGCGAAACGTTGATGACCGTGCGGCCGCCAACTTTCTCAGATACGCTTTCGAAGCCGATGCTGGAGAACGTGAGGACATCTTCGTCACTTGCCTGAAGAACGTAAGTTCCGTCAAATTCCGTGACGACACCGCCACCGGAGGAGATAATGACGCCCGCTCCGAAAACGGGCTCTCCGGTAGAAGCGTCAATGACCGTACCCGAAACCTGGTGTTTCTGGGCGAAGGCCGCCAGCGACAGTGAAAGCATCACTGCCACTGAGATAACGCGGATGAGTGTTCTTTTCATTGGTTGTTGTTTTATGTTTATAGTAAATCGTTCAATCCGATGAGGTTGAATGCGCGGAAGTACTTGTCCATGTCGCGCTCGATGCGGCCGAGCACGATTTCTTCTGCGTCTACGCCGAGGCGCCCCAGGTTATCATAGAGGAAACCGCGGGCGGCCAGGGTGCGGGGCTGCTGCCAGATGTAGCGGCAGCAGGTGGATACGATCCAGTCCTGACGCTCCGGGGTGAGGGCGTGAAGGCTCTTGCCCTGCTCGTCCTCGTGCAGCCATTTCTCCCAGCGGTGGCTGTCTTCCACCTCCCGGAGAAGGACTTCGCGCATGTTGGACGGAACGGCAACCTTGCCTTCCGCATAGAAACGTTTTTCGAGTTCTTCCAGCTCGCAAAGAGCCCTGTACTCGCTCATGGTGAATTCCGGGCCCACGTTGGCGGCGCCCATACCGCAGAGCGGGTACTCCTCGGGGTTGGCTACATCATCGGTGTAATGACCTTTGATGTAGCTTCCCAGAGGACGAACTTTGGACGTGAGACGCTTGGCAACCTCGCCGTCGAAAATGGTGGTATCCAGATCGGTTCCAACCTTGCCGACGATGAAGCAGGGCCATACGTCCGGCAGTCCTGCAACAATTAACCCTTTTTTAAGTTCGTTTATGAATGTGTCGAAAGTGGTTTCATCGGCAAGTCCGCCGTGAACCTCTTCCGTACCCACTTCGTATGATATGGGGGCGATGCCCTTTTCCTTGCGGAATTTCTCCACATGGGCGATGAGCTCAACCGTACGGGCCGCAACCACGTGAATGTCGATTATTTCTCCCTTGGGAACGTTGATGTCGACCGTGGGATCCACGTGGATGAGGTCATAGCCCGCAAGCACCGCGGCTTCAAAAGACTTCTTAACGCCGTTCATCGCATCTTCCACGCTCCATTTCTCCGTGCGCTGCTTGTCCTTGAGCCAGGGACCGCCGTGGTCGATTGCCACGATTACGGGACCGGTGAAGTTTACCCTTTCCGTCTCAAAGCGGACCAGGCGGCAGAACTGTTCCTGCGTCATGCCGGTGTAACCGCCGTCGCAGTCTATCTGGTTGAGCGTTGCCGCGAAATAAATAGGTGCGTTGTTACGCTTTGCCGCACGCAGGGAAGCCCTGATAACGGTAGGAGAATTGGGACATGCCGCGAAGATGGTACGGGGAATTCCCGTTTCCTTCTGCAGCTCGTCGATACGGTGGAGGAGTTTTTCTGTCTTTCTCATATTATATATATAAGGTAACGCCTTCCACTACCCTGGAAATGTTTCCGGAAACGGAAGGAGTGTCCGGGCAGAGCCCGCAGTCAATCGATTTGTAAAATCCCAGAAGCTGGGCGACGAAGATGTTGGACACGCAGCCGTAGTATGCAGGGAAGCTCTGGGGCAGGCCGGTTTCCACGCAAAGGTGGTAACTGCCGGCGGGGAGTTCCACAGGTTTCTGCTGGCACACCACCACGCTGGCGACCACCTTGTTGTTGGAGTTCACCTGATTGATGAGGTCCAGTTCATAGCGCAGGACCTTGGGATCCGGTGAAAGGATGTACACCATGAGAGTGTCCTGCTTCACGATAGCCTTGGGACCGTGGCGGAAACCGAGGAACGAATCGAATGCGCACATGACGGCGCCGTCGGTGAGTTCCTGCAGTTTGAGGCGGGATTCCTCCGCAACGCCCTTGAGGGGGCCGGAGCCAAGGAATACGGCGCGGGAGAAACGGCGGGAGGTGATTTCCTTTATTGCCGGTTCGTACTCTTTCAGTGCCTTTTCAACGCAGAGGGAGAGAAGGTCGATGTGGGCCTTTTCTTCTTCTATATGGTCGATGTTGGCAATCATTGAGCACGTGAGCAGCATCGTAGAGTAGCTGCTTGTCATGGCCAGCGACAGGTCGTTGGTTTCCGGGGGGAGAAGGAGGCAAAGGATATTGCTTCCCTTCATCTTGGCAAGTTCGCCATCCGCATTGCAGGTGATGAAAACATGGGCCACTTTTCCGGCTATCTTTTCCACGGCACGCACGGCTCCCACGCTCTCCGGGCTGTTGCCGCTGCGTGCGAAAGAAATCAGAAGCACCTTGCTCTCCGGGCCGAAATACAGCTCCGGGGCGGTGATGATATCCGTAGTCGCAAGCGAACGGGCACCCTTGAAGAGGGTGTTGTAAAGCGCCGGTTCCAGGGCGTCGCCTATGTAGGCCGATGTACCCGCACCTGTGAGAATAATCTGATAGTCCTCGGAAATAAATTTGTCAAGGAAGGATTTGATCTCCGATTTACGCTCCAGCACGGCGGCGTATGCCTTTTTCCACATAGCGGGCTGCTGGAGGATTTCTTTGTAAGTGTTGTAGTTTCGTGTCATTACGCGTCAGTTCACACTACAAAAATAAATAATTAGTTCCGATTCCGTTTCGATTTTCAGCCAAAAAACTCAAAAAAGGGTTTCCGCGCGTTTCGATTTTCAAACGTTAACCACTTCCACATTTACTTTCATGGCTTTGAGCTGCTTACGCACGGCCACAGGAAGGTGATTGTCGGTAATGACAGTATTGAGTTTGTCCGGCATCGTTATGAATGCCAGGGCCCTCTTGTTGACTTTGGACGAATCGAACATGGCGATCACCTCCCGGGCACGGGAAATCATCACCTGGTTTGTACTCGCCTCCTCAACATTCGGGGTTGAAAGGCCGGCCTCCACGCTGAAGCTGTCCACACCAAGGAAAAGCTTGTCGCAATAGAAGAGCTTGAGATTGGACTCTGCCAGGGGGCCAACCATGGAAAGGCTTGATTCACGCACAGTTCCGCCAAGGAGAATAACTTTGAACCTCTTGTACTTGATTGCCTCCGTCATGGCGTGGAGGGAGTTGGTTATTATGGTAAGATCCGTAAAGCGGTCCAGGTTACGCACGACCTCCAGGGCCGTGGTTCCGGAGTCCACAAGGATGGTATCCCCGTTGCGGATATGGGCGGCGGCGGCACGGCCGATAGCCTCCTTTTCGCGGGCATTTACGAGCCGCTTGAAATTGAAGTTGCGCTCTTCCACCTCGTCCAGTGATGAGCCGGCACCCATAATGGCACCTCCGTGCACGCGCACGAGCAATTTCCTCTCCTTGAGGATTCTGAGGTCTTTGCGGATGGTTACTTCAGATACACCGAATTCATCACTTAGTTCCGAAACACTTACGGTTGAGTCTTCACGGAGTTTCTGGAGAATGGCTGAACGTCGCCCCTGGGCGGAATCATAGATATTCATATTGGTTAAATTAGTCTGATGCAAATATAAGTAATTTTTCAAACGAAACAAAACGAAATGTAAATTTTATAAATAATTGCCGATTTTCGCGTTTTCTCACTATATTCGCAAGGTAATACTAAAACTGTATGAAACGTTTCGATATCGCAGCCATCGGCGAGCTCAATGTGGACATCATCCTCAACCGGATTGAGTCGGAGCCGGAAATCGGCAAGGAAAAGTTCGCAAAGGACATGACTGTCACCCTGGGCAGTTCAACGGCAATTTTCGCGGCCAACGCCGCTTCCCTCGGAAGCAAAGTCTGTTTCGTCGGCCTGGTCGGCCGGGACTCTTTCGGAGATCTGGTTAAAACCTCCCTCGAGGCAAAAGGCGTGGATACCCGCTACATAATGGACGGTCCCACACCAACCGGGGCCACAATCTGCATGAACTACGGGGAAGACAGGGCCAACCTCACCTATCAGGGGTCGATGGACGTGATGGGCTGGAACGACATCGACAAAGATGTCTTCGACAATACCCGCCACATACACCTTTCGTCACTTTTCATGCAAAGCGCCCTGCTTCGTGATATTCACAAAGTTCTGGACGCCGCGGCGGAAAAGGGCATAACGGTTTCGCTGGACACGCAGTGGGATCCTATGGAAACCTGGAAACTGGATTACAGGTCGGTGCTTCCCAAGATTACCGTCTTCATGCCCAATGAGAAAGAGCTCCAGGCACTCACAGGCAAAGACAGCCTGGAGGGTGCCATTGCGGAGGTTCTCCCCTTCCTTGGCAATGCGATGGTAGTGAAATGCGGGTCAAAAGGCTCGCTGCTTGTGCGTAAGGACGGCAGTATGAAACTACTGCCTGCATACCTCAATACGGATGTCGTGGACGCCATCGGCGCAGGAGACAGTTTCAATTCCGGCTTCATCAGCGCGTTCGTCAAGGGGCTGCCTCTGGAAGACTGCCAGGAAACCGGCAACCTCACCGGCGCTGTTAACACAACCGCAGCCGGGGGCACAGGCGCATTCACTTCACTGGAACACGTGAGAGAGGTGTGCCGCGGCCGTTTTGCAAAAGAAATCAAACTGTAGGCATGAGAAAACTTATCGTTTCCGCACTGGCCGCCGTTCTCGTGTGCGCGTGCGCGCAAGCGCCCGTTGACAGGGCTTTATGTAAAGGCAAAAGCGTGGAGGGGCTTCAAACCCTGATCAAGACGGAGCAGCCCGATGGTTATGCCGGTCTCACCGTGCGTAAAGTGGCATTTGTAAACGCCACTGCACATCCGCTTAGCATCGACGCAATTGAGACATCAAGAATACGCCTGGACGGTTCCGAAGTGTGGTCTTTCCAGCCCACCTCTTCCGGAGACCGCGAAGACTGGGCACAGCCCGTGGGCAAAGGCTTTTTCAAGCGCAACTACCTTGGCATGAACAATGACGACTACGGCGGAGGAATCCCTATGGTCTGCATCTGGACCAGGGAGAAAAACCTCAGCGTAGGTCTTGCGGAGCCTGTTCTCAAGCTTGTCTCCATGCCGGTAAGCCGCAAAGGCAATCACACTGAAGCCTGCATACGCGAAGAATACAAGGCCCCCAGGATACTTCAGCCGGGCGACACCCTCTATTCCTTGCAGCAGTTCGTGCTGGAAGGCCCCAAAGGGGATTTCTTTGAGCCTCTGCGCATCTTCACAGCATATATGACCAAGGAATTCGGATTTAAGGCTCCCGAATCACCGGAAGAGGCATTCGAACCAGTATGGTGCGCCTGGGGCTACGAACGCACTTTCACCGTAGACGAAGTCATCGGCACGCTTCCGAAGGTTGTGGAGCTGGGCTTCAAATGGGTGGACGTGGATGACGGCTACCAGCAGTGCGAAGGCGACTGGGAAACCAACGACCGTATCGGCCCTGAAGGAATGCGCAGGATGACCGATGCCATCCATGAGGCCGGCCTCAAGGCAAAGCTCTGGTGGGCCCCCATGGCCGCAGATCCGGAGAGCAAACTGGCCAAAGAGCATCCGGAAATGCTTCTGGTCAAGGAAGACGGCACCCACGAGGATATCTCCTGGTGGGACAGCTGGTATCTCTCCCCCGTCAATCCCCACACCTGGGAGTACACGGAGAATCTCGTGGACATGTTCCTGGTGGACTGGAATTTCGACGGCTTCAAGCTGGACGGCCAGCACCTGAACCTGTCGGAGCCCGATTATAATCCCGCCAGCGGCCTTTCCTTCCCCGAGGAGGCCTGCGAGCGTCATCCGGAATTCTTCCGCACCATTTACATGAGAGCCCAGGCCGATAAAGCCGGAGCCGTGGTGCAGGTTTGCCCCTGCGGCTGCGCGGTGAATTTCTTCCTGCTGCCATGGATCAACCAGTCGGTGGCATCGGACCCCACCTCAAGCGCGCAGATACGCATGAAGCGCAAAGCCTATGCGGCCATCGCTCCCCACCTGGCCTATTATGCAGATCATGTGGAGCTCAGCGACGGAGGGCTTGATTTCCCCAGCCAGGTTGGCGTTGGCGGCGTCATCGGCACAAAATTCACATGGCCTAAGGCCAATCCCGACGCCACCGAATGCGGCGGAAGCCTCCTCACCGAAGAGAAAGAGGCCCTTCTGCGCAAATGGGTGCCCATTTACAGCGAAAAGATGCTTTCCACAGGAGAATACCTGAATCTTTACGATTACGGTTTTGACAAGCCGGAGGCACACGTCATCTCCAAAGACGGGGCTTTGTATTATGCATTCTACGCTCCTGAGTGGAATGGAGAGCCCATCGAGCTGCGCGGGCTGGATCCCGGTCGCAAGTATAAGGTTCTGGAATATGCAGCCGACCAGCCCAGAGCCTATGCCGTGGATGGTTCAGATCCCGTTATCCGTCCTACATTCAAGGGGAATTATCTGATTGAAGTAACTGAATAAATTAATATCAAAACAATTATGAAAAGAGTTCTTGCATTGCTGCTTCTTGTTCCGATGATCATGTGCTGCCACAAGGATCCGAACAAAGGCAAAACAGAAGTTGACGAATTCAACGGCGAGGAGTACGCGAAAGCCGCTCCCATGGTGAAAGACGGAGACGAAGTGCTCGCCAACAGCGAGTATTCGGAGAAATTCCTCACGGAAGTAACATATCCGGACAAAGACCTGTCCTATACCAAGATTTTCGACTATTACGGCGGCTTTGACGGCAAAAACCTCAACTGGAGCAACTGGCAAAAGAACTGGCCCGACGGCGACAAGCCCAACAGCTACAGCATCCGCTGGAAAAAGTCCGATGATATTACCCTGGGCTACAAACTCCACCTGCAGGATGCTCTTGGCTGGTCCCAGGACCTTGACATCAAGGCCGGTTCATGCTTTGTGGACATCACCAACCTCGTCCCCAACGACACTTACACATACAGTGTTACTGCTAAGGATGATGCAAAGACCGTTGTAGCTTCGGGAACCTTCACAACCACAGGCCACCTGCACCAGGTATTTTTCAAGGCCAAGTGCCGCAACGCACGCGACCTCGGCGGCTGGAAGACGGAAAGCGGTAAAATGGTCAAATACCGCAAAATTTACCGTGGCGGACGCATGAACGACCCCTGGGAGACGATGCTCACCGCCACCGGAAAGAAGGAAGTCCTTGCGGAGGGTATCGGTGCAGAGCTTGAGCTTCGCGGTTCCGACGACTACATGACCGTACCCGCCGTTGACGGCCTGGACCACTGCCACCCCTGCATCGAGGAAGGCGGAAAGGTTATGCTTGGCGTAACCAAGCCTTCTGCCAAAAACTGCGCAAAATGGCTAAAACTTGATCCGGCAAGCCCCAAGACCGCAGAAGAGAAAGAAGCTATCAATGTTAGCAGCTACACTCCCACCGCGGAAGAATATGCAGCTTTCCAGACTGCATACAAGGCCAAGACCAAGGAGTGCTTCATGTTTGTTTACAACAGCGTGAAGGCCGGGAAGGGAGTATACTTCCACTGCTCACTCGGCCGCGACCGCACCGGAACCATGGGTGTTCTCATTCTTGGTGTTCTGGGCGTACGTGAAGGCGACATCTCCAAGGAATACGAACTCACTTATTTCGCCCCTGTAGGATTCAGCGTGTCATCTTCCGATAAGGACAGCAATCCGGAGCCCATCTTCAAGAATACCCGCATGCACTGGGTATACAGCGACATCGTCCCCTACTTCTGGGGCCTTGCAGGAAGCGGTTCCTTCGCCAGCGGCGTGGAGAAATATCTTGTTCAGGAAGCAGGCGTAAGCCAGGCTGTCATCGACGATTTCCGTTCAATCATGCTTACCGACTAAGATATGAAAAAAGTATTTGCACTACTGCTCATCATTCCTGCTATTCTCTGCTGCAAGAAGAACAATTCAACCAATGGCGGAGATGAGAATCTGGAGGGCGAGGCCTATGCGGCTGCAGCCACCTGGGTTAAGGACGGCAGCTCCGTTCTTGTTACCAATCCCAATGTGGAGAAGTTCCTCACCGAAGTAACCTATCCCGACAAGAACTGGAGCGAGACCAGGATTTACGATTATTACGGCGGCTTCAACGGCAAAAAGTACGACAAGGACGGAAACGAAGACCCCATTTACGGCGAGGTCGTCAAATCCCCCAAATCCGACAAACCGGAAGAATTCAGTATCCGCTGGGCAAAGAATATGGACGCCGGCGAGCTTACCTTCCACATGGAGGAGGGCGATTGGAAGTTCGATAAGACCCTGATCAAAGGCACCTGCTATATCAACATCACCAACCTTGTTCCAAACACCCACTACACCTATACGGTTACCGGAGAAGACGGAAAATTGGTAAGAAGGGGCGATTTCTACACCACCGGTCACCTCCATCAGGTGTTCTTCCAGAAAGGCTGCCGCAATGGCCGCGACCTGGGCGGTTGGGAAACCGTAGACGGCAAGATGGTCAAATACCGCATGGTATACCGCGGCGGCCGTATGCAGGCCGAGACCGTATCGGCCAAAACCGGCAAGGCAGAAATCCTTGCGGAAGGCATCCGTGCACAGCTGGATCTCCGCGGCACGTCAGATGTCCTTTCCGCTCCCGTTTTCGAGGAACTTGCGTTCTGCGCTCCTGTTATCGAGTCCGGCGGAAAGACCATGCTCGTGGACAATGCCCCCAAGACCAAACAGTGCTTCGAGTTTATTGTAAACTGCCTCAGGGAAAACAAGCCCGTGTACTTCCACTGCTCACTGGGCCGCGACCGCACCGGCACCCTTGCCGCCCTTCTGCTGGGCGTCCTGGGCGTCCGCGAAGGCGACATCTCCAAGGAGTACGAACTCACTTACTTCGCCCCCAGGGGATACAGCATCGCCCTGTCGGAAGACTATACCACCTTCCAGAACAACCGCACCAAGTGGATCTACAGCGATGTGGCTCCCTATTTCTGGGGGCTGTCCACCGACGGCACCTTCGCCAAGGGCGTGGAGAATTATCTCCTGAACGTTGCCAAGGTGAGCCAGAAGGACATCGACGATTTCCGCAGCATGATGCTCATCGACAAGAAATAGTCTCTTATGAAATTAAACAGCATTATATGTGCCGCTTCGGCGGCACTTCTTTTGGCCGCATGCGCACCTGCCGCAAGTGAATACGGCTATGTTATCAAGGATAACAAGATTGTCTACAACACTCCCCCGCGCCCGGCCGGCCAGCAGAGCATGCTCGGCTTCGCCGCAGAGCCCATCGAGCATGTGCGCGTGGGCATCGTGGGGCTTGGAGACCGCGGAAGCGATGCCGTAAGGCGTTTCCCCTTCATTGAAGACGCCACAGTGGTGGCCCTCTGCGACCTTCTTCCCGAAAGGGTTGAAAAGGCCCAGAGCCGGCTGGAAAAGCGCGGCGCACCCCGTGCCCAGTATGAGTTCACCGGAGAGGAAGGCTACAAGCAGCTGTGCGAACTGGAAGATCTGGATCTTGTGTATCTTGCAGTTCCATGGCAGCTTCACACCCCCATCGCCGTATATGCGATGGAACACGGTAAGCATGTAGCCATCGAGGTTCCCGCCGCCATAAGCATCGAACAGTGCTGGCAGCTGGTGAACACGTCGGAACGCACGCGCAAGCACTGCATGATGCTGGAAAACTGCTGCTACGACTTCTTCGAGCTCACCTGCCTGAACATGGCCCAGCACGGCCTTTTCGGCGAGGTGGTGCACGCGGAAGGCTCGTACTGCCATAACCTGGAGCCCTGGTGGGATAATTATTATGCCGACTGGCGCATGTCCTACAACAAGGATCATCACGGCGACCTGTATCCCACCCACGGCATCGGCCCCGTTTGCCAGGTGCTGAATATCCACCGCGGCGACAAGATGGACGTCCTGGTGGCCATGGACACGGATGCATTTGCCGGTCAGGAGATTGCCGATAAGCGCTACGGCGAGGGCGAGGTTGCCAAGTATGCCAACGGAGACAACACCAGCACCCTTATCCGCACGCACAACGGCAAGACCATCCTTGTGGAGCATGCCGTTGTAACGCCCCAGCCGTACAGCCGCATGTATCAGCTGCAGGGCACCAAGGGCTACGCCAACAAATATCCCAACGAGGGTATCGCCATCGGCGGAAATGCCGTCCAGACCGGCGCATATGACGACCTTGACGCCGAGGAATACCTTTCCGAGGCCGACAGGGACGCCATCATGGAAATGTACAAGTATCCTTTTGTGAACGACATTGAGGAGCTTGCCCGCAAGGTTGGCGGCCACGGCGGCATGGACTTCATCATGGACTACCGCCTCATCTACTGCCTTCACAACGGCCTTCCCCTGGACCAGGACGTTTACGACGCCGCCGAATGGAGCTCCCTCGTGGAACTCACCGAGGTTTCCATCAACCACGGTTCCATGCCGGTTGTCATGCCGGACTTCACCCGCGGCGAATGGAACAAGCTTGACGGATTAAAACTCGCGGAATAAAAAAATAAGGCGGCTCAATTGAGTCGCCTTAATTTTTATTGTCTCCACTGCTAGTTAGTTGCAGGGGTATGGCTGTATACCCATGCCTTCTTGCCGGCAGTTTCGTAAGTGCCGCTGTAAAGGGTATACTGTCCCTTGATGATCACCTCGTCACCTACAGCGGGCTGTGCATCGCCTTCTGCCCAACGGACATTGTTCAGCCAATACACGTTGTAGCATTCGAAGTCCTTCGCGGGTTCGGTAGTCTTCTTGTTGTCCGAAGAGATACCATGTGCCACGCCGTCATCGGAAATCCAGAAGGTTCCATTTTCATGGGCGGTGTCGAATGCATAGAGAACGGCGGAAATCTTACCCTTCACACAGACATCGGGGAATACGGGCGCCTCCTGCTCACTGGCCGCCGCGGCGGCCTTCGCTGCGACAGCACGGTCGATGAAGGCCTCGATACCGGCAATATTGAAAGGATATGAGGCATTGCCCAAACCGTTCTCGTCGCTCTCGGCGCCGTTGATGCTGTATATCTTGGCCTTGTTCTTCTGTGTTTCAGCAAGGTTGTTGGCGGCATATAAAGTCACAGCGCCATAGATAACCACTTCGTCACCCACTTCAAAGTTGCCTTTGATATCAGCGGCAGCGGTGGGGGCAGACAGGTCTCCTCCAAGCCAGTACACACTGTAGCATTCAAAGTCCTTAGTGGGCTCCGTGGTCTTTTTGCCGTCTTCAGAAATGCCATAGGCAACACCGTCGTCGGAAATCCAGAACGAAGCATTATTGTAGGTAGGACCATAATTGTAGGTGGTTTTCCTGGAGACAATACCTTTGATGTACACATTCTCGCTGAACGTGGTTCCTCCTACCAGAAGCGTTGCAATCTCGGAAGGAGAATAAGGATTCGTAAGGGTTCCCTTAGGATTGTCCTGGAATTCCACGATCTTGGTGGCGATGATGTTGATGTATTTGCCTTTGCTTGAAAGACCATTGAACCAGCCGGTGACGGTGATCTTCTTATCCTTGAAGGAATCGGCTGCCAGTTCCTCTACAGGGAATACTATCGAACCCTGCTTATCTCCTCCCGGGAAGGCATCCAGCGCCAGATTGTAATAGGTGCCGGAAACAGAGAGGGTACCGGTGAGCTTGATATACTCTGCCTTGTTTGCAGTGTATTCACCGGCATTGGCTGTAATGTCCACGGGAGTGGGATTGTCGAACTTGTTGCCGCTGGAGTAGACAATCACCTGATGAGTCTCGCTGCCATCGGTAAATACAATTTCAGGGACACCGTTGTATGAAGTCTTTTTGGCGATGACCTTTACGTTGTCGCCGACATTGACGTCATCGACCTTGGTGCCATAGACATAAAGTGCGTTGGTACCATCGGAAATCACTACACCCTTCGTAGTCTTTGCTATAACGGTGCTTTCAAGAGTTTCGATTTCCGAATTATCGTCCATTGCGATGATTTCGGTTACGGTTGCACCGGTGGCGGGAATACCCTCCTGCTTGATGCTCTTGGTGGCAATTGCGCCGGGGCCCTTCACGGTAATGGTGGCGGAACGGATTGCTGTGTAGTCGTTGGCTGCCGCCGTGAGAACATACACATTGCCTTCCTTAACGTCGGTAACCGTAAGCCAGGCGACATCGGTAGAAACGATGATAGGTGATACCTTGGAAGAGACTTTAACCTCAACTTCGCCACCATCCGCGGGGATGACATCAGGAGTTATGCTTTCCACCTGGATGATGGAAGGAGTGTGCTCGATAACGATTGCCGTTTTCTCCACAGTTTCGGGAGTACCCTTATAGCTCATGAGCTGGGCCTCGATAACGAGTTCGTCACCAACTCCGAATTCATTTCCGGTGGTAATGGCTGCGCCGTTCTTCCAGAGGCCGCGATAGACCTGAAGGACCTTGCCGTCGGCATGTACACCGTCGTCGGAGAGGTAATAGGTTGCGTTGCCATACTGGGTGCTCATCTCAGTAATCTTGGTAACAAAGCCCCTGACACGGTAAGTACCGTCCACGTTGTGGCTCTGGCCGTCATTGGGATCCACCGCCTTGATGAGGGCGAGGGCTTCGGCAACAGTAACGACCGGGGGATCTACCTTGGCGGCATACTGGATAACGTTGATGAACTGTGTCCTGGAGTTGCAGAGGATCTTCACCTCAGCGTTGCGGGTTGCTGTTGTGGCAGCCGCCGTGAAGGAAAGCTCGGTTTGACCGGCTGCTCCGCTCATGGGGCTTACAGTGAGCCATTCGGGGACTGATTCGGCAACCACCGACCAGTCTGCCGTGGCATTGACATTAATCTTGGATGTGCTGCCGGCGACATCAATGGAGACATAAGACTCCGAGAGCTGCAGTTCGGAGAGAGTTTGCAACTCTTCTTCCGTACATGCGGTAACAAGTCCGAGTCCAAGGAGAATAGCTCCGATTAAATATCTGAGTTTCATATTATTGCTGTTCCCTGTTAGTTAAACATATACCTAAGGCCGATGGAAGCGTACCAGCACTGGCCCACACCGGTGGAGTAGACCCAGGTCTGAGTGTCGCCCTTGACGGCTGCAGGAGTGGAGAAGGTAGGATAGCCTTCGGCATCGACGCCTTCATACTGGAGGATACGTCCGGAATTGAGTTCCGGGTTCATATACTTGCTCACGCCCCAGCTGTTGTTGAACATATTCAGGACGTTCTTGACGTCAAGGCTCAACTGGAGGGTGTTGGAGGACTGGCCTACGCGGACCTTGAAATCATGCTTGTAGCTGAAGTCCACCCTGTGAACCCAAGGGTTGTAAACAGCATAACCCTCGGCATATTTGCCCTGATTCTGGCTCAGGTAAGGATCGTTGTGGACATAAGCCATGAAGCGGTCGCGGTCGTCATCGGTGACGAAGCGGAATTCACCGTCGGCCACCTGCTGGTCCGTGGGGATGAACATGGAGTCATACTTGTAGTTGTCTCCGTTCATGTCGTTGGTCAGCAGATAAGAGTAGTTGTAACCTCCGCGCCATGCTTCATAGATGAGGCCGAAGTGGTTGCCGGATTTGTCGTCACGGGTAACGGAAGCGACAACACGGTCAGGGGTGTTGTTCTGGGCCAGATGCACGGTGGTGTAGTTGGGACCCATCACGGTAGGAACATAGTTGAAGATGGATGCCGGATCGGAACCGGGAAGCGAGGTGAGTTCCTTGGCAACCACGTGGGTATAGGCGGCCATGATGTTCAGGCCCTCTACGGGACGCATGTTCAGCGTGACGTTGCCGGACCAGGTGTAACCCTTGCTGGTGTTGGTGAGCACATATGCAGGGGAACCGGTGTACTTGTAGACGGAAGGATAGATGGGACGGTTGTCTGCTCCGTTGAAGCGGGCGAAGCCGTTTACGGGAATCATGTTCCAGTCTTCCATCGTGGAGGCGTTGATGTTCTTGTTGAACATCCCCTCGACCGTCACAGTGAACGGGAAGGAGGTAGGCAGCGTGTAATCCACGGCCAGGGCGGTCTTCCACACCTGGGGCATCTTGAAGTTGGGATCTACCGCAGCGAGCTTGCTGGGGATCTTACCATCTTCCTCGGAGATGGTCTGGGGATAGCCCAGATCATACCACTTCTTGCGCATTTCCTCGCGGTCTGTGATGAGATCGCCTGCGAAAGCGGCCAGGTTGGGGTTGGCTTCCAGGACTGCACCGTTCTTGTACGTGGTGGTGATGATACCGGCGTACTGGTTCATGGACGAGTTGGAAGGCATATTGGTAAGGAACACCAGAGGAACGTGACCGGTGAAGATACCGGTACCGCCGCGGACCTTCATGGAATTGTCACCCTTGACATCCCAGGTGAATCCTACGCGGGGAGATACCAGAGGAGTGGGGTTGGGCCATTTACCGGTGTCGATGTGGCGGATGTTGCCGTTGGCATCGGGATACTCAAGGTCATAGACGGCCTTGTTCCTGATGATGTTGCTGTTGTCGAAGATAAAGTCGTCGATACGGATACCGGCGGTGAGCTTGAACCTGTCGGTCACATCCCATTCGTCCTGGGCATAGAGGCTGACCTTGTTGTAGACAACACGGCTTGCAGGATCGTCACGCATGAGGTTCTCATAACCATAGGTGAAGTTCACGGTCTCAGGCGTGGCACCGTTCAGGAAGTCGTCAAGGGAGTTGTAACGATAGTAACCCGTACCGTTACGGAGATAGGCGTTATCGGCCATCTGATACTCGTAGGCCACACCGGCAGTGATCTTGTGGGCGGCCATGTAGTATGTGAAGTCGTCCTTCAGGTTGAACACGTTGTTGTGATAACCGTTCTGCCATGTGAAGAGCTCGTAACCAAGGGACATGTAAGGAGTGATGGTACCGGTACCGTCCAGAATGTCGATGAAGGGGAAGTATTCCGAAGGAGTGCTTCTGGTGGTGTCCAGCTTGGAGAACGTTGCCAGGAACTGGTTGGACATGTTGTCACCCAGACGGCTGTTCAGGTCGAAGGAGAACGAGTGCACCAGATTGTTCATGTTGTAGAACGAATTGGCGAAGGACATGGAATATTTTCCAAGACGGTCTTCCGTGGTGCGCTGGCCGCAGTCTGAAGAGCTGCGGTTGGTATAGTTGCACTCGATGGAGTTGGTATAGTTGTAACGCAGGGCCAGGTGATGATTCTGATTGATGTTCCAGTCGATACGCGCCAGGGCCTTGATATTGCTTTCGTCACCGGTGAAGTTCTGGTAATCGCCGGTGTCGTAGCCGTACTTTTCCTTGACAAAATTCCTCACGCGCTCCATGTCAGCGACGGTTGTGCGGGAGACGAAGCGGGCGGGATCTGCCACGCCGTCGGTGGAAGGATGCCAGTAAGAAACCACCTTGGGATGGGGAATGTACTCGAAGTTTACAAAGAAGAAGAGCTTGTTCTTGATGATGGGGCCGCCCAGTGTCATACCGTAAGTGGTAGTGCGGTCCTCGGCACGCTCTCCCTGGTCTACGCCTGCTACGGTATTGCCGCGCATGTTTTCATTGCGGTGATACACATAGGCCGTTCCCTTGAAAGTATTGGTACCGGACTTGGTGATTGCGTTAACACCGCCGCCGATGAAGTTGGTCTGACGTACGTCAAAGGGGGAAACCACAACCTGCATTTCTTCAATTGCATCGAGAGAGATAGGGTTGCCGCCGCCGGGGAGGTTTCCGCTCAGACCGAAGTTGTTGTTGAAGTTTGCACCGTCGACAGTGAAGTTGGAGGTTCTGTCGTCCGCGCCCATGAAGGTCATGCCGTTACCGCCGTAAGGGGAAAGCCTGGTTACGTCGGTAAGGTTACGGCTGACGGTCGGGAGCAGGGTGATCTGGGAGCCGGAGATATTGGTCACGGCACCGGTCTTTTCCACTGCGAACTTGGAAGAGGCTTCACCCACGACCACAACACCCTCAAGGACTGCGGAGTCTTCAGAGAGCTGTGCGTTGAGGCTGTGTTTCTCTGCCAGTTGGAGAACAACACCCTTGAACTCCACTGACTGGTAGCCAAGGCTTGAAACCTGGATGTTGTAAGGACCGCCGGAGCGCATACCCTGGATGGTATAGTAGCCGTCGGCGTTTGTGACACCGCCATAGACGGTACCGGAAGGCTCGTGGGTGGCCAGCACGGCAGCGCCGATGACTGCATCGCCGCTAGCGTCGGTCACGCGGCCGGAGAGGGCCGATGTAGTGACCTGGGCAAAGGCGACAGTGCCCGCAATCAACATAGTGAAGGCGAGCAAAAGGCTTTTAAAAGCTTTTTTCATAGGGTTTAAGAAAAATGAATAAATATTGATACAGTAAAATATCTCAATTTTCCGTGTGCGAAGTTACTGCTAATTTTTGATATTACAAAACAAAAAAGCCTCCCTTTCGGGAGGTTTTTATGCTACTTTATTCCAAAAGTATTTTTTACGGTTTCCACCATGTCCAGGAGTTCCCATCCGAAGAACTGCACTTCCTTCTCCACACCCAGCACCTTGACTTTCGCTTTGTAGGGGGTGCGGCCCATATGGCCATATGCGGCCGTGGGGCTGTAGATGGGATTCTTGAGGCCGAAACGCTTGATGATGGCGGCGGGACGCAGGTCGAAGATCTCGCAGATCTTGTCGGCGATCTCGCTGTCGCTCAGGTTGACACGGGCCGATCCGTTCGTGTCCACATAGACACTCACCGGCTTTGCCACGCCGATAGCGTAGGCCAGCTGCACAAGGCATTCATCGGCCACACCTGCCGCCACGATGTTCTTGGCGATGTGACGGGCTGCGTATGCTGCGCTGCGGTCGACCTTGGACGGGTCCTTTCCGGAGAAAGCGCCGCCGCCGTGTGCGCCGCGGCCGCCGTAGGTATCGACAATGATCTTACGGCCGGTGAGACCGGTATCGCCGTCGGGACCGCCGATCACGAACTTGCCGGTGGGGTTCACCAGGAGCTTGTAGTCGTGGATGAGGGCTGCGGTTTCAGGAGCAAGTTCGGCCTTGAAACGGGGGATGAGGATATTCTCCACGTCCTCGCGGATCTTGTTCTGCATGGCCTCATCGGCATCGAACTCGTCGTGCTGGGTGCTGATTACGATGGTATGCACTTTCACGGGCCTGTGGGTGGTGCCGTCGTATTCCACAGTGAACTGGCTCTTGGCGTCCGGACGGAGATAAGGCATCAGCTCCGGCTCGTTATGGCGGATATCGGCCAGGATCTTGAGAATCCTGTGGCTCAGGTACAGGGGCAGGGGCATATAGTCTTCCGTCTCGCGGCAGGCATAGCCGAACATCATTCCCTGGTCGCCGGCGCCCTGGTCTTCCTGCACCACGCCGCGGTTGATGTCGTCGCTCTGGCCGTGAAGCGCTGAAAGCACGCCGCAGCCATCGGCATCGAACCTGTAATCGCTCTTGGTATAGCCGATGTGGCGGATTGTATCGCGGACGATGGTTTCCACATCCACGCGGATATCGGAACGCACCTCGCCCATCACCACCACCATGCCGGTGGTGCAGAAACTCTCACATGCCACCTTGGCCTCGGGATCCCTTGACAGGAATGCATCCAGGACGGCGTCGCTGATCTGATCCGCAACTTTGTCGGGGTGTCCCTCAGACACCGATTCCGACGTAAAAAGATAGTTCTTTACCATATAGTATAAAAAAATAGCCCCGGCAGCATATGCGAGAGGCTAAAACACAAAACACTGATATGAAAGCATTTTAGCATTTTTTTAAGTGGTTGCAAGCTGGCCAAATCTTTCCACTTCGCATTATTGTGACCGCAAAGGTACTGCTTTTTTTCGATATTGCAAGAGATTGTAGCAGAATTATTTTCGCTGGCGGCTAAGTAACTGTTACACAGCGTGTTCCTTGTTTCCCGGTGCAAAAATTTTTGCACCGGGAAACATGTAAAACGTTGCATGTCAGCGACTTGGCCGCCAGGAGTTACAGTATAAAGCTCGCGAAGTAGCCGCGGAAGAGCACGTTGGTGATCAAATAGCCGATGATTGTGGACACGGTTACGCTTATGAGTCCCGGCATCATGAAGCTGTGGTTCAGGAGATACTTGCCGATGACGGTGGTGCCGCTCCGGTCGAAGTTAACAGTGGCGATGTCGGAGGGGTAGTTGGGAATGAAGAAGTAGCCGTAAACGCTGGGGAGCACGCCAAGGAGCACGGGGCCCGCGATGCCCAGCTCGTACGCAAGCGGCAGCATGGCCACCACAACAGCACCCTGGGAGTTGATCAGCACTGAAACAAGGAAGAACACGAACGCTATGGTCCAGGGGGCGCGCGTGACCAAATCCGACAGCATCAGTTTCATCTCGCTCATGTAGTTGCCGAAGTATGTATCGGCCAGCCAGGCGATGCCGTAGATTGCCACCACGGCCACCATGCCGCTCTGCCATACGGCGCCGGCCACGGCTTTCTTGGGCGATGCCTTGCAGAACATAATGTTGGCTGCAGCTGCCATGAGCATGATGATCTGGATGCAGATGTTCATCTTGGGCAGGTTGATGGCATCGGCCAGCGACTGCTCTCCGACATGAATCATCTGGCAGAACGCGAAGCCCACGATTACAAGCAGCGAGCCCAGAAACACGAACACCGAGGCTTTTGCGGGCCGGGTAATAACCTTGTCCAGGGTTGTGGCGCTGTTGCCGTACATATATGCGTACATTTCCGGATCCGCCTTGCGCTTGAGGAATGCGGGATCCTTGTCCAGATCCTTGCCTCTCTTGTATGAAGCCAGGGCGGCGCACATAAGGCCGCAAACGCATGCGGGGATTGTTACCATCAGCACCTGGGGAATGGACACCATGTAGCCGTTTGCATTGGAAATGGTCACGAACGCAACTACCGCGGCGGCGATGGGCGAACAGGTAATGCCCACCTGCGAGGCGATGGAAGCCACACCGCAGGGCCTTTCCGGCCTGATATTCTTCTTAAGGGCGATGTCGCAGATGATGGGCATTATGGTGTATACCACGTGGCCGGTTCCCACAAGCACGGTGAGGAAGAAGGTGACCAGCGGGCCCAGGAAAGTGATGTGCGCAGGATGTTTGCGCAGCATCTTTTCCGCAATCTGTATCATCCAGTCCATACCGCCCGATGCCTGCAGAGTGCCTGCGCATGTGACCGCGGCGATGATGATGTAGATAACGTCGGTGGGAGGCGTTCCGGGCTTGAGGCCGAAGCCGAATACCAGGATAGCCAGGCCGATGCCGGAGATTGCGCCCAGGGCGAGCGAGCCATAGCGCGAGCCCACGTAAAGGGCGGCAAGCACTATCAGCAGCTCGATAATCATCAGGAAAGTCATAGGCTCCAAGTTTTAATGCTTTCAAATATAGTCAATTTTTCTTAAACTTGGCCCGGAATGTGTATATTTGCACTGCGTTTGAAATTGACACTATGAAGAAAACGATACTCGCAATCCTGCTTTTCGCCGCATCGGCATTGATCATGGGCGCACAGGATATCCGTACAAATTACCGCTCCGGCTCCAAGACTCACATCTCCACAGATTATGAGGAGCTCACCGGCGGTGAATGCCCCATCTGGATCAGGGTGGAAAAGGTTGGCTACAGCGACGGCTCCAGCATATATCTCCTGTATCTGAATTTCGAGCAGAAGACATCGACCAATGTCCCCAAGGGCGTGAAAATAGCTTTCAACCTTCCCTCGGGAGCCATGGTGCGCGCCGACCAGATCGGCCAGGAAAGCTCCACCAAAAGGTCCATCATGCGCGGCAACAACAAGGTATACTGGAACCGCACCAAATATGCGCTGGAAGAGGCCGATATGAAAAAAATCAGCCGCGGAATCAGCTCCATCGACGTCGTAACCGGCTGGAATCCTGAGGATTACATCCAGATGAACTTCAAGGCCGATGAGCTCGCGGCGCTTTTCCGCCGCCACATGGACGCCATCGACAAGGCATCGGCATCGACAATCAATCTCAAGGCCGAGCTGGGCGCCAGGGCGAACAACCGCAACAACATCCTCACTACCGCAAAGCCGATTACGGCCCGAGGGGCGAATTACGCTTACAATGTGAAGCTTACGCACCTCTATTACAAGAATACCAACAAGGAGGATTTCGACCTGAACATCCAGATTGGCTCGCAGGGGAAGCATCACATCGCCATCGACTCTCAGATCACTTTTACGCTGGCAAACGGCTCCACGCTGGTGCTCAAGCAGGCCATCGACGAGGATGATATCTTTACGGTTTACCCTTCGATTCGGGAACTGCGCCTGCTCTGCGGCGGGATTAAGGCCATTTCGGTGGCTTATGAGGGCGGAACTCTTACCGATACCTTCAGCGGGGGCGCGCTTTCATCGGCCATAAACCAGCAGTATCAGCTGCTTATGTCGGTGTCCGACAGATAATCTCATGCTCAAACGCCTGGTTATACTGCTGCTTTTGCTGTGGACCCTGCCCGGGTTCGCCTGCACTTCCGTGATAGTGAGCGGCAAGTACACCCGCGACGGGAAGGCGGTGATGTTCAAGCATCGCGACTCTTCCTGCAAGGACGTTTCCGTGGAGTATTTCCAGGGTTCGCGCTACCGCCTCATGGGCGTTGTGAACTCCAACTGGCACCGGCATCCCGTGGCTCACGTTCCTTTAGGCACACCTGAGGTCTGGGGCGGAATGAACGAAGCCGGTTTCGCCATCATGAACACCGCAACGTATGATTTGAAGGACGATGATGTCCCGGCTGCCGATATGGACAAGGAGGGCGTAGTGATGTTCAATGCCCTGTCCGTATGTGCCTCTCTTGCCGATTTCGAATACTTCCTGGACACGCTCTCTAGGCCGATGTGCGTTGAAACCAACTTCGGCGTTATCGATGCCTATGGCGATGCGGCCTACTATGAGGTGAACAATTTTTCCTGGGTGAAGTTCGACGTGAACGAAGATCCGCTGGGCTACCGTGTGGTAACCAACTTCACCTGGACGGGCCGCCCCTCCGACCGCAAAGGCGTAGACCGCTACGAGAAAGCCATGTCCATACTGGCTTCGACTTCCGTTCCCATGCGTGACTGGGACCACACCTTCTTCATCCGCTACATTTCCTGCTCCGGCGCGCCGATTTTGCGCAGCAGCACCTCCTGCGCCATGATCTTCGAAGGCTCCACCATGTGGGCCTCCCTCGGCCGCCCGGACCGCGTCCCCTGCAAGCCCTATATGCTGTAGTTTGTCTGGCGGCCAAGTATCTGTAGCACAGCGAGTTCCTTGTTTCCCGGTGCAAAAATATTTGCACCGGGAAACACGTATCTTGTTATACCACAACAAGTTGTCCGCCAGGAAAAAGAAGCACGCATTTTTCTTAACAAAATAAAGAAAACATATTAAAAAACAGAAAAAGACATAAAAAACAGAAAAATCTGCATGTGCTATGGCCGCCGCTTGAAAAATAAGCGGAAAAATGTAATATAATTGTACCTCAAATATGCATTTGCTATGCGAGGTATAAAACGAAAAACGACCGATTCCGGATGTCAACACATCTACCAGAATACCATGCGGGGTATTCTGATGTTCTATTCCGACGAGGACCGCATTGTATATCTCACTTTGTTCAAGGTTCTTTCAGTCAAGTACAATATAGTGGCTCTTACCCTGGCCCTTATGTACAATCATACACACTACTTGATGGAGGATCCGACATTGGACGTTATGGCAAAGTTCAATGCGGAACTTGCGTCGAAATATGCGCTGGCTTTCAACCGCGACTGTGGCCGCAAAGGTGCCCTGTTCAAAAAAGCGTATGGAAACAGTCCAAAGCATGGAGAAAAAACCGTCCGTACATCCATAGCGTATACCTTTAATAATTCCGTGGAAAAGCGTTTGTACCCGCGCCCGGAACAGGACAGGTGGATGCTTCTGGCATACCTCAAGTCGGACCATCCGTTTTCTGAAAAGATCGACCTGGAAAAGGCCACAAAAGCAATGCGTCGGGGCATTGCCATGCTCAAAAGCCTTAGCAGCAAGAACGTTCCCCTGTCATATACATACATTCGAAAACTGTTCGATGGATTAAACGAGAAAGAATCCCTCCAAATGAAGGATGCGATTATCAGCTCTTACCTGCCGATTAATAAGGAGGTTCTTCTCAGCTACTATAAGAGCTACGAAGACATGATTATCGCAATCAACTCCAACACGGGCAGCGAATACGATATAAAAGAGGATTTCGATGACGTATCACACATCTACTATCGTGACATGCTGTCGATAATAGCGAAATCCAGCTATGCCGATAATCCCAAAAGCGTATTAGTGGCCAGTCCCGCCAGGAAAAAGAAGATTGCCGATACCCTTGCCCGCATGACAGGCGCCAAATACAACTTGATACGCCGAGTACTGGATCTTTAGCCTGGCGGCTAAGTGCCTGCTGCACAGCCAGATACTAGTTTCCCGGTGCAAAAAAATTTGCACCGGGAAACATATAACGCGCTATGTCTCAGCGATTTACCCGCCAGGATTTTTTAGAACTGATAGTTGATACCGATACCGATCCACAGGCCGGCGTCCATGCCTTCGGTGAAGCACTTGGCGAAGTCGGCAGAAACGATGAAGTTCTGGTTCATCGCGATCTTAAGACCCGCACCGCCGCTGTATACAAGGTAGTTCACCTTGGATGCGTCGTAGATAGGATCCGTGGTTCCGGTAAGGGTGTTGAACAGGGGGTCGTAAATCTTTCCGTCTCCATCGGTGTCAAGCTGGGCAAGTGCATCGGCCTTATAAGGCTTGGTGATGATACCGGCATCGAAGAACGGGTTCACTGCGATATAGAAGTACTGATTCGCGAGGGTGAACTTCACGAGCTTGATACGCAGTTCGGTGTTGGCCCATGCCATACCTTCTGCCAGGACGCGGTTTTCGCGGAGACCGCGGATGGTGTTGGAGGAGCCGAAACCTTCGGAAATCATGTTGCGCTGGACCAGCAGAGGGTTGTTCTGGATCATTGCCAGAGGGGTTTCACCAGCAATGGTGTGCTGCCATGCAAGACGGTATGCGAACACGGGATCACCTGCAGGCAGGTGGATGGGGATGGAGATGTACTGGCGGAAGTATGCGCAGGCCTTCAGATACTGCTGGCCGATTACATTTCCGTTCAGGTAGGCCTCTGCCCAGATACCCTTGTTGGGGGCAGCCTCGATGTCACGTGTGTCGTACACAACGCCGGCATTGAGTTCCAGGGCCATGCTTCCGTCCTTTTCCTCATCGGAGATTACTCCGGCGTTGGTGAGGAAGTTGTACAGGGTGGCATCGGTGTTATAATACTGCTTGTTGCCATCGACTTCCACACCGACATCCTTCATCGGGCCGAGTTTCCAGTTCCAGAAGTTCACGCCGGCAGCCCAGTTGAGGTTGTCGGTGATGCGGCCCTGGAAATTGGCAAGGATGCGGAGCATCTCACGGCTCATGCCGTAGTAGTTTACGTTATCCTTGGTAAGGGGAACGTACATGTCCCTGTTTCCCCATACATCATAGTTCTGCGTTGCAGCCGCACCGTTGAAGCCCCACATGCTGTACAGAGGGTCTGTCATATAAGTTACGGACGCGTTCACGCGCATGTTGGGAATCAGATACTTGGAGTCGTATGCAAGATACAGGCGCATACGGTGGCTGTGGGTGAAATATGAACCTTCCCAACTGATTTTGTGGATGGGATCCGGGTATGTTTTGCCGTCGCCGTAATAGTAAATGTCACCGAAAGCACCTGCCTGGAAGCCGTTATCCACGGAATAAGTGGCCGTAGGAAGAACGCCGAAGCTCCAGCCGGTTTTCATTTCTTTTTCCTCCTGGGCCGATACCGTAAGCACAAGACCGCATGCCAGAAGGGCAACAAATGTCAAAAAGAGTTTTTTCATAATAGTCGTTTTAGCGTTAAATCAGGCAAATATATAAATAATTTCCGAAAAAACACTACATTTGCACCCCATGCCGAAAGCTAAGAGTAAAATACAGATCACCAACCGCCGGGCCTCGTTCGACTACGAGTTCCTGGAAACCTATACCGCAGGCATCTGCCTTGTGGGCACGGAAATCAAGTCCATCAGGGCCGGCAAGGCCTCACTTCAGGATGCCTGGTGCTACTTTGCTAACGGCGAACTCTACATCCACGGCCTCAACATCGCCCTGTATCACTGGGGCACCTGGGGCCAGCACGAACCCCTCAGGGACCGCAAACTCCTCCTCACCCGCCGCGAACTGCGCCACCTGGCCATGGAGGACAAAAAGAAGGGCCTCACCATCATCGCCGTCCGCCTTTTCGTCTCTGAAAACGGCTACGCCAAACTTGTTATCGCCCTCGCCAAAGGCAAGCACGAATACGACAAACGCCAGTCCATCAAGGAAAAAGACACCCGCCGCGAACTGGACCGCATGGGACTGTAGCCCTTTCTGGCGGCCAACCCATTGAAGTACAGCGTTTTACATGTTTCCCGGTGCAAAAAATTTTGCACCGGGAAACAATGAACTCATTGAGTTACAGACACTTAGCCGCCAGGCAAAAATAGCGCAGCTATTCTTTCGGCAAAACCAATCTGCGGATATTGCAGCCGGCGTAGTTGCCCAGGACGATGATGGGATAGTACCAGAGGATTGCGGGGTCCCATTTCCAGGCGGCTACAAGGTACACCACATCGGCGATGGAGTGGTAGAAGCCGCAGAGGATGAACAGGGGCACGCCAAACAATACGGGAAGGATGTTTTTGGTGGTGCGGTACATCCAAACTGCTATATCGATGATGAGGCCGCAGCCCACGGCGCGCAGGAAACTGCGCCAGGGGCCCTGCGCAAGACGCCCGGCAACAACGGTCTGAGCCCGCTCAACAGGCTCCCCGCCCAGGGACATCATGAGCAGCCCAAGCAGCACGCAGCCCAGCACGTTAAACAGCCAGATCAACACCAGCGAGCCGGTTTGCCGCAAAGGCATCACGCCGGCCCGTCCCGTATACAGCGGCACTCCGGAAAGCACCACGCCAATCAGGCCAAAAGCAAAAATCACAGCTCCGGGAATGCCACCCAGGGCCAGGAAACCGCAGGCGCCAAGGCCGATGAGCAGGCCTGCAAAAAGGGAACGTCTATTCTCTGCCATAATAAAGTAACTCGGTCCGGAACTCAAAGTGCATGGAATCGAAGTGGTACCACTTTGCGCCTGCGATAAAGCCATGGCGCTCGAAACACATGATCACCTCGTCCGGGATTCTGTTTTTAAACTCCAGTTCGTCAAGTTCCTCCTTACCCGGATTGCTCCAGCGCCAGTAATTGGAATACTCCGTGCAGATATCCACGGTCATTCCGTAACTGTGGGCACTGAGCCTCTGGGCGCCGCGCACGGCACGCCAGTAAAACGAGGAGGACTTGTCAAAATACTTCTTCATCTCAGGATGGTTCGCCATGATATCGGCGGCAACCGCCCGAAGGCTGTCCGCGGCACCGTTAACGGAAGTGAAGGGTATCTTCTGCCCGAACCACTGCACATCCACCAGATGCTTTCGCACCTCGGCGGCGCTGGAACCGTACATCTTCTTGAAAAGAGCCTCGCATCGACCCCGGCCGGGATCGTAACAGTACTCCGGCACGCGTACAGGGCCGGTATAGTACACATCGGCAAACATATCCTCCGGATCCGCGTCGTCCAGCCTTTCCAGATAGCTCTTGGCCACGCCGTCGTCGTACACCATCGAACTGCCGTCGCGGAAAAGAAGCTGGTTGTCGGAATAACTGTCGATGAACTCCGGATACGCCCGGATCAGCGCCATCGCCCCCGGGGGAATGGAGGGAGCCTCTTCGACAACTGGCTCCGGGGCCGATGTATTTGCCGATGCCCTCCCGAACCTGCAGGCCGGAAGGAGCAGCAGTGCAACCAGGACGCTACTTGCCGTTAAGAAAATCCTCATAATCCTTGATAATCTGGATGTTCTTCTTCTCTATATCGTTGAAGTCGGCGGCTACAACCTTGGCATCAGTTGTATATCCCCTGTACCAGGGCTCATTCGCGAAATGCCTGCGCAGCCTGTCCAGCTTGAAAATATAGCCGTGACGCGCGTAAATCTCGTTCCTCATAAGCTCAAGTTCCATAAGATTCAGGCCGATAAGGTCGCTCTGGCTGAGCAGGTAGAACGACGTCTCCGGCCAGCGGCCCATATTCTGGGTGGGCATATCTCCGTAGTCGATATAAGGACTGCCTGCCGATGTTGACGGCGCCGCCTGGGGAGCGGGAGCAGTCACGACGATTGGTGCCGACTGAACCGGCTGCTGCTGACTGCCGTTATCCATAAGCTTAGGCAGCAAAATGCCCACCAGCAGGCCCACGACGAATACTGCGCCGACGATGATTCCAACGAGAGCACCGCGTGAAATGGTCACGACGTCTCCGGATTTTTCAGGATTACTCATAATTATCTGATTTTGACTATAAAAATACTGTATTTCGGGACAAAAAGCAAATTATGCCTTGTCCAGCATTTTCTTGTAAGGAGCGATCATCCCCTCGTTCATCTTGCCTCCCATTTTAGCCTTGAGCTTCTTGTTTCGCATAAGGCCTCCCACAAGGTACATCGACATGGAAGTCCTCCACTTCTTCTGCGGAAAATCGTATTGCCCGTGGGACTTGAAGAACTTGTGATCGGCCCTCATGAGCCCGCGCATCATATATATAAGGTCGCGGAAAATCTTCATTCCGCCGATGCCGAGAAAGTTCTGCGGAGGGCAGTATTCATGCTCCAGGGCATAGCAGAGGGTGTTTGAAAGCTTGCCGATGGCGCCATCGGCATCCCCCTCGTCGCTTGCCACTCCGGCCAGGAAGTTCCCGCCCACCTGGGCCCGTGCCTCCAGCAGCAGGCGCAGATTCTCCTCCTTGGAGTACTCTCCTTCCACGATATAGCCGAACGGCGTTCCCATGGTCACGGTTCGATGCCCGTTGCAGAACTGGCGGTCGTCGTACATCTTGAACCGCGAGCCCATGGAATGATCCTGGATGCGGAAAGCATATATGATTGCATCGTGCCGATGAATGTTCTCGCGAAGCAGCTCCGGGAACCCGTCCTTATAAGCGCATGTCCCGTCTCCGGCACAGCTGAAACAGCTGATGCAGCCGCCCTGGAACGGGAATTCGCGGATATTCACCACATCGCATTCATACGGGAACACTTCCAGAAACCGGTCGATCATGGCCTTGAGGCGGGTGTCCTCCGGGGCCAGGTCGGCCACGATGACGGCGCGCTTCGCGGAAGAGATCTCTCCGCGCGCTTCGCTTGGTCGGGATGACAGGGTTGTCATTTCGAGCGAAGTCGAGAAATCCAATTGCCACATCACAAACTCCAGCCAGTCCTTCGCCTGTTTCTGGCCGAGGGGCTTCAGGATATCGTCCATATCGGCACTCAGACCATCGAAATAGCGCAGGCCCATATCGGCACAGTTGTCCTTGATGAAGCGATGGGCGGTGATGTCGTAGAAATGCTTGGACGTGCTCACCTGCGTGGCGCACTTGCCGGAGAAATCCTCCCCGGAGGCTTTCATCAGCTCGATGAAGCGGTGGAGCTGGTACGGCACCAGGAAGGTGTATACCGGATAGCAGAACACGATGAGTTCCGCTTTGCGCAGCGCTTCCAGCGCAGGGGTGAAATCCTTTTCGAACGAGCGTATCTTACGCCCCGCCTCCAGATACGAAAAACGGTGCTGGGGAAACTTCTTTTCCAGATACAGGCAGGTGTGAAGAGTAATGGAGTACGATCCCTTGGGACTTCCGTTGATAACAAGTATTTCCATAGGTACCCCAAAGATACGGAATTTTTGGATACGAAAAAACGCCCCGGCTTTTCGGGGCGTCGGCGTGATCCCGTTGGGACTCGAACCCAAGACCCACAGCTTAGAAGGCTGTTGCTCTATCCAGCTGAGCTACGGGACCGTCGTTTAAACGGGGGCACAAAGTTACACAAAATTTTTCGATATCAGCAAAAAGGATTATTTTTGTGCCGATGGAAACAGTAGTTGCAATCATCGCCATAGTGCTTGGCATCGTAGGAATCATCGGCAGTATCGTCCCCGGTCTGCCAGGCCCGCCTGTGAGCTGGTTCGGCATGCTCGCCCTCTATATCTGGGGCGGCGGCACTCACGCCGGGCATCCCATGACGCTGACACTTCTGCTCGTCTGGCTTGCCATAACCGTGATAATCACAATTCTGGACTACATCGTCCCCTCGTATTTCACCAAAGTCACCGGCGGCAGCAAGTACGGCGGCATCGGCGCCGCCATCGGCCTCATCGGCGGCATGATCTTCACCCCCATCGGCATGATCCTTGGCGCGCTCCTCGGCGCCTTCATCGCAGAATTCATCTTCGCCCAGAAAGACGCCGGCTCATCGGCAAAATCCGCCCTGGGCGCCTTCCTCGGCTTCATGTGCGGCATGGGCATGAAGCTCATCGCCTCCGCCATCATGATGTACGACATCGTCCTCTACGCCTTCTAGACACTTCTGGCGCCCAAGTGCCTGTAAATCAGAGCGTTCCTTGTTTCCCGGTGCAAATATTTTTGCACCGGGAAACACGTAAAACATTGCATCACAACACGTTATCCGCCAGGAAAACTAGTCCAGAATCACGAGCGCAAGGGAGGGGTGGGAGAACTTGAGGCGCACCACGTCCTGGTCGGCGCGGTTGAGGGTGGCTTTCCACCAGGCGTCGAAGACGACGTTGTCGGTGGGCCAGTGGAGGCCTTCGGAGCAGATGCGCAAGGAATTGTCGGCGCTGAAGAGCGAGAACCGACGCCCGGCTCCAACGTGCAACTCACACGTATCACACACGGAGAACGCGGTGCCGTAGTCGCTTACCATTTCCACGCGAACCCCGGAAAGGTCGAACATGCGGTTGTACTCCATCAGGAGCCCCAGGTTACCCACGGTGTGATCTTCCCGAAGGCCGGTGGCGCCCAGGATACAAATGGAATCCACAGAAGGATAGTGCCCAAGGACAAAGCGCATGGCCTTGGTCATGTCGTTGAAATCCTGTTCGCTTTCCGGGAAAAACAGCGAAGGATACTGCTCACGAAGCGAGGGCTCCACGGAGTCCATATCCCCCACCACGGCGTCAGGCAAACGCGTAAAACCAGCATCCAGATACCGTCCGAAGGCACCGTCGCAGCACACCAGAACATCGGCCGAGCCAAGAAGGTACAGCGGATATTCAGCGGTTGGGAAAGCCCCGTCGCAAAGGATTACTGCCGATTTCATTCCTCAACAGGGGTATACTTGAGGATTTCCTCATGCGAAGTGCCGGAAGATGCCGTATAACTGCAGGGATCGCGGAAGCCCTTCAGGAACGCCGCGGCATCCATCCGCTTCTTGCCGGCAAGCTGCACGTCCTTAAGCTCAATCGCACCGTCAGCAGTGGCGATGGCGATATAAGAGCCGTCACACAAAACGGTACCGGGAGCGGCGTGAAGGTCGTAGCGCTGCTCGCCGAAGAAGATCTTCAGTTGCGTTGCCTCGCCATCGCGCACCAGCTCCGTAAACGCACACGGGAACGGGCTCAGGCCGCGGATGAGGTTGTACACCTCGCGCGTGGGAGCGTTCCAGTCGATGTGCTGCAGCTCGCGGGTGAGCTTCGGCGCCGGACGCAAAACCTCCGAGCCCTGGATGAAGCTGCGCTGCACGCGGGTTTCCACATTCTTCTGCAGGATTGCCTCCACCGTATCCACAACCAGCGTGGCACCCATGGCCATAAGCTTGTCGTGAACGTCTCCTGCCGTTTCCGCCGGGCCGATAAGGCAGCTCTCACGGAACAGGATTCCGCCGGTGTCGATCTTCTTGTCTATCATAAAGGTGGTAACACCCGTGCGCAGTTCACCGTTAATCACAGCCCAGTTGATAGGGGCCGCACCGCGGTACTGAGGCAGAAGCGCAGCATGCAGGTTGAACGTACCCAGCTTAGGCATGGTCCACACCTGCTCCGGCAGCATCCGGAACCCGACCACAACGAACAGATCCGCCTTCCATGCAGCCAGCGCCTCCAGGAACAAAGGATCCTTCAGCTTGGCAGGCTGCAGCAGCGGCAGCCCGTGCTCCACTGCATATTTCTTCACCGCACTCTCACTCACCTTGAGCCCGCGCCCGGACGGCTTGTCCTCAACGGTAACAACGCCCACCACCTTATACCCGGCCTTCACCAGGGCATCCAGCGAAGCCACGGCAAACTCCGGTGTTCCCATGAACACCAGACGTGGCTTGCGGAAGAAAGCCGCAATACGGCTCTTCACCTTGCGGAAAGCCGACTTAATCAGATCGGCATTGAAAATAGAAGAATCCTGAATGGCCTTGGTGGTGAGGAACGCCCCTATGGGCGCCAGCACAAAGGCCGATATGAACTTGCCCACGAACGCGCTTGCAGCGCCGTCCTTGGCCAGTTTTTCACCGCTGATATCCACCACCCAGTACAGCACGAAGAACAGCACGGAGATAATCGCCGGCGTACCCAGGCCGCCCTTCCGGATCAGCGCCCCAAGAGGCGCACCGATAAAGAACAGCAGCAGACAGGCCAGTGCCTGCGCGTACTTTCTCCAAATCTCCACATCGGTAAGGCGCAGTATCTTGGTGTACTCGTAAGCCTCATAGCCCTGGCTTTCAAGCGACGACTGCGCCTGGCTGGCCAGATTGGCAGCATTCTCCAGCGCATATCTTTCCGCCTCCAGGTCCTTCCACCCGTCCCAGTAATCCTCCAGCACCAGCAGTGTCTTCCCCTTTTCGCGCCAAGACGTATCCAGCTGGGAACGGTAACGCAAATTGATAGTCCTGTCAAACTCCGCCAGATGCTTAGCCAGCCCCTCGTCATTCATACGCGAAAGCGAATCATGCCCCACAGTAAGCTGTTTCAGGGACATGGAACGGACCTGGTCGCCATAGCGGGCCGAATCCGAGTGCTGGAAAGAATAATTCTCCAGCGGAATAATCATCTCCTCCTTATTGAAGCCGATCCTCCGCAGCGCCAGCGTAGTGTCGCGATACTTCTTGGTATTGGTTTCCTGGTAGCTGATGCCGTCGTAAAGCAGGAATGTAAGGTAATCCTTGGCCTTTGAAAGCTTCATGATACCGCTGTCGGCCACTGTCAGGGAGGTATTTCCCTTGTTGTTGGAATGGTCGTACACCATTACGTCGTACATCATTCCGGTGGAATTGTCCCTGTCCTCGATCCGCAGGATATACCCGTCGATGCCGTCGTAGAACGAGCCGATGGGAATCTTGATTTCCGACTTGGTGCGGCTCAGGTCCGACCGCATCGTATAGATCTGGTTGATAGAATAAGGCACCAGGCGGTCGCCGATGAAGAATGCGCCGATGCTGATGAACACACTCACGATCATGAGCGGAATCAGAACCCGCGTCAGTGAAATGCCCGACGCCTTTATGGCCGTAAGTTCAAAATGCTCGCCCATCTGGCCCAGGGTCATCATCGAAGCCAGAAGGGTGGCAAGAGGGATGGACAGCGGCAGCACCTGACAGCTTCCCCACATGAGGAACTCCAGGATAACCTTGAACTCCAGTCCCTTGCCCACGAGCTCGTCGATATACAGCCAAAGGAACTGTATCACCAGGATGAAGATGACAATGGCCAGGATCGCGAAGAACGGTCCTATAAACGACTTCAGTATGAACCTGTCGAGCCTCTTCATCAGGCAGTAGCCAGTTCTACAAGTTTATCAAGTGCCGATGCCAGGCCTTCCACGTTGCGTCCGCCGGCCGTTGCCAGGCCGGGCTGCCCGCCACCGCCGCCCTGAATGAGGGCCGCCGCCTCGCGGATATCCTTACCCGCATTCTTTCCTGCGGCCACAAGGTCGGCAGAATACATGAGCACCAGATTGGGCTTCCCTTCATATTCAAAAGCGCCGCACATAGCCATACCGCTATTCTTCTGCAGCGTGAGGGCGATATTCCTTGCCATGGCCGGCTCAACGGACGATTCAAAACGCACGACCTTTACACCGCCGATCTCCGCAGCCTCGGCAGCCAACCTGGAAGCCAGCTGCGACGCTTTCTCCGCAGCAGCTGCCTCCAAAGCCTTCCGTGCCTCCGCATTCTCATCGACAAGTTTCTTAATCGCTCCCGCAAGATCCGGGACATTGTTGAAGAAACTGCGTGCAGTCTTCAGAACATCCTCCTCGCCATGGATATACTCCTCCGCAGCCTCACCGGTAATAGCTTCAATCCTGCGTACACCGGCGGCAATTGCACTTTCGGAAACAATCTTAAGCATGCCGATGTTGCCCGTGGCCTCCGCATGCGTTCCGCCGCAGAGCTCCACGGCCGGGCCGAACTTCACCACACGCACCTTCTCGCCGTATTTCTCGCCGAACAGGGCGATGGCGCCCATCTCCTTAGCGTGAGCCATATCGGTTTCCACGACAACGCGCTTCTCATTCCCGCGGATTGCCGCATTCACCAGACGCTCCACCTTAAGCAGCTCCTCATCGGTAACCTTCTGGAAATGGGAGAAGTCGAACCTTAAATAATCCGCGCACACGTACGAGCCCTTCTGCTCCACGTGGGTGCCAAGCACCTCGCGCAGCGCATGGTCAAGCAGGTGGGTAGCGGTATGGTTGGCCTGGATCTTACGCCTGCGCGCAGCATCCACCGTCAACTTGAAACGCACATCGGACGAAGAAGGGAACCTCTCCGCCAGATGAATCGTCAGGTTGTTCTCCTTTACAGTATTGAGGATGGCGATTCTTTCTCCATCGGCCTCTATCCAGCCGGTGTCGCCCACCTGGCCGCCCATCTCCGCATAGAACGGAGTGCGGTCGAATACCAGCTGGAAGTACTCCTTGTTCTTCTGCTTCACAACACGCTGGCGCAGAAGAACCGCGTCTTCAACCTCCATCGTGTCATAGCCCTCGAACACCACTTCCTCTCCGTCCACAAAGGTCTGCCAGTCGCCGAACTCATTTGCCGTGGCATTACGGGCGCGCTCCTTCTGCTTCTCAAGCTCCACCTTGAATCCTTCCAGATCCACGGTATAGCCCTTTTCCGTAGCAATGAGCTCCGTAAGGTCCACCGGGAAGCCGTAAGTGTCGTAAAGGACAAAAGCGTCCACGCCGGAAACCACCTTTGTGGCGGCGTTCTTTGCCATATTGTCCTCCAGCATACGGATACCCTTGTCCAGAGTGCGCAGGAAGGCGTTTTCCTCCTCCCTTATCACATTCTCGATGAGCTTCTGCTGGGCCTTGATCTCCGGATAGGCATCACCCATATCGGCAACCAGACGCTCCACCAGACGGCAGAGGAAAGGCTCCGTGAAGCCAAGGAATGTATAGCCGTAACGCACAGCACGGCGAAGGATGCGTCGGATCACATAGCCGGCCTTCACGTTGGAAGGCAACTGGCCGTCGGCAATGGAGAATGCGATGGCGCGGATATGGTCGGCACACACCCTCATTGCAACCTCGACCTTGTCATTTTCCTTATATTTATGTCCGGAGAGCTCCTCCAACTTGCCGATGAGGCCGGAGAACACATCCGTCTCGTAGTTGGAAGCCTTGCCCTGAAGTATCATGCACAGGCGCTCGAAGCCCATTCCAGTGTCGATGCACTTGGCCGGAAGCGGCTCCAGATGGCCGTCCGCCTTGCGGTTGTACTGCATGAACACCAGGTTCCAGATTTCGATAACCTCGTCGTTGTCGGTATTCACCAGATCGCGGCCGGGAACCCTGGCAATTTCCTCATCGCTGCGAAGGTCGATGTGGATCTCGCTGCAGGGGCCGCAGGGGCCCGTATCGCCCATTTCCCAGAAATTGTCGTGCTTGTTTCCGGTGAGCACATGGTCGGCGGGAAGATGCCTGAGCCATGCCTTCTGCGCCTCCGTATCCAGTTCCGTACCCTCTTCCGGGCAGCCCTCGAACACGGTTGCATAAAGCTTGGTCCTGTCGATCTTGTAAACTTCCGTGAGCAGCTCCCAGGCCCAGTCGATGGCCTCTTCCTTGAAATAGTCGCCGAAGCTCCAGTTGCCGAGCATCTCGAACATGGTGTGGTGACGGCCGTCGTGGCCCACCGCCTCCAGGTCGTTGTGCTTGCCGCTCACGCGCAGGCATTTCTGCGAATCCGCGGCGCGGGGGAATTTGGGGGCGCTGTTGCCCAGGAATATATCTTTGAACTGGTTCATTCCCGCATTGGTAAACATGAGCGTAGGGTCGTTCTTTATCACCATGGGGGCCGACGGCACCAGCGTGTGACCCTTGGATGCGAAAAAGTCCAGGAATTTCTGTCTGATTTCTTGCGCTTTCATATAACTCTTCAAAAAGATTCTAGCCTGCAAAAATACTATTTTTGCGGAAATTTTCCTATTTTTGCGTCTGACATAGAAACTAAAACGTGTCCAAACAGGATAAAACCATATTCAATCCTGAAACCCTGATGGTAGAAACGGACACCTCGTCCCGGCACAGCGTGCTCAAGGGACTGGGTGTTGCGGCCGCCGGGGTTGCCCTCTTCGGGCTGTACATGCTGCTTTACTTCGGTGTCTTCCACATGCATCTTCCAAGAACCGCCATGCTCATGAGGCAGAAGGCGCAATGGGAATCCAGGGTGGAACGCCTGTTGGGCAGGATGGACGGCTTCGAGGAAGACCTGGACCTTCTGGAAGTGCGCGACAACCGCATCTACCGCCCGGTTTACGGCATGCGCGAACTGACCGATACGGAACGCACTGCCGGCAAAACCATCCTCCCGGAAGGGCTGGACAGCACTTCCCTTCTGGCATCGGCAATAGCCCGCTCCCAGCTGATCATGCGCAGGGCATGGGCCCAGAGCGTCTCCTACACCCAGGTGGAGCATCTGGCAAAATCGGCAGGTGACATCGCCAGCCACATCCCGGCCATTCCGCCCATCAACCCCACCCCGGGCAGCTACCGCTTCTCCAGCCCCTTCGGCTACAGGAACCACCCCATCCTTGGCGGCATACGCCTTCACAAGGGGGTGGACCTTGGCTGCGACAAAGGCAATCCCATCTATTGCACCGGCGACGGAGTGGTTTCGCTGGTCAAGGAGGAGGAGCGCAGCTACGGCCACCAGGTGGTTGTGGACCACGGTTTCGGCTACCAGACACGCTATGCCCACATGTCCCAGATCTTTGTATTCGAAGGCATGAAGCTCAGGCGCGGAGACTGCGTGGGGCTCTCAGGAAACACCGGCCAGTCCACTTCTCCGCATCTGCATTACGAAGTGATGTACCAGGGAGAAGCGGTTGATCCCCTTCATTTTATGGACCTCTCCATATCCCCAAAGGACTATTTCGAGATGGTGCACAAACCCTCCAGCAAGCGATGAAAGGAAGAGGAACGTTCATATTGTCTTCATTCGCGCTGTCGATAGTCCTTTCCGGCATCGCGGCCCTCATCCTGTCGTCTCCGGAGGATAAAGCCCTCAGGCGCGAAATAGCCATGTACGAGGCCGCCTACCCCGGTTTAAAGGCCGATGTCGACCTGGAAAGCAAGGTGGTCGCCAACCTCAACCGCCGCGACGGAGCCATCTACTCGGGCCTCTTCCTCACCGAAGCCCCAAGTGCCGATGCCATCACCGCCGCCGACCTTATCGCCGACAGCGACTCCCTCTCGGACAGCTTCTACCTCAACTACATCACCACCAAGAGCGAACGCGTGATGAAAATGGCCTCCCTTGTGGACAGCTCATTTGCCGATATCTTCCGTCTGCTGGAGCAGAAGGCCGATTCCATCCCGCCGCTGACCCTCCCCCTCAAGGACATGTCCTATGCCCAGACGGGAGCCTCCCTTGGCGAAAAACAGAACCCCTTCTACAAGAAAACCGTACAGCACCAGGGCCTGGACATCGTGGTTCCCAGGGGAACGCTCGTATGGTGCACCGCCGACGGCGTTGTATCAAAGGTGGAAAATGCCCGTGACGGCCTTGGCCTCTCCGTCTCGGTGAGACACAAAGGCGGCTTTGTAACCCGCTACGGCCAGCTCGGCGACACGTTCGTGGAAGAGGGCCGGAAAGTGAAGCGCGGCGAGGCCCTCGGAACGGTTGGAGTGATGCCCGGATTCGCCCCTCACCTGCACTACGAAGTGCTGCTCCGCGGCATCCCGCAGGACCCCGTGAACCACTTCTTCGCATCGGTCTCTCCGGAAGACTATGCACGCATGCTTTACATATCTGGAAGTACTTTACAATCAATGGATTAATCTATATGGCAAAAACTATTTACACAATGGGCGAAGTTGCGGAAATGCTGGGCGAAAACACCAGCGCCGTACGCTACTGGTGCAACTATTTCGAGCGCTTCATCAAGCCCCAGAGGAACGCCAAGGGAAACCGTCTTTTCCACGACAGCGACATCGAAACCCTCAAGCAGATCAAGCACCTCGTAAAGAACGAGGGCCTCACCCTCGAGGGCGCCGCAGCCCGCATGGGAGAAGACCGCCGCACCGTTGAAAAAAGGGTGAAAGCCCTGGATTCGCTGCGCAGCATCAGGGCCCGTCTGATGGAAGTGAAGAAGAGCATATGAAAGTAGCCGACATAACCGCCGCAGTGGAGGAATTCGCTCCGCTGGGCATACAGGAGCAGTGGGACAACAGCGGCCTATGCATCGGCTCGCCGGAAGACCCCGTCCACGGAGTCATGGTGGGCTTCGACTGCACCCCTCAGCTGGTGGACGAAGCCGCCGCCAGGGGCTGCGACATGATAATCACCCATCACCCGCTCATTTTCAAGGGATTGAGGCAGATCAACGGCAGCGAGCCCACCGGAGAGGCCATCATGAAGGCCATCCGCGCCGGAATCGCGGTTTACGCCGCACACACTACTGCCGATAAAGTCATCGAAGGAGTGTCCGGAGCAATGGCCCGCAGGCTGGGCCTCAAAGATATCCGCATCCTGGAGGATGAAGGCGGCACCGGACTGGGCGCATACGGCACCCTTGAAAAGCCGCTCACCGGCAGGGAGGCCATCGACCTTATCAAAGAGCGTTTCCACCTCAGATTCGTGCGTACATCGGCCCCGATTGAAGGTCCGATAACCACGGTGGCGGTGCTCGGAGGCTCCGGCGGAAGCGAAATCCCGGCTGCCCGGGCCGCCGGTGCGCAGCTCTATGTGACGGCCGATATTTCCTACCACAATTTCTTCACCCCGGAAGGCTTCATGGTGGCCGACATCGGCCATTTTGAGAGCGAAGTGGAAATAAGCGACATTTTATTTTCTTTCTTAAAGAAAAAATTTCCTAACTTTGCAGTTCATTTGGGCTCCTCCCTGCGGGAGGGCAACCCCGTGCACTGGTTTTAATCGGCAAAAACTTTTTATAACTATATGGCAACCAAGAAAATAAAGAAAGTGGAGACTCCCATCGACCAGAGGGAAACCTTCGTCTCCCTGCAGAAGAATTTTGCGGACTCAGAACTGTCGGTAGAGGAAAAACTCAAAACCCTCTACGAGCTTCAGGAAGCGGACTCGGAGATTGACAAGATCTACCAGCTCCGCGGCGAACTGCCCGCAGAAGTGGAGGAAATGGAAACGGAAATCGCCGCCCTCAAGATGAAATCGGCCGCTCTTTCCGCACTCGTGGAACAGTTCCAGAAGAACATCGCAGATTCCAAACTGAGCATCGCGGAGCACGAGAGCGCCATCGAGAAATACCGCAAGCAGCTGGAGACCATCTCCAACTCCCGCGAGTACGATTCGCTCAACAAGGAAATCGAGAACCAGGAGCTCCTCCTCCAGATCGACGAGAAGAACATCAACGACACCCGTTACGAAATCGCCAACAAAAAGGCGGAGCAGGACGAGCTCAAGGACCGCATCGGCATCCGCAGCGAAGACCTCAAGGCCAAGAAAGACGAACTTGCACGCATCGTGGAGTCCACCTCCAAGGAGGAAGAAGTGCTCCGTGCACGCCGCGAGGAATGCGCAGCCAAGATCGACGAGCGCACCATGAGCGCCTATGAGCGCATCCGTGCCAGCGTCTACAACCACCTGGCAGTGGTATCCATCTACAACGGAGATTCCTGCGGAGGATGCTTCAACACCATCACTCCCCAGCGCCGTGTAGAGGTTGCATCCAACCGCAAGCTCATCATCTGCGAGCACTGCGGACGCATCATCATCAACCCGGATTTCGAGAAGAAGTAATATGGCAGACACCCCCCGGCGCGGACGCAAACGTGACGAAGCCGTAAACCTGGACACTCTGGGACTTGAAATGGGCAACAAACCGCCCCAGGCCCAGGATGTGGAGGAAGCGGTGCTCGGAGCAATGCTGGTTGAGCCCTCCACCATAGACGAAGCTATGGAAGAGCTCACCGCCGGCTGCTTCTACGATCCCCGTCACAAAATGATATTCGAAGCGATGTCCTCGCTCGTCAACGAGCACGTCGCCATCGACATTATAACCGTGTCGGACCGTCTGCGCGCCCGCGGCCAGCTGGAAGAAATCGGCGGGCCCGTTTTCCTTGCCGATCTTTCCCAGCGCATCGGCGCCGCCGCCCACATCGAGTATCACATCAGGATCCTCAAGCAGAAGGCCATCCAGAGGGATCTCATCAAGGCATCGTACGACATCCTCAAGCAGTCGTACGACGATTCCGTGAACGTGGACGAGCTCGTGGACACCGCCCAGAGCAAAATCTTCGAGGCCATCCAGACACGCGAGAAGAAGGACGTGCAGGAGATTTCCAGCATCATCAACTCGGTGATGGACAACCTGCAGGCCCTCCAGGGCGTAACCGGCCCCAGCGGCGTTCCTTCAGGCTTCCCTTCCATCGACAGGGTAACCCAGGGCTGGCAGAAATCGGATCTCATCATCCTTGCCGCCCGTCCCTCCATGGGTAAGACGGCTTTCTCGCTCAACCTCGCCCGCAACGCCGCAGTGGATTACAACATGCCCGTGGCATTCTTCTCCCTGGAAATGTCGGCCGACCAGCTGGGCAAGCGTCTCATCACAACGGAGTCGGGCCTTCCCGGAGAAAAGATCAAGGGCGGCGTAAAGCTGGAAGACTATGAATGGACCCAGCTGGAGCACAAGCTCAAGGACCTTTCAAGAGCCCCGCTGTATATCGACGACACCCCCGGCATTCCGGTGATGGAATTCCGCGCCAAGGCAAAGCGTCTGGTAAAGCAGAAGGGCGTAAGGCTCATCGTCGTGGACTATCTCCAGCTGATGCAGGGCCCTTCGGAGCTCCGCGGAATGCGTGAGCAGGAAGTTGCAGCCATTTCCCGTACGCTCAAGGCAACGGCAAAGGAGCTGAACGTCCCCATCATCGCACTTTCCCAGCTGTCCAGAAACGCCGTACAGCGCACGGGCGGCACCGGAAAGCCCCAGCTCAGCGACCTTCGTGAATCCGGCTCCATCGAGCAGGATGCCGATATGGTAATCTTCATCCACAGGCCCGATTTCGTGGGAATGTCGGAGGATCCTTCAGACAGGGAAAAAGCCTTTATAGTTATCGCAAAGCACAGAAATGGAGAAGTTTGCGACATCGAAATGAAGTACAAGGCCGGTCAGGTACGATTCTTGGAACCAGACCAGGCGTTGGACATCCAGGCCTCACGGCCGGTCGAGAGCGCAATGAATGCTCCGGCGGTGTCCTCATTTGACGATGACCCTAATGCTCCGTTCTGATGAAAAAGGTTTTATTCATATCCCTGGCCATCCTGCTTGGCTCCTTTGCAGCCAAGGCGCAGTGCATCCCCACAAAGGGTGGAGAACTCCCCTACGCCGCAGGTGAAAATCTTTCATACGTGCTGTCTTACAAGTGGAACGCCGTGAACACGGACGTAGCCACCGCATCGCTTAAGCTGGACACTGTAACCTACAATGGCAAACAGGTGTACCACAGCAAGATGACGGCCCGCACAAAATCCTTCTTCGACACCTTCTTCAAGGCGAGGGAGAATTTCCAGAGCTGGTTCGCCATGGACAGCGGACGTCCTATAAAGTACACCCGCAACACTCTGGAGGGCAAGTACACCGCTACAAACCAGTACTACTACAACTGGGGCAGCCGCAAGATCAGGGCAACCTGGAAGATGGGTTCCAAACCCCAGCAGAGCGCAGACCTTCCCCTTACGGACTGCACATACGACCTCCCTTCCATCATTTATTTCCTCCGCAGGATGGACACGTCGGGCCTCAAGGACGGCAAGTCCTACAAGGTCACATACGCCATCGACGACGACGTGTACACCATCAGCCTCACTTTCAAGGGACGCGAGAGCAAACGGATCAAGGGCATCGGCAAGGTTAAGTGCCTGCACTTCGGCTGCAACGTAGTGGCCGGGGAAATGTTCACAGGAAACGAGGACGCCCAGCTTTGGGTGTCGGACGACAATAACCATATCCCCATCTACTTCATGGCCCCGCTCAAGGTGGGCGCCGTAACCGGGAGGCTCAGCGCCTACACTGGCCTCGCACACAAACTGGCCACTGAATGATGAAGGAAGATTCTTCCGCCTGCGCCTCCTGTCCAACCGCCTCGCTCTGCTCAAGGGCCGGCAAACTGGATCCGAACATAGAAGTTCCCGCTTCGCTGGGTTTAAAGGCTGTGCTGCTAAGCTACGTAGCACCCCTGATTGTCCTGCTGGCGGGATTTTTCGTGTCCCAGGCACTTGGTGCTTCGGAACTGTTTGCCGGGCTCACGGGGATTGCGGTCACTGGGCTGTACTATTTCGTGCTGTGGCTCTGCCGGAAAAGGGTGAGGAAGGATTACGAGGCCTGCTTCAAAGAACAACTAACTTAAAACCATATGACAAGTACTATTATCTGGACCATCGCAGTGGTCACTGTGCTTGGAGCCCTCCTTGCCCTGGTGCTCTTCTTCATAGCGAAGAAGTTCATGGTGCGGGAAGACCCCAGGATCGACCTTGTGGAAAAAGCGATGCCCGGAGCGAACTGCGGCGGATGCGGCTTTGCCGGCTGCCGCGCGTTTGCGGAATCGGCTGTTAAGGCCGGCAATTTGGACAGTCATTTCTGCCCGGTGGGCGGCAATGACACGATGGCCAAAGTGGCGGAGATCCTGGGCATCGAAGTGAAGGCCCAGGCCCCCAGGGTGGCGGTTCTCCGCTGCAACGGCAGCTGCGGCGTCCGTCCCGTGGTGAACGATTATGACGGCGCGGCGTCCTGCAAAGTGAAAGCGCAGCTCTACGCGGGCGATACTGCCTGCGCGTTCGGCTGCCTTGGCTGCGGCGACTGTGTCCAGGCCTGCGCGTTCGGTGCCTTGAGCATGGATGCGGAAACCGGCCTGCCCGTTGTAGACGAAGCCAAGTGCACCGCCTGCGGCGCTTGCGCAAAGGCATGCCCCAAGGGCCTGTTCGAGCTCCGTCCCAAAGGTCCCCGCGGCATGCGCGAGTTCGTGTCCTGCATGAATAAGGACAAGGGGCCCGCCGCAAAGAAGGCCTGCGCCAACGCCTGCATCGGCTGCGGCATCTGCGTGAAAACCTGCACGCACGACGCAATCACCCTGGATGCCAACATCGCCTACATCGACCCGGCAAAGTGCAAACTCTGCCGCGAATGCGAGGCCATGTGCCCCACCGGAGCCATCCACGGCGTGAATTTTCCCAAACCACTTGACAAGGATGCCGTAAAGGCCCGCATCAAGGAACGTAATGCGAAAAAGGAGGATAGTCATGAGTAAGCACACATTCTCCATCGGCGGCGTACACCCCCACGACAGCAAGATTTCCCGGGACTGCGCAATCCAGCAGCTTCCCCTGCCGCCAAAAGTATATCTGGCGCTCTCCCAGCACATCGGCGCTCCCGCAAAACCCGTGGTGGAAGTGGGAGACAAAGTGCTCGCAGGGCAGGTAATAGCCGAGCCCGGCGGCTTTGTATCGGCCTTCATCCACTCGCCCGTGAGCGGAACCGTGAAGTCCATCGGCCCTCAGAAAGACCTGGCCGGCAACCCTTCAATGTGCATCGAGATTGAAACGGAGGGCGATGAATGGGCACCCGGAATCGACCTTTCAGATACCCTGATAACCGAGATTCCGGCCGATAACAAGGCTATTATCGAGAAGATCCGCCTGGCCGGTGTCGTGGGTCTGGGCGGCGCCACATTCCCCACCCACGTAAAGCTTTCGCCACCTCCCGGTTCAAAGTGCGAAAGGGTCATTATCAACGGCTGCGAATGCGAGCCCTACCTTACTTCCGATTTCCGCGTCCTTCTGGAAAAGGGTGAGCAGGTTGTCGTGGGGTCGGCAATCCTTCAGCAGGTGATGGGCAATGTGCCCGTTACCATCGCTATCGAGGAAAACAAGCCGGAGGCCATCAGCCACATCCGCGAGGTCATCGGCAAGTTACCTTATAAGAATATAGAGGTGATGCCCATGAAGATGCGTTACCCGCAGGGCAGCGAAAAGCAGCTCATCGACGCCGTGATGCATCGCCAGGTTGGCTCCGGAGCGCTTCCCATCAGCGTGGGCGCAGTGGTACAGAACGTTGGAACAGCCATGGCCGTGTACGACGCTGTCCAGAAAAACAAGCCTCTCGTGGACAACATTGTCTCCATAACCGGCGAATGCCTTCCCAGGCAGGCCAACTTCCAGATAAGGGTGGGCACCCCGTTCCGCTTCATCATCGACCAGGTGGGAGGTATTCCTGCCGATGCGGCCAAGATCATCAGCGGCGGACCCATGATGGGCAAGGCCGTTGCCAATCTGGACGCCTCAACGCTCAAGGGAACCAGCGCCCTGCTCTTCCTCACCGAAAAGCAGACCAGGCGGGCCCCGGAGAGCAACTGCATCCGCTGCGGCAAGTGTGCCGATGCCTGCCCCATGGGCCTGGAGCCCTTCCTTCTGGTGCGCCTGGCCAAAGCCGGCGAGATGGAGGAACTGGAGAAGAACGCCGTGCAGGACTGCATCGAATGCGGCTGCTGCCTCTTCTCCTGCCCAGCCCGCATTCCCCTGCTGGACCACATCCGCCTCGCCAAAGGCGCCGTCCTCGGTGCAATCCGCGCCCGTGCCGCCGCCGCGAAGGCCGCAGCAGAAGCTAAAAAGTAAGCCCTATGGAAAAACTTATAGTATCCCCCAACCCCCACATCCACTCCAAGGACTCCACCCAGTCCCTGATGCTGGATGTGATAATCGCCCTGGCGCCGGCAGTGCTGGTGTCGTTCGTGTTCTACGGCTGGCAGGAGATTCTCCTGATGGCCGTGAGCGTGGGCTCCTGCGTGCTGCTGGAATGGGCAATCACACGGTTCCTGCTTAAGAAGCGCTCCACTATCGGAGACCTTTCCGCAGTGATAACCGGCATTCTGCTGGCCCTGAATGTGCCGTACACCGCTCCGTTCTGGATTATCATCATCGGCGCGATAGTGGCCATCGGCATTGCCAAGATGAGCTTCGGCGGCATCGGCCAGAACATCTGGAATCCAGCCCTTGTGGGCCGAGTGTTCCTGCTGGTGTCGTTCCCCACTTACATGACCTCCTGGAAGGAGCCCCATGGCCTTTTTGGGGCCGATGCCGTTTCCGGCGCAACCCCTCTGGGCGCAATCAAGGAAGGCCTGCTTCAGGGTGCGTCAGTGCAGGATATAATGACAAGCGGCGGCTATGACTACGGTATCATGCTGTACGCCAACCTGGGCGGCAGCGCCGGCGAGGCCTGCGCAATCGCCCTGCTCGTCGGCTTTGTATACCTGCTCTGCCGCAGGGTCATCAAGCCCTGGATCACCCTGAGCATCTTCGCTACGGTGGCTCTTACTGCTCTTATCTTCTGGGGCATCAACCCGGCCCGCTTCACCGGTCCGGTGTTCAACCTCCTCACCGGCGGCCTCATCCTGGGCGCCTGCTTCATGGCCACGGACTATGTCACGTCGCCCATGAGCCTGTGGGGCGGAGTCATCTTCGGCGTGGGCATCGGCTTTATCACCATGATGATCCGCTACTTCGGGGCATATCCGGAGGGCGTTTCCTTCGCCATACTTATCATGAACTCCGTGGTGCCGCTGCTCAACCGCTGGTTCCACCAGAAAAAATTCGGGAGGGCATAGGCTATGGCGGCAAAATCGACACTTTTGAACATGGTTCTCTGCCTGGGCGTCACCTGCCTGCTGTGCTCGGCCATCCTGGGCGTTGCATACGCGGTTACCGAGGCTCCCATACGCGAGGCCGCTGCGGCAAAGACCGCCCGCTCCATCGGCGAAGTGCTCCCCTCTTTCACTTCCGTGGAGGAGATTACCGAGAGCTTCGACCAGATCGGGGAGGTTACTTATTTCAAGGCAATGGCCGATGACAAGGTGATAGGCTACGCCATCCGCTCCACTGCGGTGGGCTTCGGCGGCCCTCTAACCCTGCTTGTGGGAGTCACTGCCGATGGCGTGGTATACAACACTTCCGTGCTGTCGCACAGCGAAACTCCGGGTCTCGGCGCCAAGTGCACATCGGACAAGAAATTCATGGAGCAGTGGAAGGGCCTGGATCCTTCCGTGGCCGAGCTTTCAGTGAAGAAGGACGGCGGCAGCATCGACGCAATTACGGCTTCCACCATCACTTCTCGCGCATACACCAAGGCTGTGGCGGGCGCCATTGAGGCATTCCGCGCCATCTCCGGCACGTCGTCGGTCCTGGGGCCTGCCGTCGACATCGACATATCCGGAATCGACCTTTCCGGCATCATTACGGACGATGACGCCGTCGTCCCCGCTATTATCTTACAATAAGGGAGGGCACAATATGAACAAGAATTTGAAATTAATCGGCGACGGGCTTGTCAAGAACAACCCCACTTTCGTGCTGCTGCTTGGCATGTGCCCCACTCTGGCCACTACGACATCGGCAATCAACGGCATGTCGATGGGCCTGGCCACGCTGTTTGTGCTGGTGCTCTCCAATATGGCCATTTCGGCCATCTCCCCTCTCGTACCGGACAAGGTTCACATTCCCGTGTACATTGTGGTAATTGCCACTTTCGTGACGCTGCTGCAGTTCCTCATGCAGGCTTTCACGCCCGCTATGTACGAGACTCTGGGACTGTTCATCCCGCTGATCGTGGTGAACTGCATCGTCCTGGGGCGCGCCGAGGCTTTCGCAAACAAGAACGGCGTTATTGCATCGGCCTGTGACGGTTTGGGCGTAGGACTTGGTTTTACCCTGGCGTTGACGGTGCTTGGCCTGGTGCGCGAGATTCTCGGCTCCGGATCGGCATTCGGCTTCAATTTCATAGGCGGGCACGACGGAATGCTCGCATTCGTGATGGCTCCCGGCGCTTTCCTTTGCCTGGGCTATCTGCTGGTACTGTTCAACAAGATTTTCAAGAAATAGGCTATGGAATACTTTCTGATCATTATCTCGGCGATTTTCGTCAACAATATAGTCCTGGCCCAGTTCCTGGGAATCTGCCCCTTCCTGGGCGTATCCAACAAGCTTTCCACCGCAACAGGAATGTCGCTGGCGGTGTGCTTCGTCATTACGCTGGCTACGCTGGTTACTTATTTATTAAATATGTACCTGCTGGTGCCGCTGAAGATTGAGTTCCTGCAGACCATCGCGTTCATTCTGGTTATTGCCGCGCTTGTGCAGATGGTGGAGATTGTTTTAAAGAAGGTATCCCCTGCACTTTATCAGGCTCTAGGCATTTTCCTGCCGCTCATTACCACCAACTGCGCCGTGCTTGGCGTTGCCATCACCGTGGTTACCAAGGAGTTTGCCTTTGTACCAGGTGGGACTTTGAATCTTGCGCAGGCCCTGGTTTACGCTGTGGCAACGGCTCTCGGCTATGGTCTGGCGATGATTATTTTCGCCGGAATCCGCGAGCATCTGGCCCTTTCCGATGTACCCAAGGCCTTCAAGGGTGTGCCGATTGCGCTGATAAGCGTCGGAATCCTTGCCCTTGCGTTTATGGGCTTCAGCGGTATTGTTTAAATGAAAAAATTACTATATTTGTAGTTGTGAACATTCACTAACTAAAATACTAAACACTATGAAAAAACTTATCGTTATCGTTGCTCTGATGCTTGGCATCGCAGTTGCAGCATCCGCACAGCCCCGCGCCCTCGGTGTACGTGGTGGTTACTCAACCGAGCTCTCCTATCAGCACAGCCTCGGTGAGAACTTCCTGGAGTTCGATCTTGGTTGGGATGCCTACTACAGTGGTATCAACATCGCCGCAGCTTATGACTTCAGCATCATGCCCCTCGGCCCGTTCAACCTCTATGCAGGCCCCGCAGCGGATCTCTACACCTGGGACTACTACGATGCGGCAAAAGATGCACACCTGATGAGGCTTGGTCTTGGTATTGGCGCACAGGTCGGTCTGGAGTATTTCTTCGACGCAATTCCACTGCAGCTCTCACTTGACTGGCGTCCTATGGTAACCCTCATCGGTGGCGTAGGCTTCGGCTGGCATGGTATCGCCCTCGGTCTCCGCTATGCTTTCTAGCATCTAAGCAACAGAACGTAAAAAAGTCTCCGGCATTTCGATGTCGGAGACTTTTTTTGTAGCAGTGGTGCTGCTAAGCCTGGCGGCTATATCTTTGTGTGTCAATTATTTACATGTTTCCCGGTGCAAATAAATTTGCACCGGGAAACAATCAAATCGTTGAGTATCAGTGCGTTAGCCGCCAGAATTATCTGAACGCCATATCGCCGTTCTTCTCAATGTATTCTGCCTTGACGTCTTCGTAGAAGATGCTCATGGAGGTTTGCATGTAAGGGCCAAGCCATAACAGGCCGATGCCCAGGGTGAGAATGCTTAGGAGAATCCAGCCGATGAAGCTGAGCTCAAGCAGGAAGAGGTCCAGTTTGTGACCCTTCATCATTTTGCGGCTTATGTCGATGCTGTCGTTCACGCCCACATTGGGATACTCATTAAGGATGTACGGAGTCATCGCATAAGAGAAGGACTTGATGATACCCGGGATAATCAGCAGAAGGGTCCACAGGAAGATGAACAGGCCCATCAGGAACATGCCCAGAATCTTGTGTCCATAGTCCTTGAAGGCCATATTGAACATATTTCCGGCAACCGCCGTGTCCTTTTCCCTGTAGAACTTGAGGAAAGCTCCCATAAAGCCTACTGTGACGGCGTTCAGGATCAGGATCTGAAGCAGCGAGCCGATGGATGACATCCGGGACATACCTCCGTAAATGCCGATCATGTCGGTAATATTGTTGGTCTGCGCGGCATATGCCAGATCCTGGGAGAAAGTAGGATGAAGCAACTGGTACATATAACTGGGTGACATACATACCATGGTTACCACAATGTATAATGCCATTGCAAGCACACAGGGCGCCCAGTTGCCTCTGAGGCTCTCACGTGCCTCTCTCTTGTTTTGACTGATAGATTTCATATTGTAATCTGTTTCTGCAGTCACAAAAATAACAATTTATTTGTATATTTGTACAAACCTATAAACCTCAATAACACTATGGCAGGAATCAGCGATTTCATCTCTTCACAGGTAGCATCGGCAGCAGGAAAAGTCAATATCCCTGCAAACCTCAAGGAAAAAGTCCTCGGGGGCATGTCAGACTCCATTTTCGGTTCCCTCACACAGACTGTGACCCAGCCCGGCGGCGTAGACCAGCTCAAGGAACTCCTCACCGGCAAGATTGACGCGGCAAAGAGCCCCGTCACGGATCTCGCAGGCAATCTGTTCAAGAACAACACTCTCAAGAACCTGGATCTTGGCGGCCTGGAAACCAAACTCGGCGCCCTCATCCCCGGCATCATGGGCAAACTGGGCGGCATTCTCAAGGACCAGGACGGCGATGGCGACGTTGACTTCCAGGACCTTATCCTCACACTCAAGGGCAGCAACGGCGGCGGCCTTCTGGAAACTGCAAAGAGCATACTCGGCGGCCTGTTTAAAAAATAGTCTGGCGGCTAAGTTATTTACACACAACGTGTTATATGTTTCCCGGTGCAAAAAAATTTGCACCGGGAAACTATTATTTCACTGAATATCAGTGAGTTAAGCGCCACGGCTGCCGGGGTGCGTCTTTCCGTTTAAAAACGGAAAACAGCCGCTGCGGCAGTTCCATGGCCAGGATGATGCCAAGCACAAGCGCCACGGCCACTTTCACCGCCACGAAACCGCTGTGCAGGGAGAGGGAGAACTGCCCTGCGGTAAGGAAATACGTAAACCAGAAAATGCCGGCGCCCGGAACCAGCGGGAAAATGCCGCACAGCAGGAACACCTGCGCGGGACTGCGCATGGGTACGGCAGAGAAGCGGGACAGCATGCAAACCAATATGGCGGAAATCAGCGTTCCCACTGCCGGAGAAGCCCCTGCATAACGCGCAAGAAGCAGATACACGCACCAGCCGATAGCGCCAATGAGGCCCGCCACAGCATAATGACTGCGTTTCATCCCGAACAAATCGGCAAAAGCAGCCGTGCCGATGAACGCCGCCAGCACCTGCCATCCCAATGCCGATGTCTCCGCACTCACGCTCATCCCCTCAAGCTCGATCATCCCGCCAAGCATGGCACCATCGGCCATAAATGCCAGAATAACACCGATGGCGATGCAGAAGAACGACAGCATGGCATCCGTGAGGCGCGTCAGGCCCGCGATATAGTCCGAATTCGCGAGATCCCGCACGCCGTTCACGAAGGGCACGCCGGGAATCAGGGGCATTATTGCGCCGATGATGATATTGCCCAGGCTGCACCCGAAGCCAAGTCTCCACTCCGCAATGCAGATGAGTGTTACCAGAAGCGCGTTGCAGATTCCGCCCACAATCTTGGACATGAACCTGCCGCTCACGAAGATAAGGAACACATACAGCAGCAGCCCGGCCACAAACGCGGCGGCACAGTCCATAAACCCGCCGCCGAACACTGCACAGAAACCTCCAGCACCAAGTGCCGATCCCAGGATACTCTCCCAGGCCGGAGCCGCCGGGGCCTCCTTAATGGCCTTCAAACGCTCCCGCGCCTGGGCCAGAGTGCATCTGTCGGCCGCAATGTCGTAACTGAGCCGGTTCACCTCAACCACCTTTGCCAGCTGCACTCCCCTGATGGGAATGAACTCCACGTTGGCATAGGTCGATGCCTGCCCGCCGGCCTTTGAAATCTTCTCCGCCTGACCGGTAGTGAAAATGCCGTTTGACAGCACGAAGAAACTGCCGGAACTCACGCCGAAATGCGTGGCAATACGCGCCATGATATCCTCCACTCGCGATATTTCCGCCCCGTTTTCCAGGAGCACGTGACCGGCATCGGCCGCCAGTTCCAGCACTTCGGAGAGATCTTCTTTCATATTATTCTACCGGCACTTCTCCGGGTTTACATTTCTTATTAATAATGAATGCCAGCGCTGCAATCGCTATGGCCATGCACATGATAATCACTTCAAGGAGTATGGCATCAACCTGACCATTAAGCATCACCGCAACGCCGTCCAGCAGCGCGTGCAGCAGAATAGCCGCAGGGAAGAGCCAAAGATATCGGCCCCCCTTGCGCACAGCGGTAAATACCAGAACGGAGAGCGAAACATGAAGCACCAGGGCCGATGCTCTCTCCCACATACCCAGCAGATAAGTAGCCGGAGCGTTTGTTCGCATCGCTTCCACCATAGCATCCACCTGGGATGTCGCAGCCGGATCGGCCGGAGCCTTGGCAAACAGCACGTCCATCTTGCCCATATTGGACAGAATGGCTATCAATGCCATGGAAAACATGCTCATCGCAAATACCATGATCACCTCCATTCCCCCGTGGCCCACACCATATGCCAGCGCCGTGTGATTATTGTCCTTCTTCAGCAGGAACTTCATCGACAGGAACCGGCCGGTTTCCTCAAAAAGGCCTGCCATAAGGCCTCCGTACAGAGCATAGGCAATCTTGTGGCTCTGGAGATCGAAGTTCTTGAGCACCACCATATGCACCATGCTCTCCAGCACCAGCGCAAACAGGAAAAACGTTCCCGCGCCGATGAGGACAGTCTCAATCTTGCAATGGTACTTCTTCACCAGCCACACGGCCAGCAGCACAGGCACCGCCATTCCCACCAGAAAATCCAGCACCAGAATAAATATAGTCCAGAATGATATCATAGCGTTATTTTTTACGGAGACGGTATCGCATCGTATTGCCGCCGCTCACTTCTTCCCACACCAGTTCGTCGGAGGTCAACTGCACCACCTTTGCTTTTCGTATGCCGATGACGAGTGCGCCGGTTTCCGCATCGTAGGAATACTCCTTCTCCTGCTTGCTGGCGAGCATGACACAAGTGCCATCGGCCCGGAACTCAATGTAGTCCTTGCCCACGGTCATTCCCCCGGACGGCTCCCCGCTGGCATCGAAAGAAAGAATCTCACAAAGGCACCACGTGCCCTCAAGAGTGGCCGGCTCCTGCGCCCTGGCAGCAGACACCCCCAGCAGCAGTGCCGCAATGGCTATTAAAAAGTGTTTCATACTTCCGCAAAGATACCACAAGTTTGCGAGACGCACAATAGCGCTCACTCCCACTCCATCGTCCTATGCAGGATGCCGCATTCGTCGAAGAGGGCGGAGGTGACGCGGAAGCCGAGTTTCTCGTAGAAGGGGATCACCTGCTGCTGGGCGTGGACGACGATGCGGCGGCAGCCAAGGCGTTCGCGGCAGACTTGCATTGCCGACAACATGATATCACGGCCGTAGCCTTTGCCGCGAACCGTAGTCAGGACGCGGCCGATGTGGGCGACGCCGTCATCGGCAAAACAGCGGGCATAGGCGAGGATTTTCCCGCCATCGGCCATTGTGATGTGGATGGAATGCAGGTCCTGCTCGTCAAGTTCGGCGCAGAGAGTGATTTTCTGCTCCAGCACGAAAACCTGCTCCCGCACCTCGCAGATGCGGAAAAACTCTTCGTTGGTGAGTTCGGGGAAGGATTTAATGGTCGTCGTCACTTCTTTTTAATAACACTTAAGGAGCCAGGTGCGCCTAAAACCAGAAGCACCAGAGCGATGCCGCGAAGCACCCAGCCAAGCTGGCGGTTGTCTTTTCTCTCTTCCTGCAGAAGATACTCGGCATTCACCGAGCCGGGAACAATTTTGTATATAAAAAACTCCTTTTGGGCCCCGTATTTAACGAACTGCCCGTTCTGCACTTTTGCCAGAACCGTTATCTTTTCGTGTGGAACGGCTTCATATTCGATGGAGACATCGCCCACCTGCGGTTCATCCGGATTCTGGCCGATATAGACCCGGTTGCCGAACACCTGCACCTTGGGACGGCGCCGGTCCGGCGCGGTGGCCTGGGCCTGCCGTGAAAGCCTGTCCTTCGCCTCATTCGACAGTCTCACCTCCACTTCGGGGCCGAAGTCCCGGAGCCATCCCACCAAATCGGACTGCAGCTTATACGCACCCAGCATAACGGTTTTGCAAGTGTCCTTGCGGCTGCCAATGCGCACGTATGCGAAATTTGCATCACGGTATTTTGCAATATAATCTTCGGAGCTCAGCGGGCTGGAACACCAGTCTGTATAGTATGTGAGTTCATCGGTCTGGTTATCGTGATACTCCACGAGCTGGAAATAGCTCACGGTCCGTTTAAGAATAAGCGCATCGGCCTCTACCCCCAGGTCCGGGTCCCTCAACGGCTCCGCCCCGGTAGTTACACCGGTAGCATGCACCAGTTTCCCCTCCACAGAAGGGTCCAACGGTGCGTTAATGTCCAGCTCCAAGCACTCCTTCCCGGCCTCCCTGACTACGCCCGCCAGCCTTGCCGTGCGATACTCGTTCCAAATAAACAGCGACGCTCCCGCAATAAAAACCACAAAAGGCAGCGCCTTGGCCAAAGTTCCCGTTAACGATTTGTCACTCATAGTCTTCTGTTTCGCTACAAATATAGTTCTTTCAGCGAAAAAACCAAAGCCGCCGGTCACTTCACAGGACATTCAGTGCTCCTGAGGGTCCTGTGACCGGCACCCCCGGGAGCACTGATAATAATGGGCCTACGCGAAGCGCACGAAAGTGCCGTTTGGTGTGTCTCGTGTCCCGCTTTTGCGACAATCCACGTCTAAACCAGCCACGAAACACATGAAAGCGCCATGTCATGCGTTTCGCACAAAATCATTATCTTTGTATACTCAAAAACCCGATTTATGCGCATCCTCAACACTCTTGCAATAGCCATTGCGGCCGCGGCCGTCTGCGCCTGCGATTTGTCCGGAATTCTGCCGGAGCCGTCGGAAAACACTTTCATCCCTGCCGATGAAGTAACCATCATTCCCCAACGGCTGGAGCTGGCGGTGGGCGAAACCCATCAGATGGAGTTCACCGTAACCCCTGCAAATGCCGCCAATCAGGAGGCCAAATGGAAGATAGTCGAAGGCGGAGACATTCCGGAAGGCGTGATTTCCCTGGACGAAACCGGCTTTGTAACCGCCCTCAAGCCCGGTTACTGCGGAATCAGCATATACATCGGCGGTAAAAGCGACCTCTGCTATGTAACGGTGAAGGAGCCCGTCTACCCTCAAAGCGTTACGGTTAGCCCCGCAGAGCTCACGCTTTATCCCGGCGAGACCGCTCAGCTCTCCGCGAAAGTGGAGCCAAAAGACGCCACCTACACCCTGGAGTGGTTCAGCGAATGGACCAAGGTTGCCACCATCGACCAAAATGGCCTCGTAACCGCCGTCGAGCCCGGTGAGGCCTGGGTCGGCGCATATATCGCCCACAACCAGATGACCGGAAAATGCAAGGTAACGGTCCTGCCGATCCCCGTTGAGAGCGTGGAAATCCAAGCCGATGACAATGTGACGCTGGAAGTTGGCCAAACGCTGCAGCTGAGCGCCACCGTGCTGCCGGAGAACGCCTCCGACAAGACCGTCACCTGGGAAAGCAGCCAGGCCGATGTGGCCACGGTGAGCGAAAACGGCCTGCTTGAAGCCGTCGGCCCCGGCGAGGCGGAAATCTCGGCGACATCGGCAAACGGAAAGTCCGATTCCTTCAAGGTAACGGTGCCTGTGCCGATGGTAGCGGTGGAGAATATTGCCTTCGAGACTGCCGATGTTGCAATTCCGGTAGGCGGTGCACCGCTCACCGAACTGGTGTTCGAACCGGCCGCTTCACAGTATGCTCACGCCACCGAGATTGTGTGGAGTTCCTCCGACGAAACCGTTGTGGCAATTGATGAAGCCGGCCGCGCCGTAGCTGTAAATTATGGCACAAGCACTGTAACGGCCACGCTCGGAGAGCTTAGCGCCTCGGCCACCATAACTGTTTCCGCCGAGGCCGAGGGCAAGGGCGTGAACATGGGCCTGAGCGTCCGCTGGGCTGTGTGCAATGTAGGCGCAACAGTGCCCGCCGGTTACGGAGACCTGTTCGCATGGGCGGAAACCGAACCCTGGTATCAGGGCAAAACCGTGAGCTTCATGGCCTACAAATGGTCCGACAAGACCGACCAGTGGGGAAACACCTATACCAAATATACATGGGCCGATCAGAACTTCATCATCGACCTTGATGACGATGCCGCCCACTGCCACTGGGGCGGGAAATGGAGGATGCCTACGGAAGAGGAGTACAAGGAACTCATCGACAACTGCGAATGGGTGAAGAGCACAAAGAAGTTCGAAGGCAACGACATCAACGGCTACACGGCAATCGCCCCCTGCGGCGCCCGCATCTTCTTCCCCTGCGTGGAAGGCTGGTCGACCGGCGCCTACACCGGCGTCTTCTTCAACAATGACTCCGGCATCTACTGGACCTCATACGTCCACCAGGGTGGAGGATCCACCAAAGCCGCCTCCTTCCGCAGCTTCAGCGACTCCGGCCCCAACACCCGCACCAACCCCTACGTGAAAACCGGATACTTCGAGCGCTGGAGCACCCACGCCGTCCGGGCCGTGTGGGATGCAAATTTGTAGATACGTGCTCCTTCCGGTCCATTGTTTGGACCTGTAGGCGCACTTTCACCCCATTTTGAATAACCCTAGATTATCAGCTCCTCCACTGTGAGTTTGGGCACATAGTGCACGCCGTCTTTGCGGTAGTATTTAAGGGAATCGCCGCGGTGGGCGGGGAGGAGGAAGATGCGCTCAATGCCTTTTCCCAGGCCGACGATGGCGAGTGGGGCCAGCGGAAGCCCCAGAGTCGCGCGTACGGCATCGGCATTGAAATTAAGGATAACTATGCCGTTCAGGCCCATGTCTACGGCCTTCAGGAGGATGCTTTGGGCGGCGATGCCAAGGTCGATGTCCACCACTTTATCCTCTTTACGCTCCGAGCAGATGACGATATACCCCTGCGGTTCCTCGCCCGGATGGGGAAGATGCTCCTGAGGCAGCGCAGCGCCTAACTTGACCAGCGGGTGCAGCAGGGGCGCCTCTTCCGAAGGCACCAGCCTGTACCGCAGCGACTGGGCATTCATCCCGGACGGCACCAGCGTCACGGCCGACAGGATCTCCTTGAGCTTCTCAACGTTCATCGGCACCCCGGCATCATAACCGCGATGGCTCCTGTTCCGCTTGAGAAGCGTATCCAGAGACTTATTGTTCCGGACCACCTTCGGGCGCCCGCCCTTCAGCTCCTCCATCCTGTTTTCAAGGTAATTGTCGGCCATAGCTCAATTTCACGGCTCGCGCAGGGAGTCCTTGGGGAACTTCTGTGAGAAATAACGACCGTCGGCTTTGGCGGCAAGGGTGCCGATTTCGCCGGTGCGGCCCCAGTCGATGATGAGGCCGATTTTCATGTCGGGATAGGCCGTGAGCATGGCCACGTCGCCGTTGCTGTCGCCGGCAACCAGCAGAGGTGCGGAGCCGCCGTGCATGGGGGCGATATTCTTGTCGATGCAGGCCACTTTGCCTTCTTTGAAGGGTTGGATAGCGGTTTCATCATAGGCCCAGGAGCCGTCGGGGTTGTTCACGAAGCGGAGACCGAAAATATGCTCTGCCGGGACATTGAGATCACTGGCAAACTCGGAGAAGAAGAGTTCCACGAGCCATTCGGGAGAGGCCGAACATACGTAGGGAGTAATTCCGGAACGGGACAGGCTCCTGTAGAGATTCTTCATCTCCGGAGTCAGGACCAGGCCCTTGTGAACGGTGAATGAGTACCGGCCATCCGGAGACGCCCACTCTTCGTCCCACGCCCTGCCCTGCGAAAGCCAGTAAGACAGGCTCTCACGGCCAAGGGACTTCAGGTCTTCCTCGTTAAAACCGGTAGCAAGTGACGGTTCCCAGAGACACAGCGTGCCATAGTCATAACTCTCGTCCACCGCTTCGATGAAGGCGATGAAGCGGGCCCTGAAATCCTTAAACAGGCTGTCGTTCATCTCATTCATCAGGGAGAAATACTCATCGGCAAGCGACTGTCCCATCTCCCTCGCGCTGATGCCAAGACCCTCCAGGGGAAAATCCACATTGTCTCCAAGACCGTCCAGGAACAGATGATCCGGTGCCGATGCGAACCGCAGATTCTCAATCTGGTACAGTATCATGGTGTGGGTTACGTCGTGAATGACCGTGGTGTTGTCACAATCGAACACGGCATAACCGCCGCGGCAGGACTTGTCGGCAAGGAGCGCGCTCAGCGCATCATATGTATCCTTCTCCCATGCGCCCCGCTCAAGCACAGGCGTGCATGAGACCGTCAGGGCAAATAACAGAAAGAGAATCGGCCTTTTCATCATAGAGGCAATTATACAGACTTAAGGTCAATCCCGCATTCCTTCCCTTCGTACATGTAATCGAACCAGGGGAAATTCTTCCACTTGTTCACGTGATAGCGGTGCATCTCCTCGGTGAGGATGGTCACCTTGCCGGCGCAGCGGTATTCCGGATAGAAGTCGTAGTATTCTTCATCGACATAGGTGGAGAAAACATCTACCAGGAAGGATGAAGGATAGGTGAATATCTGGTTGTAGTCCAGGTCGAACGCCCACTCCTCCCCGTGGCGGGTACCCCGGTAATGGACGCCTTTGTGATCCACGGTATAGACACCCTCTCCGCAGATTTCCGTGGTTTTCAGATCGGTGAGAAGGTGGTCCTTGGGGATGTCGCCCAGCTTCACCTTCACGGAGAAGGAGTAGTTGGGATCCTTGCGGATTTCATCGATGATGGCCTGGCGCTCCAGGTGAGTCCATTCAGTGATGGATTCCGGTGCTACGCAGTCCTCGGTAGCCTTGTGGAATTCGTAGTACTCATCCAGAGTAAGCTTGTTGCCGCAGTGCCTGCACTCGATGTAGTTTTTCTCGGCATGCATCTCGAATTCGGTGCCGCAGCGGGGGCAGCGGTAGCAGAGATCGGCCAGATTCTCGCACATTCCCTTCTTGGAGATATAGCGGTAGTGATGCTCCTTGTTCCACTTGAAGTCGTCGTTGCGGAACTCGATGTTAAGGGCATCTTCGATTTCCTGGGGCGTCATCTTCTTCAGGTCTTCCGGCGTGAAGAGAAGCTTTTGCTCGATGGTGAATTTACCGGGCCTGTCTTCGTCGCTGGTTTTACCGGTGGAGAGATAGCCGCCGCGGAGTGCCATGGAATACACGGGAATGCCGAATACCTGCAGGAACCGGCCCGTGCCGGGGACAACCGGCTGCTGGTCGCCAAATACGGTGGCGAAGCCTTCCGGAGCAAAAGCCACAATGCCCTTCTGCTTAATCACGTCCCACACGGCACGAAGGCTGGGCAGGTCGTTGCTCAACACCTTCTTGGGGATAACATTGTTGAGCTTGAACACCAGCGCCAGGTGGCTCCTGAAGAAGGAGGCCTGTTCGGCCAGGAAGTTGATCCGATGCAGCCCTGCGCATGCGGTCATCATTGCGTGGTCGCGGCGCGACTGGTGGTTCCATACCAGAAATGCAGGTCCCTTGAGCTTGTCCTTTACCTTGAATTCAGGATGGAAGGGCGGGGTGATTATAAATCGGCACGCAAACCAGTAAATGAAATAAGAAATCCAGTTGGGCCGATGGAACTTGCGCTTGGCAAGCTCGTACTGATAGTCTCTCTGCTTTTTCATCGCTTCGTCGCATTCTTTTCAAGAAAATCCAGGACATCCTGGACGGTGACAAAGTGGACGGGCTCCTTGAAAGAAACACCGAATTCCTCTTCCAGGGCCATGGAGAGCATAAGCATGCCGATGGAGTCCATGCCGAGGTCGGCCAGAAGGCGAGATTCGGGAGTGGCCTGGGATATCTTGTCTTCGGGGAGATACTTTTTGATCAGGTTTAACAGTCTTTCGTACATATCATTATTATTTAACAGATTCGTATAATGTTTTGTTTTCCGCCAAATTCACAAGGATTTGGGCAGCGTTTTTAACCGCTTCACGACGGCATGAGCCGCGGTTCTTCAGAACCAGCTTCTTCGTGCCGAGCATGATGCCGGCGCCCAGCGAGGCAAAGTCGAAGCGGGACATAAGGTATCCTACTATCTCCCCTGCTGCGGGCACATTGTGCATCTTGCCGTATCTGACGATTTCGGTGATAAGGTTCACCGCCATGCCTTCGGAATTCTTGAGCACCTGGTTTCCGGCAAATCCGTCGCACACCAGCACATCGCAAAGGCCGGAGAGAGTCTTATTTCCTTCAATATTGCCGATGAAGTTGATACCTTCCTCCTTAGCCAGCAAAGCATGAGCCTCTTTAACCAGCTTATTGCCCTTTGTAGGTTCTGCCCCGTTGGACAGCAGTCCCACGCGGGGAGAGTCGATCTTGTAAAGCTTACTCATGAATTCGCTGCCGCGATGGGCGAATTCCACCAGCTGGGCGGGGCCGATGTCGATAGAGGCGCCGGTGTCCACCAGGCAGGTGAATCCGCCCTGGGTGGTGGGCAGGATGGCGGCCATGCAGGGCCGCACGGTTTTATCGGCAAGCAGGAAGCGGATGGCTCCCACAAACAATGCCCCTGTGTTGCCTGCGCTGATTACGCCAAGGGCGTCGTCGCTGCGGCCGGCCTCTTCCAGCGCCAGGAAAACCGAGACGGGTTCTTTCCGGTAAAATGCCTCGATTGGGTTGTCCAGATTGGTTACGGTGCTGTCGGCCTCAAGAATCCTGTACCGGCCCTCCGGCAGGCCTGCCGCCTCGATGAGAGCCCGCGGCCCGGCCAGCGCCACACTGGTCTGAGGGAACGCTTCCAGGACCATCCTGGCCCCTTCCAGCATCTCTTCCGGGCCCATGTCGCTTCCCAGAAGGTCTATGATTATTTCGCGTTTTTGCATGGTTGTAGTTTAGGTTTTGTCATACAAATATACAAAAAATAACTATCTTCGCGGAAATACAGGTTTTGATTTTACGTCAACCATGAGATATACGCTGCTTTCATTTGCTTTAGTCCTGTCCCTGCTCACCTTTTCGTGCACGAAGGGAGAGGATGATCACAATACAGAAACCCCAACCGAACAGGAACAAAACCAGGGGCAGGAGCAAGGAGACGACCAGGGAGAAGGACAGGGTGAAGAGCCCGGAACAGATCCGGGTACAGATCCCGGTACAGACCCTGGAACGGACCCAGGTACGGACCCCGGTACAGACCCCGGTACGGACCCCGGTACGGACCCTGGGACAGACCCAGGAACAGACCCCGGAACAGACCCCGGTACAGACCCCGGTACAGACCCCGGTACAGACCCCGGTACAGATCCCGGTACAGACCCAGGTACGGACCCTGGAACAGACCCGGGAACAGACCCGGGCACGGACCCGGGCACGGACCCCGACCCGGTTTCAATTACAACCCTATCGGCAAATAATATCGGCTTTTCACAGGCGACTCTTAGGGGAAGCCTGAATATCGGCAATAATTCATTCAGTGAGGCTCAGGTATCGTTCCGTTACAGCAGTGTCAACAGTAATCCGGAAAAGATAAAGACATCGGTCGCCGCCACTTTGAATCAGGACGGTTCCTTCCAGGCCGATCTGCAGAATTTGATCGTTGGACGGCAGTATTGGTATATGGCATGCGCCAAACTTGACGGAGAGGAGTATTTCGGCGAGGTCGTATCTTTTACGACCATAAAGCCAACCTGCAACATTACTCTTGGAGAGTCCGGCGTTTCCGCAACGGGAGATATCCTTCTTCATGCATATCTGGAGTTCCCCAATGGAGGAACTTTCAGATACGCAATGTTCTATTACAGCAGCACTCTCACGGGTGCCGACGATCTTATCGCCAACGGGGAATCGGAATATGTCGGGGAACTGGAAGCAGACGGGCACAGCATTACGGCCTCCCTGTGGAATCTTCCCGAAAATACCGACTATCATTATGTCATAAAGGTTACTCTAAGTGAGGGTTGGACAGAATGTGTGTCCGATGTGGGCACATTCGATACCAGATGCTTAACACGCCCCATCGGCAGTGTGGTTTCCAAGGGAGCCAGCGCCCTGAAAAGCCGGTCTGCGGAGCTTCTGGGAGAACTATCCACAGACGATTACCAGTATAACGGCCGGGACTGCGGTTTCATTGTCAGCGAATCGGCAAGCAATGTATCGGCACACACCGCATCCAGGTACCCCGCATCGGGAGATTTCGGCCTGTTGGGTGAATTCAAGGCTTCGGTGGACAACTTACGCCCCGGCACTACCTATTATTATATTCCATATGTTCATCGCAACGGCGAGTATGCCTATGGAGACATCAAGTCCTTCCGCACCACGGAGCGTTTGTACTCTCTTGCGACAAAAGATGTCTCGTCGGTTACCGAGTCATCCGTATCGCTGAGCGGCAAACTGATGGTAGACCGGTCCGAAGGATTCAACATCTCCGAAACCGGCATCATCTGGCGGCAGGGAGACTGCAGCCTGAGCTCCCTAAAGAGCGGCGGCACAAAAAACGTAGCCTTACGGGATATGGAAGGCTCTTTCACCGCCAATCTCTCCGGGCTGCAGAAAGGAACCAGGTACAGCTATGTCGCATACGCCGTCATGGACGGTGAAACCATCTATGCCAAAGTTCGCCACTTCACCACGCTGGACTTTTCGAAATTATTAATTACAGGAGAAGCCGCGGACATATCGTATTTTACCGCAACCATTAACGGATGGATATCCGACGACGTTGACGTCCGGTATGCCTATTTAAGTATAAGCCGAACGATGCCTTCCAGCGGGGACGCTTCAGATTTCCCGTTTGATTTCGGCGGGTCGATAGTATCCATAGATTTGAGTAAATGCCAGCATGGCAAATATTTCACCGCCAGGCTTTTTGGACTTATCCCCGGACAAACTTATTACTATGCCGTCGAGGGGCGCGAGGGCTTCGGCGAAATCAATAGTTTTGTGGCCGAGGCCGATGACGCATTGGCGGAAGAAGTGGATATGGGTGTATCATCCGGAGTCAAATGGTCCAGAGTAAATCTCGGCGCGAAGCAGCCCACCCAGACTGTCAACTACTGCTGGGGAGAAACCTGGACCAAGGATTTCTTCTTCTATACGTCCTATCACTGGTTCGGCGGGTTTGGATTTGGCATCACAAAATACTGTACCGACCCCCAGAAGGGATACAACGGCTTCACTGACGGAAAGACCACACTGGACGCACAGGACGATCCCGTGCAGCAGGTTTTAGGCAACGGATGGCGCCTTCCCACACATAAGGACTGGGAAGAGCTCAGGGATACGGATAAATTCGAATGGTCACCCGCAACCGTAAATGGCGTTAACGGATGGACGGTCTACAGTAAAGTCAACTGGAACTGGCTCTTCTTCCCCAAGGAAGGCGGGATGGCCGGCGCAGGAGGCCAAACCGGACATATATACTGGTGTAACCTCCTTTCTCCTAACGACCCGCAGGAGGCCGCCTGTACGATCCTGACAGAGCAATACGGCCTTATTTCAGACCATAACCACTTCGCCTACGCCAACCGCTTTGATCCGGGCTCCATCCGCCCCGTCCGCGACTGAAACTTATAGAATACGCCTGGCGATATGGGCGCAGGCTTCGGCATCGGCCAGGGCGTGGTGGTGATTCGTAAGGTCGTAGCCGCAGGCAGAGGCAACGGTATGCAACTGGTGGTTGGGTAACCTGCATCCGAAATGCCTTCTGGACGCGGCCAGCGTGTCATAAAACACGTAATCCGGATAATCCATCCTGTACACACGGAAAACTGCTTTCAGGCACCCCTCGTCAAAACGGGCGTTGTGTGCCACCAGGGGAAGGCCTTCAATCATCGGCATAATCTTCTCCCAGACAAGAGGAAAAACCGGCGCATCTTCCGTGTCTTCTTCACAAAGGCCATGCACCCGCTTGCAGAACCACTGATAATATTCCGGTTCCGGATGAATCAGGCTATAGAAACTGTCCACGATCTCACCATCGCGCACAACGACAACGCCAACGCTGCACACGCTGGACGGCTGCTCATTGGCAGTTTCAAAATCAATAGCTGCGAAATCGGTCATTTCTGCACAAAGATACAGATTGTTCCAAAGAATATGCATTATTTTTTGTAAATTGCGGCGAAAAGAATAACCAATAGTAATTATAACCATGTTTCTTACCAAACGTTCAATCATTCCGGCTTTGATGTTTATACTGGCCGGCCTTTCCCTGCATGCACAGGACAATCGTATTTACTATGAAGAACTGAAAGCGCCCAATAAGCTGCATTTCTCCGCCAATACCCATATAGTCGAAATCAGTGGTAAGGTGGAAATGGCACAATACTCGGGCAGCGGTGTTTTCGTGCTGAAGGAAAACATGGGCTCGGATCAATGGGGCCAGAGAACATATAAGTGGCATTTCGTTGACACGACAGGCACTTACCTCGCACGAAACGTGGATATGGAGCCTATCGGTCCATTCCGTCCCCTGTATTTTGACGAAGGTGTTACCATCAATAACAACCGGACGTTATGCATTATGGACAAATACGGCAAGGTGGTCAGCGATTTGAAAAACTACGCTTTCGTAGGAAACCGTTTCGTGGACGGTGCAGTTCTGGCGGCCGGAGAAAGATATCAGGAAGGAAACAGTCAGTATCATAAGGTGAACTTTATCGGCCGCAACGGCAAGGTTATCTATCCCAACCTGAGCTGGAAAGTCGACCACTGGGATATCATGTCGGGACTTCCCGAGGTGTTCCCTATCTCCGAAGGTCTGCGTTGTTATTATGATTTCACATCGAAAAAGTATGGCTATATCGATGAGGCGGGCAAGGTGGTCATCGCCCCGAAATATAGTGCCGCTCATGGCTTCAGCGAGGGTTTGGCTGCTGTCAAGATGGAAACCGAAGACGGCGACAAGTGGGGCTTTATCGACAAGACCGGCAAGGTGGTAATCAATCCGAAATTCCGTTTTGAACCACGCGATTTCCATGACGGCTGGAGCGTTGTCACCAAGAACAGCGGCAATAAGACCCTGTTGGACATGGAGGGAAACACCGTGAATATGGACTGCAAAATCCTGAACGATTTTCTGGGCGGCTTCACCTACCTCGAGACCTCAGAACAGAAGCAATTTATCGTAAACAAGGAGTTGAAGGGCGTGGAAGTATGGGCGAGCCGCAACCGAATCTCTCTCTACGGGATGGATGTGGTCCATCCTGTGAGGGATTATTCTAAGCAGATTCTCTGCTGGGATCCGCAGGGTGTATATGATGAAAAGTATTTCCCGCTGGTATATCCGGACTATGGTCAATTCTCATATTTGGGCGACGGCCTGTTCTGGTATAATAACCAGGCCGCCGGCGGCGAATCCGGCCCTTTCCGTCCGAACGGCGAACGCGTACTGGTCTTCCGTCAGAGCGAATTCTAACAGTCGACGCAGCTAAAGGCATACGTCAAAACCATTCTACGTCGCTTAAGTCCAACTTGTTGCCCGGAAGGTTCCAGCCTGGCCGGTAATAGAAGGTATAGTCCCTGAGTTCGCACGGGATCCGGTTCAGGAAGGCAAGATTGGCCGGCCCGTAGTCGCCCGAACCGCCATACAGGGTCATCGTCCTTTTTGCATCGTCCTTGCTGTACCATCCACCGCCGTGCACCTTCACGTACCCGCGTACCAGGTCACGGTGCTGCCCCACCATCCCATATACAAAAGTGCCGATGAACGGAGTCTTGGGGTCCGATACCAATATGAATTTCGGATGCATATGCGAAGATAGCGTTTTTCGCTGAAGTTTCCCGGGCCGGGCGTCATTTTCAGGACGACAAGGCCGGGCCGACAAGAAGACCTGCGGCAAGGATTATCATCAATGCTCGGAGAGGTGTTCTCATGTGTTTTTTATTTCTTCTTATTCTTTTCTTCGGCCCTGTATGAGAGAACCATTGCAAGTATACCCAGAGCATTGCCAGTCAGTCCGAGAATCCTGGTATATACTGGCACTGGGATAAACAGCCAGGTAATGAATAGGGCCGCAAACAATACCAGGAGGGCTATTTGGAGTTTCTGGCGTTTATTCATCTTTCTTTGGAATCTTTGAGCCGAGGACATAAAAAACACCCATTACGATAGCGACACAGAGACCGATACCCAACCATAATAGAGCATCTGTCCATGAATCCAGTTTTCCACCAATCCACATAATCAATGGATACCCGATAATAAAACCCAGGCTGGAACTCGTAATGGCCTTCAGCACTCGTTTCTGTTCTTTGTCAAGTTTCATTGCATATAGTCTATTCTCCCAGCGCCTCTTCCTCACTGATCTTGGTAAAACGCTGCATAACCTTACCATCCCTTTCTACCTCCCCGAAAAACATATCATAAGGCCGCACCCACATTTCTCCATCACCGTACAGAGCTTGATATACGACCATCTTCTCCAGGGTCTCACTATCCTTTGCAATACCCAGGAGTTTGTACTTGCCGCCCTTGAAATGTTTGTAGTATTCAATCATAATGCGAAGATAACGAAAATGGCCGATTAATCAATATCTCCCGCTGTTTTCCTTATATATGACTGAGGACTTTTAGAAATATGGAATACCACGTCAGAGCTTTTGAAGACTGTCATTTCGATGAGGGCGATGAACCTGCTGCAGGGACTTGGGACTATGTAATCGATTCAACCGTAAAATGCAACTTGCTCAGAATCAGCGAGTTGTTAATAGGCGGTTCGGCATTTTGCCGAACCCCGTTTTCATAAAACGTTGATACTCAACGAAATCCATTTTACGCCAGGCCGGGCCGATGGAGAGAGCGAGAGTATTGCCTGTTTCTTATCCTTTCTCGTTTACGGGACAAAAGCTCATTGTAGATGCATGTAATGGGGTTTTGCGGTAATAAAGCGTTGCGCAGGCAGCGATGTGAAAATCCATATAAGAGTGAGTTCTTCCTTGCCCGGTGCGATTATTATGAATAAAAAATGCACGAGTGATTATTCGCCAGTGGTGAGGTTAGAATGAATATCCAGTGCATTTCGGGCGCAGCTGGTTAAAGTGGCCATCTATTATGCCATATCGCTGACTTTTTGTAAATTTGCACTAATCGGTCTGAGAAAGAAGTAGCATGAACTATTATTCGTACCTCCCCTTTTTGGGCTGTATTGGTTGGAAACACTCACTTTTTGAAAGCAAGTAATGAGTAAAAACGCAAAAACCTGGCTAATCATTTTAGCAGTGGTGCTATTCTTATGCCTAGTAGCTCCTGAAACTATGAAGGGTATTTTTCTCTTACTAATTTTTCCTATAGGCTTATTCCTATTTATGTCTTTGATTGGCGGGATTCAGTCTGCTGCAGAAAAGCATAGCGACAATAAATACAAGGCCGAAGAAAAGAATAGAGATGACCATGCAATTTCAGCCCTAAAATACCATAGCATTCAATCGCATGGTGAATATCATAATGGGTGGGCAAGAGTAAAAATAGCGGAACACAGGTATACGTATGTGAAGAATGTTGATGGCAGAGACGTTTTTATCAAACCTGATAGCCGTTTTATAGAATCCTATGATTCCCAATTAGGTAGAAATGTCATTACCGAGTATACAGACTCACCCAGAGCAAATTATTTTGAGAACGCAGAAGAATTTTTCTTCCAAAGCGCCATCGTCGAAAGAGACAGAAAGGTTGCCTTGCTTGGTGTTGATGGACAATATGTATTTCCTTTTGATTATGGTGAAGGAGAAACTATTTCATCCAGTTTCGACAAGTTAGGTGACAATTGCTTAGTGTATTATCGATTATTTAACCATGGCAATTCAGAGAAAAAGTTTATAAATAGGGACGGAAAGGTATTATATGATGGTTTCGCTAGGAACAGCAAGGTTGAGAATGGTCACCTTGTCATTTGGGAAGGTAGTTATCGCCAGGAAATAGATTTAGCAACAGCTAAAGTTGTATTCCCTTTCTGCTTGACTCATTTTGATTTTGAGAATGGTGCAAAATTAGTATTCTCAAGAAGAAACGAGAGTGGCTGGAATGTCTATGATCCCTCACGTCAAAGGCTTTTATTCGAGCGCAATTATGGTTCAATCATATATTTGAATAAACGTGATGCTTATCTGGCTATTGATAAAGAAAAGATAAGAATTGCCAACGCAGATGGAGAAATCTTACGCGAAATTCCGGCATTAGATATTAAATACATTTATGACCAGTCGTATTTCTATGGGGAACATTGCTTATATAACTTTGATGGTAAGGTTATCTTAGATTTATCAAAACATATTCGCAGGGTTATCCACGATGAAACCGTACCGCGTGATACAATATGGTGGTCAACGTATATTAATCCCAGAGACACCCCCAAAGAACCTCCTTTTGAAAAACTAAACAGGGGGAAAATACTATTCTTTATACGCGAAGCTAATTTTTGGGAAAGTGTAGTTGATTTAAACGGGAATACAATTATAGATTATATTAACGGAACTATAGATGAAGAGTATGATCCGGAGACTAATAGACTATCCGGCTTCGCTTATTACCTCCCATGGAGTAAAACTTGGGCGCATTGCGATTTAAATGGGAATAAAATATGTGAAAACAAATCATTGCCATCTCGCAAAAGAGAAGCAAACGAAAGGCCCGTAAGTAGGATAGGCAAGATTCCAACAATTCCTACAATATCGACTAATAGCATCACTGAAGTTAAAGTAAAACGCCTTCTTTTTTTCGACACCGAAACCACTGGCCTTCCAAGGAATTACAATGCTCCGGTAACAGACTTAGGGAATTGGCCTAGATTGGTTCAACTTAGTTGGATAGTGACCGACGCGAACGGAGAGGAACTAAAAGTCAAAGACTTCATAATTAAACCGGACGGATTCACAATCCCTGAAGAATCTTCCAGAGTGCATGGTATCACAACTGAAATTGCTAATAGAGACGGTAGTCCTTTGAAAACTGTGATCGAAGACTTTATCTCCGATTTAGAGACTGTTGATATGATTGTAGGCCACAATGTTGAGTTTGACAAAAAGATTGTCGGCGCAGAATTATTGAGGTGTAACATACAAAGCGGATCGTTAGACAAGCGGACAGTATGCACAATGAAAACGTCAACGAATTACTGCGCGCTACCTGGGAAATATGGTTATAAGTGGCCAACACTCCAGGAGCTTCACAACAAGCTATTTGGGGAGAGTTTCGATGATGCCCACAATTCATTAAATGATATCAAAGCAACCAAGAAATGCTACTTTGAACTAAAGAATAGGAGAATCATATAATTTATACAATGATGTTTGGTCTCAATAGCAAAACATACTGCCTTGGTAAAGCCTTATCCGTCTCCCTAACTTTGTTTCTCGCACTTACTGTTGGCTGTCAGAAAAAGAACACAAAGACATCAATTGTTCTTGTTTATGATGAGCCGATAAATGGCTACAATGTATCCGGGAGATTCTACCCGTTCGGTTCGTCAACAGAAACAGGCCAGGTAGAGTTAAGATTTGCCCCTGTGAATGGTGGCGAGGCTCTAGTCTTCTCGAATGTGGATTGTTTCGAAGAAGATAATCCTGAGCATCCCATGAAATACACTGATAATAACATCTATGACTACGTATTCAGTGAGGGTTTTGCTGGATTTCATGATGGCGATTCCCTTATCTGTCATTACAGCGATGCCAAGCATCCTAATTTTGGCTCACCCCTGAACTATGATGCTGGATTTCAGTTTTTTGATGTGGATTTTGATGGGGAAGATGAGTTTCTGATTAATGATTATTATCGCGGGAGATGCGGTAATCATTACACGGTGTACGAGATTACTTCTGAAGGCTTTGTTTTAAAAAACGATTATCCTTTCAATTCTATAACGAATGAGACGCAGTTCTATCCTGAGAAAAAACAGGTATACATTCGAGTAGATGAAGATAAATATGAATTAGTCAATCTGCTTCTTAATGCTAAGCCGTTCGATGATACTGCCGATACATTTCAGTGTAAGATATTGAACACGCTTAAAGCCGAGGCTCTCGACGCATATAAAAAGGAGCGTGGATCCTTCTCGGACTGGTATGAGTACCAAACAACCATATCTGAAGAGGTAATTGGCGATATCTGGGAGTTGTATGCTGGAGGCTCTGCCGGCTGGACATTTCAGGAGCGACATCTATATGATATTGCTAAAGCAAATGCTTCCGAGCAAGAGGCACTATATGATGTATTAATCAAGAAGCCCTCAAATAACCAATGCAGGGACGCAGTTACAATGCAACAAATGTTGTTAAAAATAAATAAGTTTGGCTCAAAAATCTTCCGTGTTCTCAACGAACAAATCTTTCAGTGTAAGCACTTTAGTGAAATCATCACTGTGCTCTCCCTGCGTCAAACCCTTGGTGGTCACAAGAACCGTACGGATGGATTCGTGCTTGGGATACTCCGCCTGGAATGCCTGGATACGACGTTCGAGCTTGATGCTTTCTTCCGCGTCCTGCGTGTATTCGTAGCGGGAGTATTTCATTTCACAGACATCCGTGATGCCGTCGGCCCTTTCAATAATCATATCGATCTGACCGGCAGGCTTGCCAGGTTTGTTGCGCCATGAATAATACTTGGTAAGCATAGTATCCAAACGCAGTGACTGGATAATCTCCCAGATATGGAACATGCAGATCCGCTCAAAGGCCAGTCCGTACCAGGTGTTCTGCGTTGGAGTGTTAAGTGTATGGCGCCAATAAGCGCGGTCTGTAACCGTGGAATCGCAGAAGGTAAGATAGAAAATAGTAAAGAAGTCCACCAAACGGTAAAGGCCGGAATTCTTCTTGCCGCAAATGCTATAGTGGCTGATTAGGTCACAATACACAAGATCTTTCAAGATGTTGGTCAGATCCTCGCCAGAACTCAT
>JAGAAY010000019.1 GCA_017615065.1 Bacteroidales bacterium | reverse complement strand
TACTCCTCCTCGTACTTGTCGTTCTTCAGCAGGGGGATATCAAAGGTCATCAGATGCCATTCTTTCTGTCTGCGGATTTCGATGTGTAAAGATATATCTACGCCCATAGTTTTGTGTGTTTCTTGAGCGCAAAGTTCAGTCATAAATCCGAGGCTTCCAAATCTTTGCAAGGTTTGCAAGAATTTGGAAATGAGGGAGATAAGTGTAATATAAAAAGAATCGAGATATGCAAATCTTTGCAAACCTTGCAAAGATTTGCAGGGGGCGGAAATGCCCTGTAACTTTGCCGAAAAATGGAGGAACAGACCATGAAGATACAATACGCATCGGATCTGCACCTGGAGTTTGCAGAGAACAGGAATTACATCGACAATGGCGGCATCGAGCCGGTGGGAGACGTGCTGGTGCTGGCGGGGGATGTTTCGTACCTTGGGGACAGGAATATGATGAAGTTGCGGTTTTGGGACTGGTGTGCGGAGCATTTCCGGGAGACCTTTATTGTACCGGGGAATCATGAGTTTTACGGCGGCTATGACATTGTTCGGACGATGGAAGCCTTTGAGTTTGAGTATCGCGACAATGTGCGATACCTGAATAACAGCAGTGTTATGCTTGATGATACCGAACTGTTTTTCACTACGTTATGGACGAAAATAAGCCCGCTGTTTTTGTGGGAGATTCAGCGGGGAATGAATGATTTCCGGCGTGGTGTTTTGGATGGGGAGCGATTTACGGCGAACGATGTCGACGGATTGCATAAACGTAGCCTGGCATGGTTGGATTCGGCATTAAAAGCATCATCGGCGGCACATAAGGTGGTTGTATCCCACCATTGCCCTACGCTTCGGGATGAATTCAATGGCTACCCCGGCGGGGTATTGAACACCGCGTTCCAAGTGGACCTGGACGAATTCATCGAACAATGCGGAGCTGATTATTGGATCTATGGCCACACCCATTACGCCGGCGGCTCCGGCAGCAAGATTGGAAATACCACATTGCTTTGCAATCAACTGGGTTACGTGTTTTATAATGAACACAAGGCTTTCCAAGATAATGCAGTTATGGAAGTATGATAAACGCCGTTCGGCATCTATAATGGAGTTTTCACAAGCACGGCTCGAGTCCTGTATACCCCGTTTTTGTCGCGCTTGATTATATAGGCCGATGCTTTGCGTGCACCCAGAGCGGCCACAAACTTGCGTTTGATACGGGAGATATTGCTGTAGAAGACGGTTTTGGACTCGTCGCAGAGGGATTCCATTGTGTCGTCGCGGAGGGGAGTGTCGTCGAAGCAGGATTCGGAGGCGTATATGCGGCAGAGTTCATCCCAGTAGCCGGGCAGGCTGTCGGCCGGGAAGCCTTCAGGGTGGGCCAGGAACAGGCGGTAAAGCGTGCATTCCACCGGGTTGAGGCGCAGCTTCGCACCGGTTTCCGGCAGGAGGAGAATCCCCCGCCGTCCGGCAAAAACGATATGATGCCGAATCGTCATCGGCCACAAATTTCCGCCCGGAAATCGGCAAATAAAAGAAATTACAAGCTTGTAATTGTTTGGAATTGTCGATTGTTTTGATAAGAGGCCGATGCCGATGATTTGCCAGTTCGGATGTTTGTGCGTACCTTTATACCATGATGGAAAAAGGAAGCATAGAGGCCCGAATGATGTGGCTGTTGCTCTTCTCCGGCAACGCGGAAATGCTGGAGGAGCCGCAGCAGGCCGATTATGACGGAATGCTGGAACAGATGGAGGCGTCGGAACTGCTGGCGCTGATGGAAAAGGTGAAGGATCGGCTGAAGGCTCTTGGGGTGGCCGATGCCCAGCCTGTCAACTTGTTCATCGACAAGAAGTTTACAATCAGGCTCAACAGTATAAACGGCCCGGCAATGCCCTTGAGGCCGCTGGTCAAGGCGCTATTTGTCCTGTTCCTGAGGCATCCGGAGGGCATTCTGCTGAAGGAGCGGGACCGATATCGGCAGGAACTGGAGGAGATTTATTCCGCCATATCGCCAAATACCGCCTCGGAGGCAGTATCGGCCCGGATTGGCCGTCTGGTGAACCTGCAGGACAATTCCTTCAGCGAAAAGGCATCGGTGCTCAATGCCCGGCTGGAAGAGCTCCTGCCTGCGGGAACGGCGGAGGATTATAAGATTCATGGATATAACGGCCATCCCAGGAGGGTGCCGTTGAATCCCATGTTCGTTCATTGGACGGCAACCGGAACGGAAGCCACAACATAGAATGGAGCGCCGGTGTTTTTGTAAAGAACCTGCTTTTTTTGTAACTTGCAGCTATTATGAAACGACTACTGATACTTATGGCTTTATGCTTCTTAAGCCTATTCTCTTGCAAAGGATATAGAGACCTGTCTGTCGATGAGTTTAATTCAATGCTCTCGCAGGACCGGACCGTGCAGCTACTCGACGTCCGCACGCCGGAAGAGTTTGCGGAAAACCACCTTCCCGGTGCCATCAACATAGACTGGCGCGGGGAAGCATTCTCGGAAAAGGTCCAAGTGCTGGACAAGGCCCGTCCTGTGCTGGTCTACTGCAGAAGTGGCCGGCGGAGTGCAGAAGCCGCCAAAACCATGGACGGCATCGGCTTTAAAACTTACAATATGAAAGGCGGCATCCTGGCCTGGACGGAGGCCGGCAAGCGCGTGACCAAGTACGAAGTGGAGCGCTTCTGGACGGCTTCCGGCGCCCCTGTCGACATCACCCTCGTCAAGCACGGCTCGCTGGAGATCTGCTACAACGGTGTCTCCATCCAAATCGACCCTGTATCCGGCTTGGGCAAGCCCACCGACTATGATGCAGAGTTCCCTAAGGCCGATGTGATCCTCGTCACCCACGAGCACCACGACCACCTGGATCCTGAAGCCATCGCCGCGCTCACCGGCCCAGAAACAATCCTCATACTCAATGAGACCAGCCGCGACATAATCGGCCGTGGGGAGGCTATTCATAACGGCGAAAGCCGGGAACTCCCGGGGGGCGTAAAGCTTGAGGCGGTGCCGGCATACAACACTACTCCCGGCCGGGAACAGTTCCATCCAAAGGGTAACGGCAATGGCTATGTGCTAAGCATCGACGGCCTTCGCATCTATGTGGCCGGGGATACGGAGAACATACCGGAAATGTCGGAACTCAAGTTTGTCGATGTGGCCTTCCTGCCTGTGAATCAGCCTTATACGATGACGCCGGAGCAGTGTATCGCCGCCGCAAAACTAATTCGCCCCAAGGTGCTGATTCCATATCATTTTGGCCAGACAGACCTGGGCGGTTTGCCGATGGCGCTGCCCCAGATGGACGTCCGCATTAGACAGATGCAGTAGGAGGAGGGTATATGAACGTCAAACTCATTGGCTCACTGTTGGCCGTATCGCTTATTGCATGCCCGTTGCTGTACATTTTTGTGGGGCCGGCGCTGGATGCAACTCAGATTGAAACACTTAAGGTGCTGCTTTGGATTTGCGGCGGGAGTGCGCTGTTTTGCTTTGTGGTTGGTGAAATCACCCGGAACAACAGCCAGATGGACAAGCTATGGAGCCTTTTGCCGATAGCCTATACTTGGGTTATTGCCGTGAAGGCCGGTCTTCCTGCACGCCTCGTCGTCATGGCCAGTCTTGCCACGCTTTGGGGCGCCAGGCTCACCTTCAATTTCGCCCGCAAGGGGGCGTACAAGCTGCGGTTCTGGGAGGGAGAGGAGGATTACCGATGGAAGGTGCTCCGCGCGAAAAAGGAGTTCCAGCCGCGTTGGAAGTGGACGCTGTTCGACCTCTTTTTCATCAGCATATACCAAAACGCCCTTGTGCTCATGACAACGCTTCCGGCGCTGGTGTTGATGAGTGCCGATAAGCCCTTCGGCTGGATGGATGGCGTTGCCGCGGCGCTGATGCTGGGATTCATCGTCTATGAGACGGTGGCCGATGAGCAGCAGTGGGCGTTCCAATCGGCAAAATGGAAGATGCTGAAAGGCGGATTTCTCCGCTCGCAAAGCTCGGTCGAAATGACAGACAAAGACCGTATGGCCAAAGCTTTGGAGGAGTTGCCCGAGCCATATAATAAAGGTTTCAACACCATCGGCCTATGGGCGGTGAGCCGGCACCCCAACTATTTTGCCGAGCAGGCCATCTGGGTTTGCTTCTACCTCTTCACCGTTGCCGGCGGCGTCGGCATTGTGAACTGGACCATGGCCGGCGCTGTTCTGCTTGTGGTCCTTTTCCTGGGCAGCAGCGCCTTCGCGGAGGAAATCAGCTCTGCCAAATATCCGGGTTATGCCGATTATTGCCGCAAGGTCTCAAAGTTTTTCCCTGGACGGCTGTATAGATAGGGATTCTGCCGAAGAATAGGTATATTTGTGGAAATATCGCGAATATGAAAAGCATTCTGGTTACCGGCTCGGCCGGGTTTATTGGCGCAAATCTGGTTCTGAGGCTTCTTGAAGGCAATGAGCCGGTGAAGATCGTGGGGCTGGACAATATGAACAATTACTACGATCCGTCGCTGAAGGAGTACCGGCTTTCTGTCATTTCGAGCGCAGTCGAGAAATCTCCGGTAGGCCACGAATACGTGTTCGTCCGCGGCAGCATTGCCGATAAATCCCTGGTGGACAGCCTCTTCGCCAAGCATCATTTCGACATCGTGGTGAACCTGGCGGCGCAGGCGGGGGTGAGGTACAGCATCGAGAACCCGGATGTGTATATCGAAAGCAACATCATCGGCTTTTACAATATACTCGAGGCTTGCAGGCACAACCCCGTCGAACATCTCGTATATGCTTCGAGTTCAAGCGTTTACGGCGGAAATAAGAAGGTGCCGTTCAGTGTCGATGACCGTGTGGACAACCCCGTCAGCCTTTACGCTGCAACCAAAAAGTCTAACGAGCTGATGGCGCATTGCTACTCCAAGCTCTACGACATTCCATCCACCGGTCTCCGCTTCTTCACGGTCTATGGCCCCGCCGGCCGTCCGGACATGGCGTACTTCGGCTTCACCAACAAGCTGCTCAAGGGAGAAACCATCCAAATCTACAATTACGGCAACTGCAGGCGCGATTTCACTTATGTCGATGACATTGTGGAGGGCATCGTCCGCGTGATGGGTGGGGCCCCCGCCCGCAAGAAAGGGGAGGATGGCCTGCCAATCCCGCCATACGCCGTATACAACATCGGCGGCGGACAGCCGGAGAATTTGCTGGATTTCGTGCAAATCCTGCAGGAAGAGCTGCTGGCGGCAGGGGTGCTCCCCGCGGATTACGATTTCGAGGCGCACAAAAAACTTGTGCCGATGCAGCCCGGCGACGTCCCCACCACCTATGCGGATTCCACCGCTCTGGAGAGGGACTTCGGATTCACGCCTCGCATCACATTGCGTGAGGGCCTCCGCAAATTCGCCCAATGGTATAAAGAATATTACGTATGAACCATATAGTAATAATGGCTGGCGGCGTCGGTAGCCGCTTCTGGCCCTTAAGCACACCGGAATATCCAAAGCAGTTCATCGACATTCTGGGCTGCGGGCGCACTCTCATCCAGCTCACTGTAGACCGCTTCCAGGGGATATGCCCTCCGGAGAACTTCTGGGTGGTCACCAACGAAGCATATGTCGATATCGTCCGCGCTCAGCTGCCCGGCATTCCTGCGGCGCACATCCTGGCTGAACCCGCCGCGCGCAATACGGCGCCCTGCATCGCGTGGGCGTGCTGGAGCATCCGTCGCGAGGATCCATCGGCCAACGTGGTGGTCACCCCGGCCGATGCCGTTGTCATGGACCCGGTGGAGTTCCGCCGCGTCATCGGCAATGCCCTTGCGTTTACGGCTTCCCGGGACGCGATTGTCACCATCGGCATAAATCCCACCCGACCGGAAACCGGCTATGGTTACATTGAGGCCGGCTCACTTGTGGACGGGGAAATTCAGGCGGTGAAGGCTTTTAAGGAAAAACCGTCGCTTGACGTTGCGCAGGGCTATCTTGCCGCGGGGAATTACCTCTGGAACGCGGGCATTTTCGTGTGGAATGTCGGCACGATTGTCTCGTGCATCACGCGCTATAAACCCGGCATCGCGGCCGATATGGACCGCATCATGTCCGGTGCCGATGTGGCTTCGGTGTTCCCGGGCTGCGAAAAGATCTCCATCGACTTTGCCGTGATGGAGCCCGCCTCTGCCGATAGCCTCGTATACACTCACCCCGCCTCCTTCGGCTGGAGCGACCTTGGCAACTGGGCCTCCCTGCACGACAAACTCGCGCTGGACGCCTCCGGCAACGGCGCCGTAGGACCCGTGCGGCTGTTTGAGTGCTCCAATTGCGTTGTCCACGCAGAAGATGCCACGCGCGTTGTCCTTCAGGGCCTTGACGGATACATCGTAAGCCTCAAAAACGGCCGCCTGCTCGTATGCAAGCGCTCCGAAGAGCAGCGCATCCGCGACTTCTCCAAAGACTAACACTTGGCGGCCACGTTTCGCGGGCTGGCGGGCAACACGCTGATACTCAGCGACTTCATTGTTTCCCGGTGCAAATTTTTTTGCACCGGGAAACATGTATCTCGCTGTGGCACAAACACATAGCCGCCAGCGTGTTGGAGGAGCAGGCGGCGGTTTAGCGGGCGAGGTAGCGTTGGCGCTCCACCTCGGGGAACTTTTCGATTGCGTAGCGGAGCATGGTGCGGGGCATGACGGCGTAGCGGGGAGCAAGATACGCTTCCAGGGCTGGTTTGTTGCGTTTGCCGGCTTCGCGGAGGAGCCAGCCGACGGCTTTGTGGATGAGGTCGTGGGGGTGGTGGAGGAGGATGTCGGCGATGGCAAAGGTGTCATCGAGCTGCCCGTGCCTTATAAACGTCATGGTGCTAACGATGCCGATGCGCTGCTCCCAGATGGTGCGGCCGTTCCGGGCAAGGTTGTAAAGGAGCGAACGGTCGGGAGAATCCAGGAGCCATTCGCCCAGGAGGGGGTAGCAGCTGAGATCGACCAAATCCCAATTGTTGATGAACTGCGTATGGGAGAGGTAGAAATCGATGCAGGCCTGCCGGCCAACACGATTGTGTTTGAAGATCTCCACCAAAGTGAGCAGGGCGGCAAGGCGCACTTCGTGATACTCGGAGCATATGCACTCTTCCAGCTCGGGGAAATCAAATGAGCCGCTACGGCCATCCCAAGATGCGCCGCCCTTACCATCCCACGGCGTGCCCACTTTCCGCCAGCATTCCTTCACCACAGCCCGGGTTACGGGCACCTTTATTCCAAGGAACTTATCCCCTTCCCCATACTGTCCGGGGCCGGTTTTGAAGAAACGCGCCAGCCCGGGAACCTGGGATGGGTCGGCATGTGAAAGCATCTGTTCCAGAAGGATGTTCATGGCGTTGGGGGTTTGACAATGCAAAGATACAAATTTGAAATGTGAAAAGGTTTGTTTATATTTGCATTCCACATAGGTAACACTCAGCAACATGAGTAATGTTATAAAGAAAATTACCACCTGGTACTTCAGCAAGAAGGTGCTTCCGTACTGGGTTATATTACTGGCGGATACGCTTATCGTATTCCTGTCGGCCATATTCGTTTATTGGGTCGCCAACAATACCCAAATCGCATTTGAGCACAGGAGGGCGCTGTTTTTCTCGGCGGCGCTGTATGCCGTGCTAAGCTGGGTTGGGGCGCGGATTTTCCGCACTTATTCCGGCGTGCTCAGGTTCTCCAGCTTCGTTGACCTTCTCAAGATCGGATACGCGAATCTTGTGTCGATGGCGCTGGCGCTGGTGGTTGCCATCGGCAGTGATCTGCTGAACATTGAGATAATATCGGCCATCAGTCCACTCTCCACGGTGTTTGTCTTCCTTTTCGCGATGCTGCTCATGTGGGCGATGAGGGTTCTGGTGAAGCTGATGTACGATGCCGCCAATACGGATTCAGACTCGATGAGGGTGCTCATTTACGGTGCGCTCACCGGCGGCATCGGCCTGGCAAAGAATATCCGGTCGCAGAGCCCGGCTCAGTTCGAGCTGGTTGGATTCATCACCCACGAGCACAGGATCAAGAACATGAAGCTCCTGGGCGTGAGGGTGTATTCGCTGGACGACGACATCGCCCACGTCATTAAGAAAGAGCGCGTCCAGGGCGTTCTGGTGAGTCCCCTGCGGGTGAAGGAATTCCGTGAGAATCAGAAGATTCAGGATATCATCATCGGCGCGGGATGTAAGATTTTCATGTCGCACGAGGCCGAAGAGGCAAAGGTGCATAACGGCGAGCTCACAGATGATTCCAGCGAAGACGTCCAGCTCCGGGAAGTGAGCGTTGAGGACCTTCTTCCGCGCAGCGAGATCAGGGTCGATATGAAATCGGTGGGCGAGATCCTCACCGGGAAGCGCATCCTGGTAACCGGATCGGCAGGCTCCATCGGCCTTGAAATAGTGAAGCAGATCGCGAAGTTCAAGCCGGCGTCGATGATGCTGATCGACCAGGCGGAAACGCCCCAGCACGACGTGCGCCTGATGATGGCCAAGGATTTCCCGGATGTGCCCTGCGAAGTGGTGGTCACAAGCATAAGCCGCCGGACGCGCATGGAGTATATCTTCAGCTCGTTCAGGCCCGAGTATGTTTTCCACGCCGCGGCCTACAAGCATGTGCCGATGATGGAAGACAACCCCAGCGAGGCCATCCTGAACAACGTTTACGGCACCAAGGTAATTGCCGATCTGAGTGCCAGGTATGGCGTGAAGAAGTTCGTGATGATTTCCACGGACAAGGCGGTGAATCCCACCAATGTAATGGGCTGCTCCAAGCGCATCTGCGAAATCTATGTGCAGAGCCTGGACCGCAAACTCAAGCTGGACGCCATTGAGAACTATCGCGCCACCGGCAAGAAAAAGGAGTACACGCAGTTCGTCACCACCCGTTTCGGCAACGTGCTGGGCAGCAACGGTTCGGTGATTCCGCTCTTCCGCGAGCAGATCAAGAACGGCGGCCCCGTGACGGTTACCGACGAGCGCATCGTCCGTTACTTCATGCTCATTCCGGAGGCCTGCAAGCTGGTCCTGGAGGCGGGCACAAAGGGTAACGGCGGCGAAATCTTCGTGTTCGACATGGGCCAGCCCGTGAAGATTGCCGATCTTGCCAAGCGCATGATCCAGCTTTCCAACGCCAAGGACGTGAAGATTGAATTCACCGGTCTCCGCGAGGGTGAAAAGCTGTACGAAGAGGTGCTGAACGAACTTGAGGGCACCAAACCCACTTTCCACGAAAAAATCCGCATTGCGCAGGTGCGTGAATACAACTACGATGAAGTATCCCGCGACATCGACGCCCTGGTTGACATCTCCAAGCAGTTCGACGACATGGCCACCGTGCGCAAAATGAAGGAAATCGTTCCGGAATACATCTCCAACAACTCCAAGTACGAGAAACTGGACGCGCAGAAGCCTGAAGAGGCGTAGGGCTTCTGGCGGCTAACACATTGAGTTACAGTGAGTTCATTGTTTCCCGGTGCAAATTTTTTTGCACCGGGAAACATGTAATTCCCTGTGGGACAATCACATAGCCGCCAGGCTAGAAGTGCAGAGTAACGGTGAGGAAGGCGTTGGTGCCGGGCATGGGGTAGCCCTGGATGATCTGGTAGCGGTGGTTGAAGAGATTGTTGACGCCCAGGCTAAGCGTCAACAATTTTTTTGTATACGCCAGAGAGACATCCGTAGTGCTCCAGGGGGGAAGGTAGTAGTCGGGGATGTTGGCGGTGCGGGACCAGCGGTGGCCGGTGAGGAGGGTGTTCCAGATGAAGTTCCAGGAGCGCCAGGCGAGGGAAAAGTCGATGGAGCCGCTGTGGAGGGGGATGTAGGGGATCTGGTTGCCGTAGGTGCGGCTCTCCGGGTCGGAGTGGTCCAGAGCCTGCTGGAAGGTGTAGCGGAGTGCGGCCGAGGCGGCAAAATCATCGGCCTGATAGCTTCCGGAGGCCTTAAGGTCAAGGCCGATGATGTCCGCTATGCCGATGTTGAGCATGGTCCACCGGAACTGCGACGCGGTGGGGATAGCGACGATCTTGTTGGCGACGCGGTTGTAGTAGGCGGAGGCGAGGAATTCGGTTGAGATCTCTCCGCGCGGCCCAGAGGGCCTTGGTCGAGAAGACAAGGGCGAAGCCCGGAGGGACAGGCAGTACTGCGTGGCGCTCTCGGGGATGAGGGCGGAGTTGCCCATGATGGCGTAGTAGAGGTCGTTGAAGGTGGGGAGGCGGTAGGTGCGTTTGGCGAAGGCGGAGAGTTCGAGGGCCGATGTTGGGAGCCAGGAGACGCTCAGGGAGGGCATCCAGGCGCTGCGGAAGGAGTTCTCGCGGGTGAAGCCGCCGGCGCGAGAGCCGTAGGTGTCCCAGGCGCCAAGCCAGGCCAGGTGGGCGCCGAGGCGCAGCCGCTCCAGGGCGTAGCGCGTGGCCAGGGCGCCGTTGAACGTGGTGCGGCATGGCGACACAAACTGCCCCACATCGCTGTCCAAAGTATTGTACTGCAGGTCGGTGGCCAAATCCACGGACCAAGGGCCGCTCAAAACAAGCGACTGGGCCAGGGAGACGTATGCGGACCGCTGCCTGTAATGAATATCATAAGGCAGCGTCATGGGATTCTTCTCCGCGTGGGTGTTGTAATGGGTGTAGTTATCGGCAAGCTTGAATCGCATCGCCGTACTGTATGCCGATGTCCAGTCCTGCCTCCAGGAACCCTGGACGAAGGCGTCCTGATCGGCCTGACGCTCCGCGCTGAACGGGAAACCCGCGGCGCGCCGGATCACAGGCCCTGGATAGCCCCGCTCGGAGCCGTAGCTGTAGAGCCGCATGCGCCACTCGCCGCCGCGAACCGTCCCGAACACCTGTCCGTCCAGCCGCAGCGAGCGGATATCGCCGTTCTCACGCACAAGAGTTGTATCATAATACGGGAACTTGTACCGGCCTCCGCTGTACAGGTACTCGGCGGCCGCGCGAACTGCCACGCGGCCAAACACCTTGTCCAGCTGCAGCGAGCTTTGCACCGTCTCGAACGAGCCGCCGCGCAGCCGCGCCACGCCGCCATCGGCAACGGGCCTGAAACTCTCCAGATACACCGCCGCCCCGGCCGCATACTCCTTTGCGGTTTGCAGCTGCCGCGCCTTGTTCCCGTTGTACAGCGACACCGAGCCAATAGCGTCCGTGGAGAACCGGCCCAGATCCACCTGCATGTTCTGCGCGTTGTCGATCTGGATGCCGTCCATGAAAATGCCCACGTGCTCGCTGCCCAGGCTGCGCACGTTCACGGTCTTGAGCCCGCCGGCGCCGCCGTAGTCCTTTACCTGAATACCCGTGAAGCGCCGCAGCACGTCCGCCACCTGAACGGGTGGCGCCTTGATCGCGGGCAAAAACACCTCCTCCACGGGCTTCAGCACCGGCAACACCCTGTCGGCGGTAACGGTAACGCCCGCCAGGGTGTCGGGTTGCTGAATCAACAACAGCGCGGTAAGTGCAATACTGATCACCAGATGGCGAAATGGGCGGGGCAGACGCCGGTGGTCACGGACCACTTGTGCTCGACGCCGCGATAGTAGTGCAGAGTCCCGGGATTGAAGTAGTCGCCGGCGTCGGCAATGAATACGTCGGCAGTAAAATCGGCAGAATCAGGGACCAGCAGGCCGTAAGGCTTTACAATGCCCTGGAAATTGAAATTATGGAAGGTTTGCTTTCCTGCCTTGCAGCTCCAGGCGAAATACTCGCCGGGGCTATTCCAGTCAAATTCGTTTTCGGCGCCGATGCAGAAGACGACATCGGCACAGATTGACGCGACGCTCACATAATCGGCCACTTTCCCGGCTTTGGTTCCTTCGATGACGTAGAGACCGGAATGTACGTCATAGTAGTTGCCCATGGTGGTGACGTAGATGCGGCCGTCGGTGGATGCGAATACGCTCTTTAGGTTGGGGGCGACCGCAATGGTGTGCTCCACCTTGAAACTTGCGCAGTCTATGACGCTCACGGTATTGTCGTATGCATAGTCCGGAGGAAGCTGGCAGGAAACGCCACCCGAATTGGCTACGTACAGTTTACCTTCATAGTATGCGAGGCCTTCCGGCTGGTAGCCGACTTCGACGCTACCGTCGACCTTCTTTGTCTTGAGGTCGATTCGGTAGACCTGTCCTTTTGGGTTTTTGGAGTCGGTTATGACGTAATTGAAGCTTTCGTCGTAGCTGCCTGTGACATAAGCGCCCGCCCATGAGCTTACGTATGCGTATTTGTCGTCGAAGGCGATGTTTCTTGGTGTGGGAACGGGGATGGCGGCGATATGGGTTTCATCCCGGGCCGATATCACCTCTACAATGCCGGAGTTGTTCACTACGATCCAGGCTTCGTTCCCTTTAATGGCGATGTCGTTGCCGACGTCTCCCAGGCCGCCGCCCTCATCGGGGTTCATCTTTTTGAAGGCCCCGGTGATGTAGTTGCCGTCGGCCAGGCGCAGGAAATCCAGCGTGGCGTTGTTGGAGCCCATCTGGCCTTCGTTCAGCAGGAATACCTTGTTCACGCCGTGCAGGTCGACGTCAACCGGTACTTTTTCCCCTGTAAGAGTTTTGTCTTTGTCGTTTTCCTCGCCAGATGGTTGGCAGGCGCACAGACACAATGCGGCCGCCAGCAAAAGCAATGATGCTTTTTTCATGATAGATAAGAATTTACGTTTCGGCCAGGACTTGTCCCCGAGTCCACATGCCCAACTTGACTATGGCAGGTATTCTGACTCCCCTCCGGGAGGGTTACAGTTGCGGGCACAGCCCCGGATTTCCACCGGGTTTCCCCTCATGCATAAAAGCGCCATAATCCGTTGCAAATTTACATAAAAAAAGGTAAATTTGCGTGATATGCTTAGAGTATAAACCAATTATAATTAATAACCACTATGAACAACGCAATCATCAATTTCCCTGTTCCGGCCAACGAGCCTGTGAAAGCTTATCTGGAAGGCTCTCCGGAGCGCATCGCCCTGGATGCGGAGCTGGACCGGCAGTGGAACACAGTCCTGGACATCCCCATCATCATCGGCGGTAAGGAAATCCGCACCGGCAATACCGGCAAGGTGGTTTGCCCGCACGACCACAAGCACGTGCTGGCCACCTTCCACAAGGTGAGCGAGAAGGAAGTGCAGATGGCAATCGACGCGGCCATGGAGGCCCACAAGGTGTGGAGCAGGACTCCCTGGACAACCCGCGCCGCCATCGTCATGAAAATGGCGGAACTGCTGGCAACCAAATATCGGCCCATCATGAATGCGGCCTGCATGCTTGGCCAGAGCAAGAACATCTATCAGGCGGAGATCGACAGTGCCTGCGAAACCATCGACTTCTTCCGCTACAACGTGCATTATGCGTCCAAGATCTATGCAATGCAGCCCAAGGACGGGTATATGAACATCAACCACACGGAATATCGGCCCCTGGAGGGCTTCGTGCTGGCGGTTACTCCGTTCAATTTCACTTCCATCGCATCGAATCTGTGCATGACGCCGGTGCTCATGGGCAATGTGGCCCTGTGGAAGCCGTCAACGACATCGACACTGAGCAATTACTATCTGATGAAGCTTTACAAGGAGGCCGGCCTGCCCGACGGCGTGATTAATTTCCTGCCCGGCAGCGGCGCGCTCATCGGCAAGGTTGCAACTTCCAGCAAGTGGTTCTCCGGCATTCATTTCACCGGCAGCACCGGCACGTTCAACAGCCTCTGGAGGCAGGCGGGCGAGAATCTGGGCAAGTACGTGAGCTATCCCCGTCTGGTTGGCGAAACCGGCGGCAAGGATTTCATTTTCGTGCATCCATCGGCCTGCGCTAAGGCGGTGGCAACGGCGGCATTCTGCGGCGCGTTCGAGTTCCAGGGCCAGAAGTGCTCGGCGGCATCGCGCATGTATGTGCCCAAGAGCCTGTGGCCGTCGGTTCTCGAGATTATGAAGAAGTACGCCGGCGAGGTGAAGATGGGCGATGTGCGAGACCATTCGTGCTTCATCAACGCGGTTATCGACGAGGCCTCGTGGGACAATATCAACGGGTATCTCACCTATGCCGAGGAGTCGCCGGACGCCAAAATCGTCCTGGGCGGCAAGAGGGATAAGAGCGTGGGCTACTTCGTGGAGCCTACCGTGATCGAGACCACGGATCCTCATTTCAAGAGTATGGAAGAGGAGATCTTCGGCCCCGTGCTCACTGTATATCCATACGATGACGATAAGGTCGATGAGGCCGTGAAGCTCTGCGACGAGACTTCGCCGTATGGCCTCACCGGCGCAGTGTTCGGCCAGGACCGCCTTGCGGTGGAGAAGATCACCGACGCGCTGAGGTATGCCGCGGGCAACTTCTACATCAACGACAAACCCACCGGCGCGGTTGTGGGCAACCAGCCCTTCGGCGGCGCCCGTGCCTCCGGCACCAACGACAAAGCCGGCGGCGAGTTCAACCTCATCCGCTGGATTATCCCCAGAGTGATTAAAGAGACTCTGATTTCGCCCACCGACTATCGTTACACTTATATGAAATAGGGTTTTTGTCTGGAAGACGATTGACAGTGTCCGGGGGACTCCGCTACGCTTCGGCCCCCCCCATTGTCTACCGCGTCCTCGTAAACGAGAACTTGTATCCAACGGGCCCCTCCCCCTATACTTGTCCGGGGGTGGACAAGCCCCCGGACACTGCCAATCGTCTTCTTGTCGCCAAAAACCAGACGAACTGAATGTATAAGATATCGAATCATCCGATTCTGGAGGTTCCGGAGGAGGATTTGTGGTATTTCGATTATGAAGGCACGCGTGTGGCGGGGCAGAAGGGGCAGACGATTGCCGCTGCGCTGCATCAGGCGGGCCTTCGCGTTCATCACCACAGTTTGAAGGACCGTCCGCGCTCGATGGAGTGCGGCATCGGCAAGTGCGGCGCCTGTGAAATGCTCGTGGACGGGCATGTGCGCAGGATTTGCATCACGAAGGTCGATGGAGTCAAGGAAGTTAAACGGATTGAGGAGGCGACTTTACCCCCACAAGAGGCCCCCGTCAACACAGCCGCCTCCTCGTCCGCTCGTATTTATCGCACCACCGTCGCTATCGTGGGTGCGGGCCCGGCGGGGCTTGCCGTGCGAGAGGAGTTGCGGAAGGCGGGGGTGGACAACCTCGTCATCGACAATAATGCCGCGGTGGGCGGACAGTTCCGCATGCAGACGCATCAGTTCTTCTTCTTCGAAAAGGAGAAGAAGCTGGGCGGAATGCGCGGATTCGACATTGCATCCACTCTGGCTGGCGTGGACCAGGAGGGCATTATGCTCAATTCCGTAGTGTGGGATATCCTGGAGGGACGCCGTCTCGCGGTGAAGAATATCAAGACGCAGGAGATATTCTATGTCGATGCCGATGTGCTGGTGGTGGCCGCAGGTGCGCTGCCGTTCATGCCGCCGTTCAAGAACGACGATCTGCCGGGCGTGTACACCGCCGCGGTTGTGCAGCGCATGATGAACACGGAGTTCACGCTGCTGGGCAAGAATATCCTCACGGTGGGAGCCGGCAACATCGGCTATCTCACTTCTTATCAGGCGATGCAGGCGGGCGCGAGCGTGAAGGCCATCATCGAGGCGATGCCCCACGAGGGCGGTTTCCCGGTGCAGGCCAACCGAGTGCGCAGGCTGGGGATTCCGATTCTCACCGGCTATACGCTGGTGGAGGCAATTCCTAATGCCGATAGAAGCGGGGTCGTGGGAGCCATCATCGCCAAGTGCGAGAATTTCAAGCCGATTCCGGGCACCGAGGTGCGTCTGGACGGCATCGACTGTATCAATATCTGCACGGGTCTGCTGCCGGACAGCCAGCTTCTGCGCAAGGGTGCGCGCGTTTTTGGACGTGCGTGCCACGGTGTTGGCGATGCAGTGAGGATCGGCGAGGGTACATCGGCAGTCCTCAGGGGCCGCCAGTGCGCTCTTGAGGTTATGCAGGACCTGGGGCTGAGGACGGATTACAACCGCTATCTGGCTATCAGCAAGGAGTATATCGACTCCCAGCAGCGCCCGGTGCGGGTTCTGGAGCAGCCGCGCATGCCGGATGCCACGCGCGTGAAGCCGTTTGTGGTGGCGGACTGCCTGTACGGGTTCGCCTGCAATCCATGCTCGTTCGCATGCCGGCAGGGGGCTATTACCAAGAGTTCCACGTCGGTGACGCCGGTTATAGATTACGACAAGTGCATCGGCTGTATGGAATGCGTGTCGCAGTGCCCCGGACTGGCCATTTTCGGTTACAATCCTTCGCGCGGGCTGGTGTATTTCCCGTACGAGTTCGACGAGCCGGCCACCAAGGAGGTATTCCTTGTCGATGACAACGGCGCCAAGGTGGGTACAGGCGAGATAGAGCGGATTGTCCGCAAGCCCAACAAGACCAATGTGGCCGTTGTGAAAGCGGTGTCGTGGATCGGCGCCAACGGGCTCACGGATGCCCGCGGGTTCATCCCCGTGGACAAGTATCCGTCGGAGCTGGTGCTCACGCCATGTGCGTCTGACGGGGCCGATACTTTCGTGTGCCACTGCGAGGATGTGTCGCTTGCAAGCCTGCTGGAGCTGCTTCAGGGGCGCAAGAGCATCACTGCGCAGGAGCTCAAGCACATTTCGCGGCTGGGCATGGGCCCGTGCCGCGGCTCCCGCTGCCTGCCGCGCGCGAAGCAGATCCTCCGCGCCAACGGCATCGAGGTCACGGGCGACTTTACGCCCCGCGGCCCCATGGCGAACCTCGTGGAGATAGGCGGGCTGGTGCCCCCTTGTCATTTCGAGCGGAGCCCGCAGGGCGGAGTCGAGAAATCTTCCCTTATCACTGCGGCCGAGAAAACCGAAGCCTCGGTGGTTGAGGTGGGCGCGCTGGTCGCCGGAGGCGGCATGGCGGGTTCCGCCACGTTCCGCTATCTGGCGGAGGAGGGGCTTAAGCCCGTGCTGGTGAACAACGACCACGGCAGTTCGTGGCGATGCATCGCCGGCGGACGGCCCGCGTTCTCGGTACCTGCGCTGGCGGAGATCGCCCGTGGCAACCTGGAGATTTTCCGCGAGCTGCAGGGTAAGCGCGACATAGACCTTAAGATGACGCGTTACGTCAATTTCGTGCACGATGAGGCAACTTATCGCAGTTTGGATGCTTCCAGGGCATGGTCGGACGCTTTCATGATCGACAGGAAGGACTTCCCCAAGTATATATCGCCCTACCTTAATCCCAATCTCGATTTGTATTCCCACGCGCTGATTTCCAACGATTGCTGGCAGGCGTCGCCGGGCAAGACCATCGACACGGTGAGGCGCATCGGCATCGGCCTTGGCGGTGAAGTTCTGGAGGATACGGAGCTCGTGGATGTGGCTTTGCAGGACGGCGTTTATTACGCTACGGTGAAGCTGCCGGACGGGCGGTACCGTCGCTACAAGACCGGCATTTTCGTTAATGCGATGGGCGCCGGGGCGGAGAAGTTTGCGTCGATGCTGGGCATTAAGACGGGGCTGTATGCGGTTAGGCATCAGGCGTTTATCACCAAGAGGCTGCCGCTTATGGGGCCTGATGGCGATTCGCTGGACATGCTAATCGACCGCCGTCACTACAAGGGCTTTTCCGCGGTGTACGGGCAGCAGCTCGCTTCCACCGGCCAGATTATCGGCTGCGCTTCGCCTGCATGCGACTCGGCCGAGGCGGGTAAGGACCTTCGCGTGAATTCGCGCGAGTTCCTGGAGATTGCCGCGGAGGTGTTCTGCGAGTGGATCCCGCGTCTGCGCGGCACCAGCTTCCAGGCCACCTGGGCGGGCTACTACACGGAGCCACGCTACATCGTGGATCCGTCGCTGGGCCTGTTCTGCGGCATGCGCGGCCATGGCTTCATGCTCTCGCAGTACATCGCCAAACTGTACGTGGATGTGCTCATGGGGCGTCCCGTTCCCGCCTTCTTCCGCGAGCTCGCCATTGGCGGCAACGGCCTGGACGAGAGTGCGTTCAAATAGCGCTGGCGGCTATCTGTCTGTCAATCAGCGTGTTAATGGTTTGCCGGTGCAAAAATTTTTGCACCGGCAAACACGTATCTTACAGTGTATCAACGTGTTGTCCGCCAGACTACAAATACGGGCCAGAGACGGAAGCGGGGTTTTGCGGCATTTCCGAGGGAGGGCCGCAGTAGATGATGCGGCCACCGTTCTCGCCGGCGCCGGGACCGAGCTCAATCACGTAATCCGCGCTGCGAATCACGTCCGTGTTATGCTCGATGAGCCACACGGTGTTGCCACGGTCCACGAGAGAGTCGAAAAGCCGCAGTATGTGCCGCACATCCTTGGTGTGCAGGCCGTCCGTAGGCTCGTCGATAATGAAAATCTTTCCCTCCTCGCCCAGGTATGACGCCAGCTTGAGCCGCTGCAGCTCCCCTCCGCTGAGTGTCGATAGCGCCTGGTTCAGGTGCAGATACTGTAGCCCCACGTCAATGAGCGGCTTAAGCTTCTGCTCGATAACCGTTCCCGCGAAAAACTCCGACGCCCGCCGCACCGACAGATCCATCACCTGTGCTATATTCAGAGATTTCTCGACTCCGCCTCCGGCTCCGCTCGAAATGACAACACTGTCATCTCGACCAAGCGAAGCGCGCGGAGAGATCTTATACTCTAACACTTCGGGGGCGTAGCGGAGGCCGCCGCAAGCTTCGCAGACCGTTTCGATGGAGTCCATGAAGGCCATCTCGGACACTATCACACCCTTGCCGCCGCACACCGGACAGCCACCCTTCCCGTTGAATGTGAAGTTGTCCTCCTTAAGCTTGTGCGCCTTGGCGAACGCCTTGCGGATATCCCCCGCCACATCCATATAGGTAGCGGGAGTGGAGCGCAGGCTCACACCGATGCTCTTCTGGCTGATGTACACTATGTCGTCACGCCCGTACGCATTGCGGAAGCACTCCATCAGCGAGCTCTTGCCGCTGCCGGCCACACCGGCCACAACCCCGAAAACGCCCAGCGGAATGTCTACATCGATGTTTTGCAAGTTATGCAAACTTGCTCCGCGTAAGGGGAAAAAGTTTTTCGATAACGGAGTCGGACAAAACTTTTCGACGTCATTTTTTAGACTAGAAAAGTTTTCGTCCGCGGAGTCAGAAAAACTTTTTTCCAACGCCGTGTCAGTAACACTTTTTCTAACGTGCTCTTTAAACGGCAACGAAGCTCCGAGGAAGCGGCCCGTGTCGGTGGAGCTTTTCAGAAGCTCGGGGTACGTGCCTTCGAAGATAATGCGGCCGCCTTCTGCACCGGGGCCGGGGCCCAGGTCCACCACCCAATCGGCAATACTGATCAATTCCCGATGGTGTTCCACAAGCAACACCGTGTTCCCGGCGTCGCGCAGCTTCAGGACAGAGCGTTTCATCAGCTCGATGTCGCGGTTGTGCAGGCCCACGCTGGGCTCGTCAAGGATATACAGCACATCGGACAGCGAGGAATTGATGTACTTCGCAATCTTGCATCGCTGCGCCTCGCCGCCACTCAGAGTTCCCACACCGCGATCCAGGCTCAGGTATCCCAGGCCGATTTCTTCCAGCGCGGCCAGACGCGCGCCGATGGCCGATTTCAGATCGGCCGCCAGGGGATCGGCCAGCCCATCGACCCAAACCCGAAGGCGGGAAATCGACATTGAGCACACATCGGCAATGGAAAGACCGTCGATTTTGCAGCTCCGGGCCTTTTCGTTCAGTCGCGTGCCGCCGCAATCCGGGCACACGCCCATCCGGAGCATCGGGTTCAGAACGGCGCTGTGGAGCAAACCTTCCTCGGAGTTGATGATGCTACGGTACATTCGGGGGATAAGTCCCTCATACTTAGCAGTTTTGGGCCAGTTGGACGGCGGGTTTTTCAGGCGGATCTGGGGGCTGTTCAGGAAAAGATCAAGCTCCTCCGGCGAGTAGTCCTTAATCTTCTTGTCCAGGTCGAAAAGCCCGCTGTGCGCATAGCGGATCCATCGCCACCCGCCCTTTCCAAAGGCGATGTAATGTATTGTGTCTTCGTCGTTTAGGCTCTTGTCAAAATCGACAAGCTTATGGATGTCCAGCTCGCGGATTTCGCCCAGACCGGAGCACCTTGGGCAGCTTCCGGCGGGATGGTTGAAGCTGAAAGTATCGGAATAGCCCACGAACGGCTTGCCCACGCGCGAGAAAAGCAGTCGCATCAGCGCGTAGATATCGGTATAAGTGCCAACGGTGGAGCGGGAATTCTGCTGCGGCTTCTTCTGGTCGATGACGATGGCGATGGGCAGCCCCTCGATGCTGTCCACATGCGGCCTGCCGTACTTTGGTAGATACTGTTGCACAAACGTGGGGAACGTGTCGTTCAGCTCCCTGCGGGACTTCGCGGCGATGGTGTCCAGCACCAGCGAACTCTTCCCGGAGCCCGAAACGCCCGTGAAAACCGTTACCTTGTACTTGGGAATGTCCAGCGACACCCCCTTGAGGTTGTTCTCCCTCGCTCCGCGTATCTTTATACTGTCCATTACCTGGCGCTTAACTATTTGTGTTTCAGTTTCTTACGTGTTTGCCGGTGCAAATTTTTTTGCACCGGCAAGCCATCAACGTGTTGATTATCAGGCGGTTGGCCGCCAGCGCGCACAAGCGCGGGGCTACAGCGCTTTCAGCGCGGCAAGGGCGCGGGAGACGTCCGAGGCGTCTACGACAACGGAGATGGAGAGTTCCTCGCCGCCCTGGGCGGAGGCGATGACGTTCACGCCGGCGGAGCCAAGGAGGCCGAAGACTTTGCCGCTCACGCCGGGGACGTTCTTGATGCGGCTGCCGTAGACGGTAACGATACCCACGGAGCGGTTGAACAGCATGACGTCGTCCAGGGGCATAAGCGGATTGTCTGCCACAAGAGCCTCCAGAGCAGCAGTTGCGCGTGAGGCATCGGCAGAAGGAATCGCAAAGGAAATCGAATACTCGGAAGATGTCTGGGCGATGAAGCGGATATTTACACCCGCGGCACCCAGGCAGCCCATGATGGAGGAGGAGATGCCCACGGAGCCCAGCAGGCCGGTGCCGTAGACCGTTACCAGTGCCAGGTCTTCATCCACCATGACGCCCGAGACGGCGCCGTCATGCGAAACTGCGGAATCGGAAATCACGGTTCCGGCAAACACAGGGTTGAAGATGTTCCGCACCACCACGGGGATGCCGGCATTCTTGGCTGGCCACAAAGCGGAAGAGGCAAACGGGGCCGATGAACCGGCGCAGAAGTGAGCTGCCTCGTCGAACGTAACGGCGGCGCGGCCGTCAAGGCCATCGGCCTCGATATAAAACTCCACGCGCTCCGCTCCCAGGGCCGATGCAATAAGCGACGCCAGCATGTTGGAGCCGCCACGGCCGATGCGTACTACGTAGCCGCTCTCGAGCCTGCCATATCCGCCGGACACGATCAGACGGCCGGAACCCTTGCACCTTAAGGCGATAGCCTCGCGAGAACGAGCCCAGTCAAACACGGGCTTGCGGCCCGGTTCCGGCTCCCGGCACACTACGAAGCCGGTTCCGTCCACTACGGAGCTGCCCGGCACGCCGCAAGCGACACCATCGGCACAAAGCCTTGCGCACTTGGCCAGGAGATAGTCTTCCACGCTCTTGAGGGGCGCATACACGAACATTCCCTCGCTCAGGTACGAGTGCACCTGTACCTCGAATTCGGCCACCTTCTCCAGATATAAAGGATTGTCCGAAACGGCCCGGAAGTAGTCCAGCAGCGTGGCAAGATCCTGCCTGCCGTCTTCCTTGCGCACGATTACGCTTTCGATGAGGCTTCTGAACAGCCTTTCCACAAACTTTTCCGGACGCACCACGGCGATGGTGTTGTCATCAATGAGGGACACGATGGCCTGGTAGTTATCGCGCCTGAGAACAAAGGATTTTACAATCATGATTCGTGTTATTAACCAACCCCAAAATTACGCAATTTATTCCGTTTTGGCAAGCAGCGCGGAGGCCCAGACTTCGCATCCTTCGCCGCGGCCCACAAAGCCCAGCCGTTCCGTGGTGGTGGCCTTGACGCTGATGCAATCCTCGTCGCAGCCGATAACCGAAGCCAGCGTCCGGCGCATCAGGCCGATGTGGGGAGCCAGCTTGGGGGCCTGGAGGGCGATGGTGACATCGGCATTTCCAAGCTTCCAGCCCTTCTCCCGGGCCAGGCCGATGACGTGAGCGAGAAGCTTCTTGCTGTCGATGCCCTTGTATGCGGGGTCTGAATCCGGGAACAGGTGGCCGATGTCGCCGAGCGCCAGCGCGCCCAGGATGGCGTCGCACAGGGCGTGGATGGCCACATCGCCGTCGGAATGCGCTACGAAGCCGTTTTCCGAAGGAATTTGGACGCCCCCGAGGAACATCGGAAGCCCAGGAGCCAGGGCGTGAACGTCGTAACCGTTGCCAATGCGTATATCCATAGTAGCGTGTTAAGGTTTTGCAAAGATACGGAAAAAAGAGTAAATTTGCGGAATGGCAGGTTTCAATTTTGGCTTTTTCGGCAACCCCGAACATCGGGTATTCAATTACAAGCCCCGGTATTACGATCCGGAGGAAGAACAGCGCAAACGCATGTTCGGCGACGTGGACGGCTCCAACGAGGCCGCCCGCGACAAGGGCGAATATGTGCCGGGGAGCAGCATCCGCGGCGCATTCCGTGACGGAAACTATCAGAAAACCCGCACCACCCAGAACCGCACGCAGATGATCATCAGCATCGTCACGCTCCTGCTCATCGCTGTTGTCCTTGTGTATATCACCAAATTTTATGCACTCCTGTAATGTCCACGCTTAGGATTCTCCCCAAAAACCTGTCCGATATGATCGCCGCCGGGGAAGTGGTGCAAAGGCCCGCTTCCGTGGTGAAGGAACTCATGGAGAACTCCGTGGACGCCGGCGCAACGTCGGTCGTGGTGAACGTGCTGGACGCCGGCAGAACCCTCATCCAGGTAATCGACAACGGCAGCGGCATGAGTGCCGATGACGCCGTCCTGTGCTTCGAGCGCCACGCAACGTCAAAAATCTCCACTACGGAGGACCTGAATGACATCGAGACCTTCGGCTTCCGCGGAGAAGCCCTTGCCTCGATAGCGGCTGTGGCCGATGTTACCCTGCGTACCCGCCGGGCCGATGACGAAGTGGGCGTGGAGGTGGAATTCGCCGCATCGGAACACCTTTCCACCCGCGAGGTGGCCGCGCCGTCGGGCTCCAATTTCTCGGTGCGGAACCTGTTCTTCAACGTTCCCGCCCGCAGGAAGTTTTTGAAATCCGACAGCGTTGAGTTCCGCCACATCCTGGAGGAGTTCCAGCGCGTGGCCCTTACCCGCCCGGAAATTGCCTTTACGCTGAGCCACAATCACCGCGACGTTCACGTGCTCAAGCCCGCACAGGGGCTCAAGTTCCGCATCATGGACCTTATGGGTGCCAACGTGGTGGGCTCTGTAGTGGATGTTTCCGCGGTTACTTCCGTGGCCAACGTGGAGGGCTTCGTGGGAAGGCCGGATGCCGCCCGCAAAACCGTGGGCTGCCAGTTCTTCTTCGTGAACGGCCGGTATTTCCGCAGCCCGTACCTGCACAAAGCCGTGATGAAAGCTTATGATGAGCTGATCCCGGACGGGACCACGCCCTCGTACTTCATATATCTGGACGTGGACCCCTCCAGCATGGACGTGAACATCCACCCCACCAAGACGGAAATCAAGTTCGAGCAGGAGAGCGTCCTGTTCCAGGTGCTGTACGCCGCTGTGCACGAGGCCCTCGGCCGCCGCGCCGCGGAGGGCAGCATCGACTTCGAAGACACCTCGTCGGAAATCACCCTCCCGGGCCGCCACTTCGACGAGTACCGTCCGGTGTCCATCCCGCAGGCGGGCGTGGATCCGTATTACGATCCGTTTGAGGTGGCGATGAGGCGCACAGAGATCTCTCCGCGCGGCCCTGAGGGCCTTGGTCGAGATGACAGAATGGGCCCGGAGGGCCTTGGTCGAGATGACAACGGTTTTGTCATTTCGAGCGGAGCCGGAGGCGGAGTCGAGAAATCTTATCGCCCATCGGCATATGTGGACAAATCGCAGAATTACGGCGCCCTGTTCCAGGATACGTCGGTGCCGGCGCCAAGCCGTATTCTCGTGATCAAGGGGCGGTTCATTTTTACCCCGTCGGCCTCGGGAGTGATGGTGGTGAACATCCGCCGTGCGCGTGAACGAGTCCTTTACGAGCGCTTCCTGGCGCTTATGGGTAAGGACGGCCACGTGAGCCAGAGCTCGCTGTTCCCCGTAGAGGTGGCGGTGGGCGAAACCGGCCGCATCACCATCGAGGAGCATATCCCCATGCTCAGGAAGCTCGGCTTCGAAATCGACCCGTTCGGCCGCGATTCCGTTGTTGTGAACGCCGTTCCGGAGGGCTATAGCACGGAGCCGGCCAAAGTGCAGGCCATGGTGGACGACCTCCTGATAGCACTTGCCGATGACGCCGTCTCCCTCCCCAAAATGATGGAGCAGTCCACTGCCCAGAAGTTCGCCGTTCTTGGTGCATCCACGGGCGCCAACATTACCAATCCGGTTGAGGCACAGGCCCTGGTGGACGCGCTGCTGGCAAGCGAGAATCCTGAATACACGCCGTCGGGCCGCAAGATTATTTCAATAATGACGCTGGACGAGCTGGAGAAGCTGTTTTAAACGCAATGAGAAGATTTTTTGAGAACCTGCCGCAGGTTACGCGGAACATATTCATAGTAAACCTGATTTTCTTCGTGGCAACGCTGCTGGCGGAGGATTTCATGACGCGCACGTTCGCGATGTTTTATCCGGCATCGCCCCTGTTCCGTTTCTGGCAGCCTGTTACCCATATGTTCATGCATGGGGGCTTCCTGCACATATTCTTTAATATGTATGCCCTCCTCATGTTCGGCACCGTGGTGGAGAAAGCCATCGGCCCCAAGAAGTTCCTGGTATTCTACTTTATCTGCGGATTGGGTGCTGCGGCTATGCACACCGGCGTGGAGTTTTTATCGGCAACAAGCTATCTTGCCATGGGCAAGACGGCGGAGTACTCACAGCTCCTATACACCCCTGTCGTGGGCGCTTCCGGTGCCATTTACGGCCTGCTGGTGGCGTTCGCAATGCTGTATCCTGACGCCCGCCTCACGCTGATTTTCCCGCCGATTACTCTGAATGCCAAATGGTGGGTTATCATCTTCATCGGCATAGAACTAATTACCGGAATCACCGGCACGGCCATGGGAATTGCGCATTTCGCCCACCTCGGCGGTGCGCTTTTCGGCTTCATCATGATATTTGTCTGGCGCAAAACCTATCGGCTCTGGGATAAAGAGAAATGGATATAAATCAGGCATATACCGGGGCCCTCGAGGCTCTTCGCAAGGGCGGCACCATCCTGTACCCCACCGATACGGTCTGGGGCCTGGGCTGCGACGCCACCAATCCATCGGCAGTGAAGCGCATTTTTGAAATAAAGCGCCGGGACGATTCCAAATCCCTGGTCCTCCTGGCCGATTCGCTGGACATGGTGGCCAAGTACATCCGCGAGATTCCGTCGATAGCGATCGACCTGGTGGAGGTGAACGACATGCCGATGACGATAGTGTACCCCGCGGCTATCAGCTGCGAGGTCGGCGCGGCGGGGGACAAGTGGCATCTGGCCTGGAACTGCATCGCCGATGACGGCTCCGTGGGCATCCGCATCCCCTCCTGCTGCGAATTCTGCATCGGCCTGGTGCACAAGCTGGGGCGTCCGCTGGTGTCCACATCGGCAAATATCTCCGGGAAACCCGCACCGGCGCGCTTCTCAGAGATTGTCGATGAGATTAAGGGTGCCGTGGATTTCGTCGTCCCTCCCTCCATCGACCGCGGGTCCACAGGCAAGCCTTCGCAGATCATAAAGCTGGGCCTCCGCGGCGAAGTGGAAATAATTCGCAAGTAATTGAAAAAAAACTTGCGGTTTCAAAAATAATTCGTACTTTTGCAGTCCCGTTTGCGGGAACACGCTTCCAGGCGCGGGAATATTGAGATATGGTGTAATGGTAGCACTACAGATTCTGGCTCTGTCAGTGAGGGTTCGAGTCCTTCTATCTCAACCAAAAAATCAGCCTTCGTAAAGCTGATTTTTATTTTGAAAACGTGATGGCGGGGTAGCTCAGCTGGTTAGAGCGTCGGATTCATAATCCGGAGGTCGTGGGATCGTGACCCACTCCCGCTACAAGAGCAGGCTCTTGTAGCTTTAGAGACCTTGGTCTCACGGGGGGCTACCCCCCCGAACCCCCTGGGTCGCAAAGCTCCGAAAGCTCCGAAATCTCGTAAACTCTCTATATACCCGTCACAATATACTGTGATGGTCTTTTTTTTATAATAGAACTAAACCCGTTAATACTGGCGGTTGATTATATCGGCGATGGCGGCAAAGAGGTGTTCGGTGTCTTCCCGGAAAGGGAGGAGGTTGTTTGGGTAGGAGTAGTTGCAGGTTAGGGAGGCGCAGATGCCGGTTTCCGGGAATATGGCGCAGAGGGCGGTGGAGCCACTCATGGTGGCATAGTTGTAATAAGCGTTTTTCAGACTCGCGGTTCTATCGGAGTACCAGCCATAGCCGTATTTCGGGTAACCTGATAAGTATGGGAAAGGAGAGAACATTTCGCCGACAGATTCCGGGCTCAGGATATCCGGAACTGCCGTCCCGCTGTCTATCGACATCAAAAGCCGGGTTAAGTCTCGGGGTGTTGCGATGACTCCTATGGCTCCGCCCTTGTCGCTGACGTCTATCATATAAGGATTTTCGTCAATGTCGTATGCATAATAGACGCATTCTTTTCCGCCAACCTCGGCTTTTGAATTTTCTCCCACCTGTATACTCCTTATGCCAGCCATGGCCATGACCCAGTCGAGATATTCGGCATAGGGTTTATGGGATACTACTTCCACTATTCTCTGCAGAATACCGTAACCATACTCGCTGTAAAGAAAGGATTCGCCCGGATTGTCAAACTTAAGGATATCATATAACGAGTTATTACCCATGGCCGCAACAAAAGCATTGACCGAGAAATCATTATTTCTGATATCGGAATCGTTCAAGCCGCTGCAGTGGCTGAGCAGATGCTTTACTTTTATTTTGTCGAAGCTGGTGTTCTGGCATTCCAGGATGCCCCCTGGGCCGATAGCTGTATCGTCAAGACTGAGAAGCCCGTTTTCCTTGCACGTCATAATGCAGATTGCGCAAAGCGATTGGGAAACACCGGCAATGCGGAAGAGAGTCTCAGGGGTGCATCGCCAGGAATAATCCCACACCGGATAACCATAGGCTGCAGTATAGGCCTCATGCTCATGGTGAGCATAGCTGATGGAAACAGCAGGAACACTGTATTTCCGCATATAATCGTATACCAGATTGTCGATGTCGGCATCGCCCTTCCTTAATTGAACAAAGAACATTTTTTTGTTCCCATTCTCCAAAACCACGGTAATAGTCTGTGAATTGCCGGAAAAATCATACTCTTTCCCTTTCTCATAGAGAACATTGTCGATATAGACTTTGGCTCCGTCGACAACCCTGATATCCGGAACCAACCGAGTCAGATCAGCGTCTTCCTGAACGGTAATGAATAAATGTGAATTTTCCTGTATGGCCACCGCATCTCTGATGAAACCATTATTGTCGGAACAGTTGAAAGCAAACCTCTGAAGTACGGATGCCCCGTTGTCGACCTGTGGAGTTTTCTTGCAGGCGGCAAGCGATACCACGGAAATGATGAGTAAAAGCCTGAATAAACGTTTCATTGCGTATGGGTTATCTGGCGGAGGCCCAGAAGCGCTTGACGGCATTCCAGTCGTAGAAGCAGCCGGTTTGGGGCGCGAGGCCGTGTATTAGGGTTTCTTTTTCGTTGAGGAGGAATTTGACCAGGATGGGGCTGCTGCAATTCTTGCGGTAGAATACCAGCTGGACGTTGCAGGCTGGGCACACAAAGTTGAAGTCCTGGAACTGTTCCAGCATCTGCATTTCGTCGCAATCCAACACGGTGCCTTCAAGCGGGATTGCGGCCATCAGCGGCAGGAGGTAGGTGTCGTGGCTGAAACGGATTGTTGCGGCGGCGTGGGAGCCGGACTTGATGGCTTTATCGGCATCCCTGACTATGCGGTCCAGAATACCTTTTCCGCGCGTGGCCACCAGGGGGCTCTCATAGCCGGGCAGGTTCAGATTCTTCAGCCAGAAGATTCCATTGTTCACCCACAGGGCGTATAATTCATCGGCAGTGAAGTACTTGCCCATGCCCGGCATTGTCGCGGGCTCGGTTACCCTTCCGGTTTTGAGAACCTTGTAGGAGTATCTGGCCAGGAAATAAACCGTGGAGGACGGAATTGCCGATGGTTCCAGGAATATCCTCTCCGCAAACACATGGAAGTCGCCGGTTCCGCCGTTGATGACAACCCCCAGCTGGCGCAGTTCCCGGTCTTTCATGGAGGCCAGCTCCTTCGAATTATCATTTAGAAGGTGGTTGTAGCCAACCACTTCCTGGCTTTTGGAATCTCCTCCCCATCCTGTGGTGTAAGTGTTCACAACAATGCCGGGGGCCATTTCCGATAGTTCGGAGATGAAGGCCTCCCTGCTCGCAATCACGCGCGGCGACTCGGTGGAAAAAGCCTTTACCCGGCAGCGCTTTCCGTTGGTGAACACCTCCGGATAATGGCGAACCATCCTGCTGCATATCTGCCGATGCTCCTGTGCACCAAGCTCCGTAAGGGCGCCCCAATGACCTTCCGTCATGTCGTACATGGTGCGCAGGTCGGCCATAAGCGAGAGCCCATCGGCAGTTAGCATCCCTTTGGAGGCATATAATTCAAGAGTGTCGATGGCGTGGAAATACTTTGCCGCGCTCTCTCCCAAAAACCGGCTTCCGTGACGGGCGATATGGCTGATATAAAAGGGCTTATACCCTTCCGGCGCTTCGCTTACGAGGGTGTCTTGCGGGAAGTATCCGCACAGGTTGCCGGCCGCCAGACCGGGGTCCCTGGAAAAGATTCCAAGGGCAACCTGCAGTATTGCAATCAGGAGTCTCATATTGCAAATATAATTAATTCGCCTGAAACGATGTGATTTAAGCGAGTTTTTATGTACATTTGTAAGTATGGAAAGACGAGACTTTTTGAAATCCTGCGGCCTGGTACTTGGTGCCGGCGCGGCCATGGGCACGCCGCTGTCTGCAGCTGCGGAAAGCCTGATACTTCCCTCCGGAGACGGAGAGGTGGACAAAAGCTACAACGACATTCCCGTCCGCGGGCTCAAACCGGATGTTGCCCATCAGGTGAGCGTAATCATCATCGGCGCAGGCAACAGGGGAAGAACCTATTCCCGCTATGCGGAGCTGTACCCCGAGGCGCTGAAGGTTACCGGCGTATCGGATATCCTTCCGGACAGGACGGAATGGCTCTCCAACAAGCACGATGTGGCTCCGGAAATGCGTTTCGGCCATTTCCGGGAGGTGTTCGCTTCCGGGAAGAAGCTTGCCGATGCCGTAGCAATCTGCACGCCAGACGACCGCCATTTCGAGCCCTGCATGAAAGCCCTGGAGCTGGGGTACGATGTGCTTCTGGAGAAGCCCGTTGCCCAGACCGAAAAGCAGTGCAAGGCAATCCTGGCGCAGGCCAAGAAGTATAACCGCATTGTGGCCGTATGCCACGTGCTCCGCTATTCACCTTATTTCCTAGCCATGCGGGAGGTAATCAGGAGCGGTGTCCTTGGAGAAATCGCCTGCATACAGCACCTGGAGCCCGTGCAGTACGCGCATATGGCGCATTCCTATGTGAGGGGCAGCTGGCGCCGCTCCGATGAAACCACTCCCATCATCCTCGCCAAATCCTGCCACGACCTGGATATCCTCCGATGGCTTCTTGACAAGCCCTGCGAAAGCATCGTGGCCGATGGCAACCTCTTCTTTTTCAAGAAGGAAAACGCCCCGGAGGGAGCCCCTGCCAAGTGCACCGACGGCTGTCCTCACGAGGCCCGGTGCCCTTATTCGGCAATAACTATTTATACTAAACTGAAACAGCACCTGGGGGTATTCGACCTTCACGGAGACAAGGATCCCGAGCATATCCTTGCCCGCCTGAAGGACCCGCGCTATTCCAGTTACGCCCGCTGCGTATTCCACTGCGATAACAACCAGCCGGATCACTATGTGGCCGATATGCTTTTCGAAGGCGGCACATCGGCCTCCTTCACAATGTCGGCATTTTCGCACAAGGGCGGCCGCAGAACCCGCATTCTGGGCACAATGGGCTATCTGGAAGGGGATATGAGCAAGTTCACCGTGTGGGATTATCTCACCCGCACGCCCAAAGTGTGGGACCGCAGGGTTGCCGATATTCCGGAATACCGCGGCTCCGGTCACGGCGGGGGAGACCTTGCCCTGGTGCGGGACTTCGTGGAAGCCGTATCCTGGCAGGACAAAGACCGCCTCTCCAGCACCATCGACGTGTCCATCGAAAGCCACCTGATGGGCTTTGCCGCCGAGAAGAGCCGCCGCAACGGTAAAAAACAGAAACTGTAGATGAAACGTATACTTATTATATTATTGGCGCTGGCGGCCGTTCAGGTGCAGGCGCAGGATCTGGCGCATTACAAGCGCATCGTCAAGGAACTCAGTTCCTCTAAATATCAGGGGCGCGGGTACGCACGCGGGGGAGCCAACAAAGCGGGCCGGTATCTTGAGAGGGAATACCGCCGTGCCGGGGCCGATGAGGTTGTGCTCCAGCCATTCACCATCGACATAAATACCTTCCCCGGGAAGATGGAAATGTGGGCCGATGGGCGCAAGCTCACCGCCGGCGTGGATTTCTCCATGCGCGAGTATTCGCCCGGAGTGAAGGGGGAATTCCCTGTGTATCACGTGGATACGCTTAATTTCGATGCCGATGCGATGTTTGCCGATCTGGCCCGCCCGGAGTATGCCAACGCCCTTGTGTGCTGCGACTTCTGGTTCGCGTACCGCCATGGAAAGGATTTCAAGCGTCTGCAGAAGGCTGGAGAATGCGGGAATGCAGGGCTCATTCAAACGTGGACATCGCCCATAAAGTTTTACAAAGCGTACGGGCATCGCGTGGTGGACAAGCCCATCGTGTGGGTAACGCCGGAGGCAATCGAGGGTGTGCAGCGCGTTAAGCTAAACGTGGAGAACAGGTTCCTGGAAAGATATGAGCTGTTTAACGTCATCGCCAAAGTGGAAGGCGAGCGCCACGACAGCTGCTATGTTTTCTCGGCACATTATGATCATCTTGGCAATCTGGGCCGGCGCATTTTCTACGCCGGGGCCAACGATAATGCCTCAGGGACGGCAGCCATTGTTACTTTGGCGGCATATTACGCCAAGCATCGGCCCCCGTTCGACATGTACTTCCTCTCTTTCTCCGGCGAGGACGCCAATCTGCGCGGCTCGGAGTTCTTCGTGGAGCATCCCATTGTCCCGCTGGAGCAGATCAAGTTCCTTTTCAACATCGACATGATAGGGGACAACAACCCCGTGCAGTACTGCGAAGTGAGCGAAACCGGAATGAAGGCCTTCCGGCTTTTCGAGAAGATCAACGCCTCCCGCGGGTATTTCAAGGCCCTGAACCGCGGCGACCTGGCCGCCAACAGCGACCATTACCCCTTCGCGGCCCTGGGCGTGCCCTGCATCTTCCTTGAGAACGAGGAGGGAGACGCTTTCCAGTACTACCACACTGTCTACGACAACTGGAAACACGCCGTCTTTGACAGCTACGAGCCGGTCTTCAGGCTTGTCCGCGACTTCATCGAACAGTATTAACCTTTTTCAGTGTAAAATGCAACTCGCTGAATATCAACTATTTCCATTTCACGGGCGTGGCGTGAGGCAAAAAATTTTCACAAAAAAATTTGCAGATTCAAAAAATTGCCTTACCTTTGCAGTGTACTAATGAACTAATACAGTAAAGCAATGAAAAAACTGACAGTGATTTTAGTTATGCTGCTTGCCGCGGTGAGCGTTTTTGCAAAGGGTAGGAACGACTGGACCGGAAAGGTTGTGGACGAGAACGGAGAACCCGTGGCTTATGCCAACGTGGCTGTGCTTTCAAAGGCCGACAGCACCGTGGTGTGCGGCACCGTTACCGCAGAGGACGGCAGTTTCAATATCGTGACCAGCGAGACCGACGGCATCATGATGGTTGCCATGCTGGGATACAAAACCATATATATAGTACCCGTGGATGGGGCCACCATCACGCTTACGGAAGACTCCACCATGCTGGCGGGCGCAGTGGTTCAGGCATCTTTGCCCAAGACCAAGCTCACGGGCGAGGGGTTGCAGACCAATGTCCGCGGCTCCGTCCTGGAGAACGCGGGATCGGCAAACGACGTTCTGGCAAAGACTCCGGGCCTCATCAAGGGCCAGGACGGGCTGGAGGTCATCGGCAAGGGTGCCCCGCTGGTGTATATCAACGGGCATAAGGTTACCGATGCCGGCGAGCTGGAACGTCTGCAGAGCAACGAGATCCAGAGCGTGGAGGTGATCACCAACCCCGGAGCGCAGTACGACGCAACGGTGAAAAGCGTGGTCCGCATCCGCACCATAAGGCGCCAGGGCGAGGGCTTCGGCTTCAGCGTGGACGCATCGGACACGCAGTCGCTTCAGTGGGCGCAGGGAAACGACCCTCACGCAGCGGTTAATGCGAATTACCGTATCGGCGGAGTGGATTTCTTCGCCGGAATCAACTACGATGGCACATCCGGCCGACAGGAGAGCTATGCTGAGACTGCCAGCTACGGCATCGACTCTGAAAACAACCACTATGTGTTCGAGAACAAGGGAGACATCCTTGGAATGTACTTCGGGAAAACCCTGTCGGGCAATGCAGGTGTGAACTGGCAGATTGCCGATAATCACTTCCTCGGCGGCAAGATCGAGTGGGGAAGAAATCTTCAGGAGAGCAGCGAGACAACGGTGAATTCCGATGTGTACGAAAACGGCACCCTCATCGACCGGCTGTCAACCGTGTCGAAGGACCGCATCGGCGACAAGCCCATGTACAACATCGGCTCGAACCTCTATTATAACGGCCAGATCGGCAAGCTGGGGGTCGATGTCAACCTGGATTATTATGGCTCCGACAGCTCTTCGGGGACAGTTTCCGCCGAGACCAGTTCCATGACGACGGACCGCGACATCGACGCATACAGCTATAACAATGCCCGGATGTACGCCGCCAAGGCTGTGCTCTCCTATCCGATCTGGATGGGCCAGCTGCAGGTGGGAACGGAGGAGACCTTCACCAGCCGGGCCGATCAGTACCGCATCAGCCTCAGCGATATTCCGGCGACATCGGCCACGGTTATGGAAAACAACTATGCCGGATTTGCGTCTTATGGCTTCATGCTCCCCACTGTGGGTATGTTCAACGCGGGACTGCGCTACGAGAGGGTTCATTACTCTTACAAGGATGCACTGGATCCGACGAACAATCTGCAGCGCGATTACGGAAACATCTTCCCCAACCTGTCGTATGCCGGCGCCATCGGCCCCGTGCAGATGATGCTGAATTACAGCGCAAAGACGCGCAGGCCCCATTATTCCTATCTTTCCAACGCAATCCGGTACAATACCAGGTACATCTGGCAGAGCGGCAATGCCCAGCTGCAGCCTGAGCTTTCCCACAACATCGGCCTTACCGCGATGTGGAATTTCGTCACCGTGATGTTGAACTACACCCGCACCGACAATTCCATCATTTCGTGGTCGGCGCCTTACGGAGAGGACGGCGTGGTGCTGGTGAAGCCGCGCAACTGCGACAGCCCGTACAGGAATCTCACCGCGTATCTGAGCCTTACTCCCTCCATCGGCCCATGGAATATCAATTTCGGCGCCGGATGCATGCCCCAGTGGCTTTCCATAAATGTCGATGACCCCCGCGAGGCTTCCGGCAGCCGTGTGGCCAAGTTCAACGACAAGCCGATATGTTTCGTGCAGATGTTCAATACGCTCACGGCGAAAGGCGGATGGCAGTTCGAACTGGGCGGCACATACCGCTCCCCGGGATATTCGCAGAATCTCTTCATCACCAATCACTATTTCGACCTTTCCGCCGCCGTGCAGAAAACACTTCTTGCCGATGGTTCCCTTGTGCTGCGTCTCGAGGGCAAGGATATCGCCAACACCGCCTACTTCGATGTGGATACGGATTTCGGCAGCCACACTATCAAGCAGACCAACCATATGAACACGCAGCAGATAAAGCTCTCCCTGCGCTACAACTTCAATACGGTCAAGAGCAAGTACCGCGGCACCGGCGCCGGCACAGATAACAAGGATCGTCTGTAATAATTTGCGAGATTGATGCAAGATTCATATCTTTGTTTGATTTACAGAGTAAAATCATCGAGTTATGAAGTGGCTGCACAATCTTCTGAAGGGAATATCTCTCACCGGGGCGCTGTTTGTTTTCCAGGCGTGCTATGGATCCCCGGCAGACCGCCCGCCCGTTTTATATTTGACTCCGATGGATATTTCCGTGGTCTCGCACTCAACTGGAGAGCCGCTGGAGGGCATCAGAGTACTCGATTGCAAGAGCGGCTTAATGTATGAAGAACTGGGCGTGACGGATGCCGGAGGCAAGTGCCGTGTGGAGTTGCCCTACTATATGGAATTGCGCAGCCCTACCATAAGGTTCGAGGATCCGTCCGGCAGTTACACTGTCAAAGACACTCTTATTGCCGATCTCAGAGTGAGCGAAATCAAAGTCAAGTTGGACCCGGAGCAATGAGAAGGATTATCCTGGCAATAGCTATAAGCTGTATTCTTGGCGCATCCGTATCTGCTCAGGAGAGTACGTATGTTTTTTCAGTTGAACTTGGGGCGGGATTAGGGCCGTTACATATGTCATGGATCGGCGTATGTCCCACTTCCGCGGAAATAGGTGCCCATCGCGGCATCGGCCAGGCCATGTCCCGTCCGGACGAACTTGCTTACCCGGGGGTGAGCCTGAGCGTTGTGTGGCAGAATTATGAACGGTCCGAAGTCGTGCTGAGCGGTGGAATGTCGTGGGGTTACAGCAATGTCTCCCAATTTGAGCAGTTCGGCTGGGCGCCGGACGGCAGGCCCCGCTATGACATGCTCGGAGCCTCCACTTCATCGTGGACCGAAGCAACCAAACCAGTTTTTTCGGCAACGCTGCAGTTCCGGTATATCTGGACACCGGACTCCAAGGTTAAAGCATATTCGGCGTTCGGCTTGGGATACAGTCCTACAGTGGATCTGTCTCCGGTTATCGTGCTTCCCTGCGTTACGCCCATCGCGGCAAGATACTTCGTCAACAAACACTTTTACGTTTTTGTGGAAAATGCGCTGAATCCTCTGGCATTCCTTGCCATGGGCGGTGTGGCATGGCGGTTCTAAATAGCATCTTGCGGTAAATCGCAAAAAAATGCGTATATTTCGGGACAAACGTAAAACCTATGAGAACAACCGTCCTGAGGGCCTTCGTGGCCGCAGCCCTAGCCTCTTTTATATCATCGGCACTGTTTGCCCAACCCGGCCGTCCGGAGATCAAGTTTCCTGCCGATAAGGATGAGGAATACGAAAGCCTGCTGGAAGAGAATATCCTGCGCGCTGGCGTGTCAACCTGCCCTTACGAGTATTTGCCTGGCGCGGAAACTCCGGTGCCCAGAGGTTTCAAGCCCTTCTATATCAGCCACTATGGCAGGCACGGTTCAAGGAGCGGCTGGGCCCGCAACACATACTCTTATGTTCTGGACGAGTTTAACCGCGCATACGATGAAGGCCTTCTCACGGAGGACGGAGAGGCGGCTTTAACCCGTATTGCACAGATTATAGAGAATCACGACGAAATGGACGGCCGCCTTACGCTCCGCGGCCAGAAGGAAATGTGGGGCATAGGCTCCCGCATGTACGACAAGTACAAGAAGGTCTTCCGCAGCGTCAGCCGCAGGGTGAGGGCGGTTTCCAGCATCTCTCCCCGCTGCATAGTTAGCATGAACGCCTTCACGGGCGCCCTTCTTGCCCGGGACAACCGTCTGGACATCACCTGGGACACCGGCGAGCAGTTTATGAAATACTGCAACACCGACGATCCGCCCACCATCAAACTTGCGGTAAGGGAAGTGCTCAGGGCCTATGGTTACGCATTCCCCCCGGATGTGGATGCCTTCATGCAGAGGATATTCAAGGATCCGGATGCGGCCGGCGAGATAATCGGCGATCCTGAAAGGCTGATGCGCAGCCTGTTCACCATGGCCAGGATAAGCGCCTCGTTCGACATGGACGATTTCCTCCTCCGCCTCTTCACAATGGACGACCTGTATCATCTGAGCGAGGAAATGAGCATGGACCTGTATCTGCGTCAGTGCAATTCGGTGGAATGGGGCGACATCAGGATGGAACCTGTCCAGCTTCTTGTCGATGACGTAATAGAGAAGGCCGATATGGCCATCACCACCGGCGACGTGCAGGTGGATCTGCGTTTCGGCCATGACTGGCAGCTGCTGGCTTTCTGCTCCCGCATCGGCATAGAAGGTATTGGCGAACGCAGGGACCAGACCAACTGCCTCGGCTGGCCGGGCTTCCTGTATACTCCCTTCGGCGGCAACCTGCAGATTGTTTTTTACCACAACAATAAGGGCGATGTGCTGGTGAAGTTCTTCATCAACGAGAGGGAAACGGGGCTCATCGGCCTTGAAGGCGGCCCGTACTATTACTGGGAGGACGTGAAGAATGCCTGGATGTATCATCCGGAGATGGGCGAGGTTGAGGAGATTGTTCATACTTCCGTTCCGGAGGTTTCAGGTCTGTGCCTTGCGCCGGACGGGAACGGCTTCCTGGCGGCATCGGACGAAAATGGCCTGTACAGGGTTTCGCGCCATGGCCGCACGGAGGATTTCTTCACGGAAGAGTCCATGGACTGCGAGGGCGTTACCGTGGATCCGGAGAACAGGGATGTGTATTACGTGGTGGAAGGCGCACAGGAAGTCTGGCGCGTAATCGCCCCGGACTATTACAATAAGGAACTGGTGTGCGTCCTGGACGAGTTTGGGAAGGACACCAACCTGGGCCTCGAGGGCATAACCTGGTACGAGGACGATGAATTCTTCGTGGGCAATCAGATGCATCCCGCCATACTGTACCGCTACTCCCTGAGCAAGGGCATCGTGGATCAGGTTGAGGTGAAGAGCACCTCGGAAATTGCCGATCTTTGCTACGATCCCGAAACCGGCTACCTCTGGATTCTGGACAGCGAACGCCGCACGGTTAACATGTGCAACATCCACGGCGAAATGATCCACTCCTATCCCGTACCGTTTATCGACAACGCGGAAGCCATCTGGCTGGATCGCGGCAACAGCTGCATCTGGATCGGCGACGACACTTCCGGCAATCTGTACAAGATTCACTTCGAGAATTTGTGATTTGTGGAATTGTTTTACGCAAAAGAGGCGCACGGGAGCGTCATCAGCCTGGATCAGGAGGAAAGCGGGCACTGCATTAAGGTGCTGAGGCACCGCGTTGGGGATGAGGTACAGGTGATTGACGGTCTGGGAACGATGCTCCGATGCAGGATTGCCGATGCCAACCCGCGCGGTGCGCAGCTGGAGGTGCTGGAGCGGGTGCCAGGATTCGGCGTGCCGGAGTATCACCTTACGCTGGCCTGCTGCCCCACAAAGAACAACGACCGCTTCGAGTGGCTTGTGGAAAAGGCCACGGAGATGGGTGTGGACAGGATTGTGCCGCTCATCGGCGAGCGCTCGGAGCGCAAAGTGTACAAATCGGACAGGGCGCGGCGCATCGCACTCTCGGCGGCAAAACAGTCGCTCAAGGCGCTCATTCCGGAAATCACTGAGCCTATAACAGTGAAAGAGTTTCTGCAGCAGCCTCTAAACGGCACCGGTCTCATAGCCACTTGCTTCGGCGAGCGTATTGGCGTATCCGAAGCAATTGACGGCGACGAAATCACAATCCTCATCGGCCCGGAGGGGGATTTTTCACCTGAGGAGGCGGCCATGGCAATAGCGAAAGGCTATAAGCCCATACATCTTGGACCGTCGCGATTAAGGACGGAGACGGCAGCACTTGCGGCGGTGAGTGCGGTTTATTTGAAATTTATCGGCAAGGCATATGTCAGCGAAGACTAAAACGGTTTGGTTCTGCTCCAACTGCGGAAACGAGTACTCGAAATGGATGGGCAAATGCCCTTCCTGCGGGGAGTGGAACACTATGGTGGAAAAGGAAACGGTTACCGGAAAACGGCCGGTAGTGGCTTCTTCAGCGCCCGGCAGTAAGCCCATGCCTCTTGCCGATGTGAGCTCGAGCGGCGAGGAACGCATCTCCCTGGGCTCGGCCGAAGTGGACCGCCTGCTTGGCGGCGGCATCGTGAAGGGCTCTCTCGTGCTGATGGGCGGAGAACCCGGCATCGGCAAATCCACCCTGTCGCTTCAACTGCCTTTGCACAGGCCGGAACTCAAGACGCTCTACGTCACCGGTGAAGAAAGCGTGCGCCAGGTAAAAATGCGCTCAGACCGCCTCGGCGGCGATGCCTCCAACTGCTTCATCTTCAGCGAAACCGACATGAACGCCATCCTGGAGCAGGCCGATGCCGTGGCGCCGGACCTTATGATCGTGGATTCCGTCCAGACTATGTATTGCCCCGGGGTAGAATCCACCGCAGGCTCCGTGAGCCAGATCCGCGAAGTTGCCGCAACCCTGCTGAGATACGCAAAAGGAAGCGGTGTGCCCGTGATTCTGGTGGGGCATATAACTAAAGAAGGGTCCATAGCCGGCCCCAAGATTCTGGAGCATATTGTCGATGTCGTCCTTCAGTTCGAGGGCGAAAACCGCGGCGCATACCGCGTTCTGCGCAGCATCAAGAACCGCTTTGGCTCCACTTCAGAGCTCGCGGTGTTTGAAATGACAGGCACCGGGCTGCGTGAAGTCGAGAATCCGTCAGAGCTCCTTATCCCGGAACACGGGGAGGAACTCAGCGGCACCGCCATCGCCGCGATGCTGGACGGCAACCGTCCGTTCATGTTCGAGGTGCAGGCCCTGGTGGCATCGGCCGCTTACGGTACCGCCCAGCGCAGCGCCACGGGATTTGATGTGCGCCGCCTGAACATGCTGCTGGCCGTTCTGGAACGCCGTGCCGGTTTCAAGCTGGGCCTCAAGGACGTGTTCCTTAACATGGCCGGCGGCATACGCGTGACGGATCCTGCGTGCGATTTGGCGGTTATTGTTGCTGTGCTGTCATCTAACTTCGACTATCCCATCCCGCGCGACTGCTGCTTCGCCGGCGAAGTGGGCCTCAGCGGCGAAATCCGCCCCGTGCCCCAGGCCTCG
>JAGAAY010000018.1 GCA_017615065.1 Bacteroidales bacterium | reverse complement strand
TTCTGGGGTCATAACTGCCCATGAAGGCCGGCTTCACGTCACAGTCGAAGAACGACACCGTGCGTGCAGGCAGTTCCACGGGAGTCGTGGCCCCGGGACGGAAGGCAGGAGCAGGAGCCCCGCCCATCATCACCGTGAAATTGAAAATATATTCCAGGCTTCGCTCCATGGAGTCGAAATCCAGAAGGTCGATGTTGTCCCTTGCCGAATCGTGCTCCGGATACCGCCCGGTGGTGAACAGCACTGAAGGAATCTCCGCGGCATAAAAAGCCCTGTGGTCTCCCGCGTACGGCTCTTCGGCAATGATTTTTGCCTGAACCGGAAGCAGTTCGCCTTCCATTCGGCGCACCAGCGCGTTCATATCGGCATTGGACAGCGTATAGGCCAGCAAATCCCTGCTCCCCGCTCCCAGCATATCCAGGTTTATCATTGCATCGATAAGGGGCACGTCGCCGAAAGCCTTGTTCAGGAAATACCAGGAACCGGCCATGCTCTCCGCCGAAGCCCCGAATCCTATCAAAAGGACAGAGCGCCTAAGCGTAAGCGCGTTTGTGGTGAGCATCCGTGCCAGCTCCAGCATCATTGCCATGCCCGAAGCATTGCCCACGGCGCCGGGATAGATGCGGGGAACCATCTCCCCGTCCAGCATGTAATGGTCCATGCCCATGCCGTCCATCCTGGCCCCGACCACGATGTACCTGCCGTTCAAAGCGGGATCCGAGCCCTGGATAAGGCCGATGACATTGCACGATACCAGAGTATCGGCCCCTTCCCTGGCGATGCCGAACACCTCACGGGGAAGCACGTCCACGCCATACCGGCCCATCACCTCTTCCATATACGAGGCGGCCATCTCCTCCCCTTCGCTTCCGGCCTTGCGCCCTTCCATCTGGGCGGCCGTGAGGGAAGTAACGTGCTCCTTGAGGGCACGCACCGTTTCTGTGTCGTAGAAATCCGTATAGGGGTTGCCTCCCTGGAACTGCCCGCGGCAAATCAGGGATGCGCACAGCAGCACTGCCGATATGAATATCCTTTTATTCATCAGTCCAACTTAAGAATCCAGCCGTCCTCCGGGCAAAGACCGCGCCTGCGCAGCCCCGCCATTGCGACTGCCGCCTGATCCCGGGTTGCCGACGGGCCTGCGGCCACAGCCTTGAGCCCATCCCTGACGGTAAATATAACCGCCGTATACCCGGCCGCCTCCAGGCGCTGTTTCTTCTTCTCCGCATTATGGCGGTCCTGATAAGCGCCCACCACCACATAATAACGCCCGACGGCCTGAGGTGCAACAGCCTGCACTTCTGCCGGTTCCTCTGCCTGCGCCTCATGTGCCCTGCGGATTGAATCCCTCTCCGCCTCCAGCTTCTGCTGCCGCTCCACTTCCGCCACACGTTCCTGCTCCGCCCTCCTCTCAACTTCCGCCTCAATCTGTGCCGATGTGGGCCTTCCCGCCACCTTCCTCAGAAAGTCGCATCCGCCCACCGAAACGCACGCACAAACCAATGCCGCTACTGCTATATATCCTTTTATTCTCATAAACTTACAAATTTAACTCAAATTCTCGCGGCCGCAAAAAAAATGTGCGTATCTTTGCATATGTTTGGAAAAACAGTGTTTGTTTCCAAACCTATGGCCACCCTCGGCCATATAAGAGGGAGGGGCCCAACCGGAAGGTTGGGAGGGGTCGTCGGAGACGACGGTTTGGAAATAAATACTGTTTTTCATTTAAAAGGTATAATGAAAAAGATCATTCTTGTAGGGATTGCCAGTCTATTGGCGCTGTCGTTATCGGCACAGCTGCTGCCGGAGAGGCCCGTGGAGCCCATCAACTGGTGGCAGCCGGTGGAGTTTCCGTGGTCGGCCCATAAGACCGACACCATAACCGTGTACATTATCGGCGACATAATGAGCCACCAGTCCCAGATCGACGGCGGCCTTAAGTACGGCTTTTCCACCTTCCTCAACCACATTGCCCGCAATGTGGAATCGGCCGACCTTGCCATCGGCAATATGGAATACACGCTCGCCGGCCCGCCTTATACCGGTTATCCCAGCTTCTGCGCCCCGGACGCATATACGCTGTACCTCAGGGATATCGGCTTCGACGTGCTCCTCACCGCCAACAACCACATCCTGGATAAGGGCTACAGGGGCCTCAACCGCACATTTGCCGTGCTGGATACCCTCAAGGGCGTCCAGTACACCGGCATGTCCCGCACCCCCAAGGAGGATAAGGAGCGATATCCACTCATCGTGGAAGTCAAGGGCATCAGGATCGCCATCATAAACTTCACCTACGGCACCAATACCAAACCCAGCAAGGACTGGCCCAAGATCAACCGCATCGACCGTGCCGATATCCTTGCCGCAATCAACAGGGCCAAAGAAGCGGAGGCCGACCTTATCCTCGCCTTCCCCCACTGGGGCATAGAATACAAGTTCAAACACAACCAGAGCCAGGAAAGCCTTGCAAAGTTCATGGTGGAAAACGGCGTGCATGCCGTCATCGGCGGTCATCCCCACTATGTCCAGGACATGGAGTGGATGGGAGACGTTCCGGTGATTTATTCCCTTGGCGATGCCGTATCCAACATGGACGGCTCATCGGCCCGTACCGGCCTGGCCGTAACCCTGAAGATCGCCCTGGAAACCGGCGAGGCGCCCCGCATCCTCCCTCCCCTGTACGAATTCCTCTGGAACTCAAGGCCCGGCGAGGTGGAAAACACCCATTCGGCGCTGCCCGTGAGGGAATTCCTGGCCGCCCCGGAAAGATGGCGCAACAAGGACGCATACCAGCTGATGAAGAACGCATACTACACGGTTAGAAAAGAAAGCGGAATACATGAAGAAGACACTGAAACTGGAAGCCGTTGACCCGGTTGAAATCTATGGACCCGGCAACCGGCTCCTCATGGAGTTCTGCGCCCATTTCCCCAGGCTCAAAGTAACTGCCAGGGGCGACGAACTCATACTTGAAGGACGCGAAAGCGACATTGCGGAATTCAACATCCGCTTCGGCGAGCTCCTGGAAAGGAGGCTCCACAAGCGCAACCTCAACTCCTACGACGTGGAAGACATCTTCGATGCCGACAACTCCGCCACATCCTTCCGCCTCAGCGGCGATGCGGTAATAGTCCACGGCACCGACGGCAGGCCCATCAAGGCCCGCAACCACACCCAGGAGGAAATGGTGAAGGCCTATTTCGACAACGACCTTGTCTTTGCCATCGGCCCTGCAGGTACAGGTAAGACCTACATCGCCATAGCACTTGCCGTGCGCGCGCTCAAGAACCGTGAAATAAAGCGCATCATACTCACCCGCCCCGCAGTTGAAGCCGGCGAACGCCTTGGCTTCCTTCCCGGCGATCTCAAAGAGAAACTGGATCCGTATCTCCAGCCCCTCTACGATGCCCTGGAAGACATGATTCCCTCACGCAAACTGCAGGAATTCATGGCGGAAGGCATCATCCAGATTGCT
>JAGAAY010000017.1 GCA_017615065.1 Bacteroidales bacterium | reverse complement strand
TCCTTCCGGCCTACGGCCTTCAGTCAACCCCTGACAGTCATAAGACTCGGAAAGTAAACTTATCTCAGTAATAACAACGACAAGTCAACTTATACCAGTAATAATCTATAAACCCGAGTCAACCCAAATCAGGAAAGGACACGAACCACAAAAAATGGTGATTCGGCGTCAAAATGGGGCTTAAATTGCGCCCGGGGTGCCTAAGGGCAGCGCTCGGGCACGAATGCGGGCCGTTCTACCAGACGAAGCCGGCGAACTCAACGTCTTTTTCGGCGCGGGCCTTGAGGCTGGCGTCCTTGAGTTTGTGGAGGTTGTCGGCAACAGCGTCGGCGTCACCCTTGCGGGCGGCTACGATGGCGCGCAGGTAGGTAGCTTTGTCGCTGCCGCAGGTGAGGGCGCTTTCGGCTTTGTCAAGGTCGCCTGCGAGGATGTATGCCAGAGCCTTGTTGGTGGGGCATCCGGGAGCATCGGCAAGGGCGCTTGCAGCCTGCTCATAGCGGCCGGTGAGCACATACACGATACCCATGTTGGCCTTTGCCTCGGCCGATTTGGACTTGGAGAAGCAATCCTCTGCGGTTTCAAGGTCTCCCTTGCGGAGAGCGATTACACCCATTGCGTTCACAACGTCGTCGCCGCCGTCTTTAACCTCTGCGAGAGCCTGTTCAGCCTTGTCGTTCTTGCCCTGGTTTAGGTACAGGACGGCGAGGTTGTACTGGGCACGGTCGCTGCCGTACTGGCTCACGGCCTTCTTCAGGATGTCTTCTTTCTCTGCCTCTTTCTCGGTTACGGAAGCAAGGCGGAGAAGAGCCTCCTCGTCCAGCTTGGAAGGATCTTCCTTATACATGGCCTCGAGCTCCTCTGCAGTGAAGTTCTTGTACTCCACATCGGCGATGAGGCGTGCACGGCGGAGTTCCGGGAGAACTTCCTTCTTGAGGGCGGTGAACACCTCCGACATGTTGCGGATTTCGTTCTCGCGCACTGCTGGATCGCTGTACATGGAGAGGACGCGGATGATGAGTTCCTTGTCCTCGATGGACGATTCGCTCACGAGCTTCTGGAAGCCTTCCCAGTCCTCACCTACGCTGATGACGGTGGGTTCTACCACGTCGCTGCCTTTGGTGAGCTGGTTCCAGGCCTTGCCTGCGCTCTGGCTGCGGCGCTCTGAAAGGGCGTTGTTAAGGTCGATGGCGCCTTCAGGGGATGCGTATGCAACGATCGAGGTGCCGGTGATGGTGGCGCGGTCGTCGCCGTTGATCCTGTCAAGTTCGGCAAGGAAATCCTTCACGGAAGCCGATTTGAGCTCGCTCTGACGAACCTCGGAGCTGTTCACCAGATAGAGGATCTGGCCTTCTGCCGATGCCGTGGTGATGTCCTGGTAGTTGTCTTTCATCTCCGCAAGATAGCCGTCTTTCTTCACGAGCATATAGGTGGTGTTGGCGCCCTGGGCAACCTTCACTACGGGAAGGGCGATGTCTTTCTTCTTGCCCTTCACCACGCCGCGGAGCTCCAGATAGCTGTTTTCCATACCCTCGACATAGTCGAAGTGTACGTGCTCCGTAACGGTCTGGCCCTTGGAGGAAACAACCTTGTAGTTGTCCTTTACCTTTTCTCCCTGATACATGAACGGTTCTTCCATCTTGGCCTCGCCTCCGTCATAAACCAGCACGGGAGTTACCTCGAGGATAGCCTTGGGGAGGAAGTATCCGTCGGGATATGTGACACTTACGTCTGCGTCGATTGCGCCGCCGATAACCTCAAGCACAGCGGGGTTGCAGGAGATTTCCAGAGCCTCGGCCTGTTTTGCCATCTGTTCCATGCTTCCGCAGGATGCTGCAATGGCGATTGCCGCTGCGGCGGCTAAAATTCTAAAAAGATTTTTCATATCGTTTCTCAATAAATTTTGACTCACATTTCCATTATAGACTACAAATATAAGGAAAAATTACTAATTTTGCATTGATGGACATACAGGCACTTAAAAATAAGTACGATATCATCGGCAACGATTCCGCCCTTAACGAGGCCCTGGAGACGGCAGTAAAATTCGCCCCCACGGACCTCAGCGTGCTTATTCAGGGAGAAAGCGGCGTGGGCAAGGAAAACTTCGCCCGCATTATCCACCAGTATTCGGCAAGGAAAAACGCAAGCCTGTTCATCGTAAACTGCGGCGCCCTGGCAAAAGAGCTTGTGAACTCGGAGCTTTTCGGCCATGTCAAGGGAGCGTTCACCGGCTCCACGGAAACCCGCAAGGGCTATTTCGAAGACGCCAACGGCGGCACCCTCTTCCTGGACGAAATAGCGGAACTGCCCCTGGAATCCCAGGCGCTGCTGCTCCGCGTCCTGCAAAGCGGGGAATACAGGAAGGTTGGCTCCAATAAGATCGAGCACACCGATGTGCGCGTGGTAGCCGCAACCAACATCCACCTGTACGAGGCCGTCAAACGCGGAAAATTCCGCGAAGACCTGTACTTCCGCCTCAGCGCGGCACAGATCCGCATCCCCCCGCTACGCGAGCGCAAGAGCGACATATATCTTCTGTTCCGCAAATTCACATCGGACTTCTCGGAAGTGAGCGGAATGTGCAAGATCAGCCTCCGTCCTGACGCCATCCGCCTCCTGGAAAGCTATCGCTGGCCGGGCAATATCCGCCAGCTCATGGGCTTCACCCAGTCCATCACCGCACGCTTCTCCCAGAAGGTGTCTCCCTCCATGCAAAGGGTGGAGCTGGACGCATCGGCCCTGGCCCCCTACATGCCCACGGAAGAGGGCGAACCCCTGCCCGTGCTGTACGATCCGGAATCCCGGCCCCGCGGCGAGGGCGGCCTGTCGGAAGAAGAGCGCCAGGCTATCTACAAGGCCATCTTCGACCTCAAGAGAGACATCGACACCCTCAAGGCCCAGTATCTCCACCACACCCTTCCCCCGGCCCAGGAGCCCCAGGAAGCGGAATGGCAGGGCCCGGAAGACCAGGATTTCGACCGCCCCGTAGTTTCCATCGACCACAGGGAAGAGGCCGATCTTTCCATCCGCCGCTCGGAAGAGGAACTCATCCGCCGGGCTCTGGACAAGCACCACGGCAACCGCAAGCTGGCCGCCCAGGAGCTTGGAATGTCGGAACGCACGCTGTACCGCAAAATGCCACAAGACTACAGAAAGAAATGAAAAGATTTTTCATCGCCATAATAAGCGCAATGACCCTCGTGGCAGGCTGCGGCATCTATTCGTTCACCGGCACGTCCATCCAGCCGGACGTGAAAACCATAACCATCCCTTATGTGGAATACAAGGCCCTCAGGGTTAATCCCTCGCTGTCCAACGACCTCACCCAGGCCCTACAGGACAAGTTCCGCAAGCTCACTTCGCTTCAGCAGGTGGAGCAGGACGGAGACCTTGAACTGGTTTGCGAAATAACCGGCTACGACGTGAAGGCAACCGCCGTTACGGCAAACGAAGTTGCGGCCCAGAACCGCCTCACGGTAACCGTAAAGGTGCAGTTCACGAACAGGAAGTACCCGGAGGACGATGTTGACAAGTCCTTCAGCGCATATGCCGATTATGACACCAACAACTCTCTGGACGCCGTGGAGGGCTCCCTCTGCGAGGAAATAATCGACAAACTCTGCGAAGACATCTTCAACGCAACCGTGGCGCAATGGTAGGCAACAAGACTCTTCAGGACCTTAGCCTGGATGAACTCACGGGCGTGGTGAACATATACCCCTGGTACGGGGGCGCGCGCCTTGAACTGTGCCGCCGTATGGCCACCGTCGGAGGATGGACGCGGGAGCAGTTCGCCCGGGAGGCCCTCTATGTGGCCGACAGGGCAAAAATCGGCCGCCTGGCCCTCTCCGCCCCGGCCGAACCGAAAGCGCAGGAGCAAACCGCCTCGATGATAAGCCCCACCCGCAAAGTCCACGTGGTTGGCGGCGACTATTTCTCCCAGGCCGATTACGACAGCGCCCGCCGGAGCGGCGACCCGGTTGTCAAAAAGAGCACTGAGCCTGTCATTTCGAGCGAAGTCGAGAAATCTCACAAACCCGACGCCACTTCCGACATCGCCGACCGTTTCTGCACCGAGGCTCTCGCGGAAATTTTTGCCGAACAGGGCTTTACACAGGAGGCTTTGCGCATTTATTCCCGTCTCGTTTTGGAATTTCCGGAAAAAAGTGCTTACTTTGCAGCCCTTATCGAAAAATTGGAAAAAGAACAGATATGAACGTCGTATTTAACATCATCGTTATCCTTATCGTCATCGCAGCCATTCTGCTGGTGGCCGTAGTGCTCCTCCAGAACGGCAAGGACGGCGGACTTGCAACAAACTTCACCTCCGCCAACCAGACGCTTGGCGTGCGTCAGACTGCAACAATCCTGGAAAAGGCAACCTGGTATCTGGTTGCTTTCATCCTGGTTCTCTCCATTGTGAGCGTGTTCACCCTCCGTTCAGGAAAGGTGGCCGCCGGAGACAACATGGGAACCGAACTCCTCAACGAGGCATCAGCCACAACGGAAGAGGTTAACGTTCCTTCACTGAACAACATCGATCCTTCCGTAACGGAAGTTCCCGCAGAGAACGCAGAGTAAGGTCCTTCCCCCGCAACTGACAAATTGTCAGTAATCCGGCGAAGGAACAAACATTGATGGATAGCCGTTTGCCCGTTGAGGGCAGGCGGCTATTGCCGCATTATGGGGCGATACTGTGCGGGAAGGGGGGTTTGTCCCCAGACCATGGCCGCCCATGGCCATGTGAATGGGAGGGGCCCATTTATGGGAGGGATAGGACCTTCAGGTCCGTAGTCTGGGGATATACCCCCCTTCCCGCACTGTATCGCAAAAAAAGGAGGTAACGACTATGAATAACGAGAATAGCTTTCTGCAACGTTTTGCAGTGAATTTGAATGAAAGGGCGGCCGCCGGGAAGACGGACCCCGTGATAGGGCGTGACGATGAGATCAGGCGCGTGCTGCAGATATTGTCACGCAGAACCAAGAATAACCCTATCCTGGTTGGTGAACCGGGTGTGGGCAAGACTGCGATTTCGGAAGGAATCGCGCAGAGGATCGTGAACAGCCAGGTTCCGGAGAACCTAAAGTCCAAGACGGTGTATTCGCTGGATATGGGTGCGCTCATCGCGGGCGCAAAGTATCAGGGCGAGTTCGAGGAGCGTCTGAAGGGCGTGGTCAAGGAGGTGGTGGACAGTGACGGTGAAATAATCCTGTTCATCGATGAAATCCACACCCTGGTGGGCGCAGGACGGTCTTCCGGCGCTATGGATGCGTCCAACATCCTTAAGCCGGCACTGGCGCGCGGCGAGCTGCGCACCATCGGCTCAACAACCCTGGACGAATACCAGAAATACTTTGAAACCGACAAGGCCCTGGAGCGGCGATTCCAGATGGTCATGGTGGACGAGCCCTCGCCGGCGGAGTCCATCGCCATACTTCGTGGCCTGAAGGAACGCTACGAGAACCACCACAAGGTGCGCATCGAAGACGACGCCCTCATCGCCGCAGTTAACCTGAGCCACCGTTACATCACCAGCCGGTATCTG
>JAGAAY010000016.1 GCA_017615065.1 Bacteroidales bacterium | reverse complement strand
GGCCATGAGGGCCAAAGGCCTGGGTGCCGAGGTTATTGTAACCGAGGTGGATCCGGTGAAGGCAATGGAGGCTGTCATGGACGGCTTCAAGGTAATGACGATGGCCCAGGCGGCCGAGGTTGGCGACTTCTTCGTAACCGTCACCGGCTGTGACAACGTTATTACTCCGGAGCATTTCGTTCTGATGAAAGACGGCGCCATCCTGTGCAACGCCGGTCATTTTGACGTTGAGGTTGCCGTGGCCGCCCTGCGCGAAATGGCAGTGTCCCACGCTCCCGCCCGCGCCAACATCGAGGCCTACACTCTGGCCAACGGTCGCAAACTTTACGTCATCGCCGAGGGTCGTCTTGTGAACCTGGCGGCAGGCGACGGACACCCCGCAGAGATCATGGACATGTCCTTCGCCATCCAGGCCCTTAGCGCCCGCTACCTGGTTGAGCACAAGGGTGCACTAACCACAATGCTTAACAAAGTGCCCGCAGAAACAGACCGCGAAGTGGCCTTCCGCAAACTCGCCCACTGGGGCGTTTCCATCGACACTCTCACTCCGGAGCAGCACAAATACCTGTACGGAGAATAAGCGTTTCTTATGCGTTTACATTTGTAAACAACTGTAAACAAATAGCGCAACGCTGGCGGATAAGTATCTGATACACAACGAGTTAAATATTTCCCGGTGCAAATTTTTTTGCACCGGGAAACGTTTATGTATTTGAGTGTCTTTTAGTTGGCCGCCAGCGAATTTACAGGTCGTAGAGATTGAGTCCCGTGGCGGGATCAAGGCGGCGGCCGACAGCCACGCCAAGGTCTTCAACGAAGAGTTCGCAGGCGCCGTTTATGCGGCAGTCCAGGAGGTGGCCGCCGATGCAGGAGTAGTCGCTGCGGGAGGCGGTGACGTGGATGTGGAGATACACCTGGCCGTCCTTGCGGGAGATGTTTCCCTCGATACAGGTGAGCTCCATCTGCTCGTCGAAGGTGCGGTCTACGTATGCCTTGGCAGCGGGGTTCAGGTAACGGAAGGTGGCCGATGACACCGCGCCAAGGCCGCGTACCGAGCCGGACAGGATATCGTGCTCGCGGCAGAAGGCGGTGAGGGCCTCCACCAGGCTGACGTGATTGTCCAGGCTGAGGATATATGTGTTCCCTGATTTCTTATAGGTGTACATTACAGGCTGCTATTGCATCCCATTGAACATCTCGCCCAGCATTTCACCGAAGGTCTGATAGCTGTTGAAACGTTCTCTGGTTTCCCGGATTTCTTCAGCGGATGCTTCTTCACCCATTAACGACACGGAGTATTTCACCCAGTCGACCAGTTTGGCGCGGTCGGCATCGGTGAGCCTGTAATCGGAGTACTTCTCTTTGAGGGTATTGACTTGTCCCAAAATCTCCATGATCTGCTGCATCATCTGCGGGGTAATGTTGTCTTCACCCACTTTCTCTACCTCCTTATACACCCCCATAAGGGTGCGCATGACGCTGAGTAATTCATCTACGGGATTGCCGTCGGTAACTGTGGTGGAAACGGGAGAGGAAACGGTCGATGCTTTCAAAGAGCAGGGGACAAGCAGCGTTGCCGCCAGAATAAGTACAAGAATCTTTTTCATTGTCGATTGATTTAAAACGTCGTGGCAATATACTAAAATTATGCCGGAAAGCATAATTATTTGCGTCCTTTACGATAGAGCTCCCAGCTGTTGAAAAGGTTCTGCCAGATGGCGTACAGCCCGCCGGCAACGGAAGTGACAGGGGTCATGTAAGTGTAACCCAGCCAGATAAGGAATCCCGTGTTCTTCTGGCCAAGCGCCTGGCCCGAAGTTATTTGAGATGAGATTTCTCCGCGCGGCCTTTCGGCCTTGGTCGAAATGACAGATGTATTGTCATTTCGAGCTTGTCGAGAAATCTTTCTTCCCAGGGCGAACTGCACGAAGCAGCATAGAATGGACACGGCGACGATGCAGGCGACGGGGCCGATGCCGAGGCCGCTCAGGACCAGCGCGCGGGTGCTAAGCACCATGGCCAGCGTGAGCCCCACACCCCATATATAAAAGGAATAGCGGCTCAGGCGCATAAGCACGCGCTGCAGCTTATGCGTTGTGTAACGTATAAGCCATGCACAGCCGCAGGGAAGCAGCAGCACGGGGAACACCTTAAGCGCGATATGCCCCACATATGCCCAGAATCCCAGAGTTGCCGATGGCCGCACCATCGGAATCACCAGCGGAATGAGCAGCGTCGCCACCACGTTTATCATAACAACGTACGACACCGTCTCGTTCAGCTTCCCGCCCAGTTTCTCGGTAACCACCCCTGCGGCCGATGCCGTGGGGCAGATGAGGCACAGCATGGCGCACTCCAGCACAATCCGCCCCGCGCCGGGCCCGGTGAACGCCGTCACTAAAGCCAGCACCAGAAAACAGCAAACCTGGAACACCAGAGCCCGCAGGTGCCATCGGCAGAACTTGATATCGTGAGGTGAAACCTTCACGAACTGGAAAAACAGCAGCAGCGCAATCACCCACCGCTGCCCGCTGGAAGCAAACGAATGGCAGAACGGCCCCACCGGCCGCAAAAACGAAGTGAAGTGATATAACAGATACGACGAAATCCCCAAAACGATAGCCACTGGGAGCATTAATGCCTGAATATTTACAGAACGTTTCACTACTCCATCAGCTTCTTATACTTGAATCGTTTGGGTTCGGCATCGGCACCAAGCCGCAAACGCCGGTTCTCCTCGTATTCGGCGTAGTTGCCCTCGAAGAACACGACGCGCCCCTCGCCTTCATACGCCAGGATGTGGGTGGCAATCCTGTCCAGGAACCAGCGGTCGTGCGAAACCACCACGGCGCAGCCGGCGAAGGAATCCAGGCCCTCCTCAAGCGCGCGGATAGTGTTCACGTCAACGTCATTGGTGGGCTCATCGAGCAGCAGCACGTTACCCTCGTCCTTCAGAGTCAGGGCCAGATGCAGCCTGTTCCTTTCGCCGCCGGAGAGCACTCCGCACAGCTTTTCCTGATCGGCCCCGGAGAAATTGAATCGGGATACCCAGGCGCGCGCATTGATGTCGCGTCCGCCCATCCGCACCCATTCGGAATTCCCGGCAATCGTCTCGTAAACGCTCTTATCGG
>JAGAAY010000015.1 GCA_017615065.1 Bacteroidales bacterium | reverse complement strand
GGCAAGACTGGCTCCCTGTGCAAATAGTTCGCACTCACGCAGTGTGAATGGAACAAGTTTTATCCGCAGAGTCAGTCTGCCGCGAAGCCCGCCCTTGTTCTTTAACAGCTTTTTGCTGATCCATGAAGTGGCACTGCCACAAACTATCAATACGATATCTTTCTCCTGTCGTGCTGTTGCCCATCCGTTCCAGAAGTTTTCCAGGGCACCAATAAGATTTCCCTTGGGGGTATCCATCCACGGAAGTTCATCAATGAACAAGACTTTTTTCCCTGCCGGAGCATTGCTGACGAACTGTTTTAAGAGTTCAAAAGCGTCAATCCATGTTTTAGGTACATTGCACTTAGCCATTCCCGCCGCAATCAACGAATTGCGGAAAGCTGTCAATTGTTGACGAAGTGTTCCCTTAGCCACTCCTGTATGCTGGAAACAAAACTGGTAGTTGAAGGTCTCGCGGACAAGATAAGTCTTTCCGACACGTCTTCTTCCGTAGACAAAAATATCCGTATAATCAGCGGAAATGTGGAAATTTATTGAAGTTTCCGCTGGAAATAAGTATTTCAACCTAATTATACATATTTGCAATGAAATATGGAATCCTATTAATTTGCGGGGTTTGTTTTAGTTTCTTCCTTGTATCTCTTAAAATCCTCTTCAGTGATATTCTCCAGCATGTACTTACGGATTTCATCCTCAGAAGGGAGCTGCAAGCGATATTTGCTGACGAATAGGTTTTGTGAGAGCCCTTCGGTGGCGTACTGAACGGTTGTCTCGCCATAGTCCGTGCAGAGCAATATACCTATGGGCGGATTGTCGTCCTGCTGCATCACCTCGTGCTTGTAGTAGTTCATATAGAAGTTAAGCTGAGAGGCATACTCATGGCGGAAGCGGTCAATCTTCAGGTCGATGATGACGTGACATTTCAAGATGCGGTGATAGAAAATGAGGTCGGCCTTGAAATAGTCTTGATCCACAAGGATGCGTTTCTGACGATACTCAAAACAGAAACCGCGTCCCATCTCCAGGAGGAACCGTTGCAGATTGTTGAGAATAGCTGTTTCCAGTTGGGTTTCCGTATTGTCTTCATATGGTCTGATGCCCAGAAACTCCAGTGTGACAGGGTTATGAATAATTTCTTTCGGAGTTATCTGCTGCGCATTCTTAGCCGTCAGCCGTTGCAGGGCTTTCTTGTCTTTAGACATACCCATGCGTTCGTAGAATTGCGATGAAACCTGACGGTCCAGTTCGCGACTAGTCCAACAGCTACGAATGGTTTCTTGTTCATAGAAAGCTCGCTTCAATGGGTCTTCGATACTTGTCAGATAGGCTAGACATGTGTAGTTCAACTTGTAGAAGAGTCTATCTGCGGGTGTTGACCAATCTTCCAATTTGGCAAGCGCTGACCGCCAAATTTCATCTGACTGATTATCAGTTATTTGGAATTTGGAAATCACTGATTGCCAAATTGCGATATTACCATAATTAAACAGTAACGAACTGTTCTTTTGCAGGTAGGCCCCAATAGCAGTTCCCAATTGAGGATAGACAAGATATACGCGACGATAAACTCTAAGACTTCTAGGCTCAAAACCTTTAAGATTAATCCTCTCGGCCAGTTTGTTGATGAGTTTCTCTCCATACTTTGCCCGGTCCTCGCCGTGCTGCTCAAACTCAACGATGTAGTAGCCAACCAGCCAGTTTCGGGCGGTCAAAGAAAGGTTGACGGCGTGCGCAGCCTGTGCCTGCAACGTATCCTGGATGAGGTTGATGCGCCCTACTAAAGAATCGAAAGTCAGATTCTCATAGCTGCTGTCCGATGCTTCAAAATCCTCGTAATACGGCTCAAGAGGACTCTCGTTCAAATCCGGTTCCTCAATATAGCCTATCAACATTGTAAACGGCACGCCCAACACCTCTGATGCTTTGTAGATGGTCTCCAGGTTCTTTGTCTTGAACAGTGCCTTCACATTCTGCTTGCGAATACCCATCCGCCGGGCAAACTCGCTCTTTCTCATCCCGATCCGCTCCAGCAGCGCCTCTCCTTTAGCTTCGAAATAAGTCTGATTCATAGTTCAATTTTTCACAAAGGTAATGAATAGATATTACTTTTGCAAGAATAATCTAAAATTATCCTCCTGTACAATATTATACCCTTTTCTCCAATGTAATAAAAACTCGCGTTATGAAAGACGGAATCACCATAATAATATACAATATAGTTTTAGCAGCCTGAGAAGGCCCCGGCTATTTTTGTAATTGATGAGCATAAAAATGCTCATCGGTGATTATTACAAAAGATATTCGTATATTTAAACTCTGTAACGATGCTGAAACGAGCCTTCATACTGTCTTTACTACTCCTGCTTGGTCCGCTGGCAACCACGGCCCGGGCTGACGCAGACACTTTAACGGTGGCGTCCTTCAACATCCGTTTCCTGGACGACAACCGTCCGGACTACGACTATAAGTTCGGCGGACAGCCGTGGAGTGTCCGGAGGCCTGCCGTAAAGGCGTTTTTCGAGCAGAACGACATCGATATAGCCGGACTCTCGGAAGTGCGCAGGACGCAGGCGGCCCACCTTGAGGAAGACCTGGGAGACGAATGGTTTATCTATTGCCCGGGACGCCTGAGCGGCGGAAAGATGGTGCGCACCTCCGATGAATCCACCGGCGTGATGTATCGGAAGTCCCGTTTCAACCTGCTGGGGCACGGGTGCTTCTGGCTGAGCGAAACGCCTGCAGACACGGCATCGCTCCGCAAAGGGCAGAGAAGCCCCATCATCACCGCCTGGCTGCATCTGGAAGACAGGAACAAAGAGGACCTGTGGCTTTTCTCGGCCCACATAAGTTGGTCCGTGGATGAGAATCCGGAACTCCCGGACCAGGAAGTGGAAACGCTCCTGGGCGAGATGGAAAAACTGACCGGGCTTAAAAGGGCCGATTTCAAGACCGCTCCCATCTTCCTGGTGGGAGACCTGAACAATTCCCCGGAAGAGTCTGCCATCAAGACACTTAAGGGCTGGTTCCGGGATGCCCGCACCAGCAGTCCGGAAACGGAATCCACCGAAAGAAACACCTTCCACAACTGGGGGAAAGAGAAGGGCGCCGGCATCATCGACTACATTTTCTATGGCGCCGGGAAGCCCCTGGAATATGTCGTCGACAACTCCGGCTATGCTCCGGAAGTGAAATTTCTCTCAGACCATTATCCCGTAATCTTCAAGCTTTCCCGCACTCCGGACAAATATTGCCTCACCCCGGCGGCACCGGCAAAACCCCGGTATAACGGTCCCGCCGTTCTGGGCGCCAGACCCGGCCATCCCATCTATTTCCGCCTCCCCTTCTCGGGAGAGCGACCGATGAAGTTCAGCGCCTGCCGTCTTCCGAAGGGTCTGCATCTGGACAGAAGCAGCGGCGTGGTAAGCGGCAGCGTGGAGAAGGCCGGAGAATACGCCATCACCTGGAAGGCCCGTAACAAAGCCGGAAGCGCCAAGGGAAAGATGGTCCTGAAGGTAGGAAACACTATCGCCCTCACCCCGCCCATGGGATGGAACAGCTGGAATTGCTGGGGATTGGAAGTCTCGCAGGAAAAAGTTCAGGCATCGGCCCAGGCCCTCATTGAAAGCGGCCTTGCCGATTATGGCTACAATTATATCAACATCGACGACGCCTGGCAGGCCTCCGAGCGCAGCGCCGACGGCACACTCCTTCCCAACGACAGGTTCCCGGACATTGCGGCACTAGGGGAGTGGCTCCACGGCAACGGCCTGAAACTGGGAATCTATTCCTCGCCCGGGGACCGCACCTGCGGCGGCTATCTGGGGTCTCTGGGGCATGAACAGCAGGATGCCAACACATGGAATTCCTGGGGAGTGGATTATCTGAAATACGACCTTTGCGGCTACCGTTCCCTCCTTAAGGAAATGCCCCACGTGGGGCGCGAAGAGCACATGGCGCCTTACCTGGTGATGAAGGAAGCGCTGGCAAAACAGCCCCGGGATATCGTCTATTCCATCTGCCAGTACGGGCACGAGGATGTCTGGACCTGGGGAGAAGAGGCGGGAGGAAACCTCTGGCGCACCACCGGAGACCTGACGGACAAATGGGAACGTGTGGTCCGCATCGGCTTCGTCAAACAGCGTCCGGCCGTGTCTTATTCGGGTCCCGGCCACTGGAACGACCCGGATATGCTCGTAGTTGGCAAGGTCGGATGGGGAGAAGGGCTGCGCAACACCAGGCTCACCGCCGACGAACAGTATTCGCACGTCTCCCTATGGGCGCTCCTCGCCGCTCCACTGATGATCGGCGGAGACCTCTCCTGCGTGGACGAATTCACGCTTAACCTGCTATGCAACAACGAGGTCATCGCCGTGGACCAGGATCCTCTGGGAAAGCAGGCCTCCTGCCTCTGGGAGAATGAAACGTTGCAAGTATGGGGACGTCCCCTGCAAGACGGAAGCTATGCTGCGGGCATATTCAACATGGGGGAACGCGACGTGGATAACAATGTTCCGGAAACGCTTGCAAAAGCCGGATTCAATTCTATTCATTCCTGCCGTGACCTTTGGAGGCAGCAAGACTGCCCGGACCATGTCCGCATTCCCTCGCACGGCGTAATTATGGTGAAATTCTATGCGAAATAACAGGCTCCTTCTCTTGCTCCTTCTCCTGCTCCTTCTCCTGCTGTCATGGCCTGTCGCTTTGGCGGCCCAGGAAGCGCAGCAGTGGCAGACTGTGCAACTGGATATGCGTGCGGGACTCGGCGACAACTGCGTCAATGATGTCCTGATGGATTCGAAGGGTCTCTTATGGGTGGGTACAAATTCCGGCCTGGATCTGTACGACGGTTGCAACATCGTGAAGGTGTCGTTCGCCGAGGTTGACAATCAAGTTCAGCCGGTAGTGTTTTCTCTTGCCGAAGATTCATCCGGAATTGTATGGGCCGGCACGTCGGAAGGGTTGTATTATGTGGATAAAGCCCTTCTTGAGATGCACCGGTTCAACAGCCCGGAATTAGTAAACAAATCAAAACGACAGATTTGCTGCGGTGGAAAAGGCTTTCTGTGGATTGCATCCAAAGGCAGCGACCTTGTCAGAACAGATACCGCCAGTGGCAGGACAGAGACATTGCAAATTGTTGTAAATGCAATCTGCAGCAGCTCTGAAGGTGCCGTTTATATGGTTTCGAAAGACGGGAGTCTGTACTCTTCCTTGGACGGAAAGTCGGATCCTGTCTGTATTTATCCGTCGCAGTCGTCAGACCTCGTTTATTCACGCATAGCATGCGCAGGGAAGCATCTTTTCCTTTCGATAGAAAAGGATGATGTTTATGAGTTCAATCTTGAAAGTCTTGAGTTTGTCCATCTTCCTCTGATTCACAGGATGAGGGATGCATTGATGCACCCTTCCGGTGACATATGGCTTGCCGCCCGGGACGGTGTATATGTTTTGGACAGCACTCTGGCAGTCAAACGTACTATACATCCTTTACACGACAATTCTTTCAGATGCCTCTACTCCGATGGAAATGACGGAATATGGGCAGGAACCCTTCTCGAAGGACTGGTTCATATCATCCCTGACGAACTGAATTTCCGGCATTATGGCGACGAGTTCGCGGGAGGCGGTTTCAAGGCCCGCGATTTTGTTGAGACTCCGGACGGTCGTATCTGGATAGGAACCGATACCAACGGACTGCTCTGCCTGGATCCGTCGGCCGATATCGGCAAGCCGGTACGGCATTATTTCAAAGGGAAGAATGTTACCGGTCTCATGATTGAGGGAAGCGGGCTCTGGGTTGGCACTATAGATGATGATATGCCTGTATCACTGCTGGATACTGAAACAGGACAAGTGACATCGTTCCCTGAAGCAGGGAGGTCAGTATACGCATTTTGCCGTGACCGGGACGGCCGTCTCTGGATTGGCACAAAAAACAGTCTTATCGTCGGCCGGGACAAAGCCGGCGGGAGGTTTGAGAGGGAACTTTTCAATCCTTGTTCCCAGGTCAGCCGTATAATATGCACTGCCGACGGAGATGTCTGGGTGGCAAGTATCAGCGGTCAGATATTACGCTACAGGGGCGTTATGCCCACAACATACAGTATCCCTATCTCCAATATTCTGACCGATTTAATTGAAGACGGGAACGGGCAGGTTTTCGCCAGTTCGGAAGGAGGCGGGCTTTGGAGATTCAATCAGGCCACTGACAGTTTCCAGGCAGTGGGATATCCGGAGACCAGGATTTTGAAAATGGCAAAAGACGATTCCGGAAATCTTTTGTGGATGACCGGGGCTCACGGAATGCATATCCTGAACACTGAAGACGGCAGGAAACTTCCCGTAATTCCCACAGATGCCCTGGAAATCGACAGTTTTAATTACTCCTCCAACTTCATATCTTCCGACGGAACCCTTTTTGCGGGAACATCCGACGGCTTCGTATCTTTCTCCGCAGGTAAGCTGAAGAAAGAATCATCGGCCGGAGTCGCCCCCTTGATTACTTCCATCCACGTCTTGTCATCTTCGGATGATGGGGAAGGAGAACGTTATTTCCGGCCGGCATCCCTGAATCTTGGCAGAAAAGTCCGTTCTTTCGAAGTTAATGTCTCTTCTTTGGATTATGGGCTGTTCCCAAGTAAGGAGTTGTTCTGGAAGATTGACGGCATAAATGACTGGACTGCGGTGGAAAACGGTCGGTTTACCGTTTATGGCATTACAACAGGAAAATGGGAACTGAGGGTTAAGGCCCTTTCCATCTCCGGGGAAGAAACTCCGGAATCCACTGTTTCTTTGCGGGTCCAGCCTCCCATTCTGCTCAGCCCGGGTGCATTTCTGGCCTATCTTGTCGTGTTTTTATTGTCGGTTGCGGGAATTGCCGTTTTGTCTGACCGGCGCGCCAAAGCTAAAGCCGCCCGTGAACATGAACGCAAACTTATAGAATCCAAGATGGACTTCCTTGCAACTATCGCCCATGAAATCCGCACGCCGCTCTCTCTGGTGCAGATTCCGCTGGAGGCGCTGATTCGCAAGTTCTCGAGTTCGGCCGATGGTTCGGTGCAGGAGAACCTGGATATTATGCGACGTAATTCCCTAAAGCTCACCGTTCTCATAAACGAACTTCTGGACTTCAGGAAACTAACCGACTCAACCTTCCAGATTCATCCTGAATTCCTTGATATACGCAGCATCCTGAAAGATGCCCACAGGCGTTTCCTTCCCACTTTCCTGCAGGAAGGAAAGACTCTGTCGCTGAGCGTTCCCGACTTTGCGGTATATTGCGAAACCGATGTCCGTTCGCTTGGCCGCATATTCGACAATTTGCTTTCCAACGCGCTGAAGTATTCGGCGCATCACTCTTCCATGGCCCTTTCAGTCAATGGTCATGATGCGGTTGTGAGCGTGGAAAACGACGGGTCGATTATTCCTGAAGAAGTTCGGGAACTGATATTCAAGCCGTTCTACCGCCACGAAGACGAATCATCGGCAAATGTGGAAGGAACCGGGCTCGGACTGTCCACAAGCCGACAGTTCGCTTCCCTGCTTGGAGGCACTCTTACGATGGACGACGACATGAATGTCAACCGGTTTATTTTCACAATACCCGTATCTTCGGATGAGGCTCAACATCCTGCCGCCCTGCCTGTCGTGGAAACGAAGGACAAATCCGTTATGGTGGTTGAGGACGATAAGGACATGGCCAGTGTAATAGGTGATATCCTGAGCGATACATATAATATTATATATGCGTCCAACGGCCGTCAGGCTCTGGAAAAGATAGAAGCCGGAGCATCGCCTACATTGGTCGTATCGGATGTGATTATGCCGGAAACAGACGGAATCGCCCTGACGAAGGCCCTGAAGGGCAATCTGGCCACAAGCCATATCCCGGTTATCCTGCTTTCTGCCGAAGTTCCCGACGTGTTTATGCAGGAGGGCCTTGAAGGTGGGGCCGATGCCTATCTGGAGAAACCGTTTTCTCCGAAAAAACTGAGCAGTACGGTCAAAAACCTCATAGAAAACCGCCGCCGAATATACGATTTCTATATTTCGTCGCTTCCTTCCGACGGGGAACTGCCCACCGGGCGGGTATCGGCCCAGGAGCAGAAGTTCCTCCGGAGCATTCAGGAGTATGTGTCGGCAAACCTGCACCGGAACATAACCCTTGACGATATGGCGGAAGTCGTTTGCCTTTCACCTTCTACTCTGTATAAGAAGATGAAAGAGTATGCCGATATTTCTCCTATGGAATATGTGATGAAGATGCGTCTTCACAAGGCTGTGGAACTTCTGAAGGACGATTCAGTATCGGTTCAGGAAGTGGCTTCGGCCGTAGGCTTCAATACCCATTCCTTCTTCTCCGAGTGCTTCAAGCGCGAATTTGGAATGACACCACGCCAGTGGCGGCTGCGAACTGTTTCAAAAGCGCAGGGCGCAAGATAATATATATATAAAATAATTGCAATTGTAGGAGATTTTGTAGTAGAGATATTTTATGAGACCGGGTTATCTTTGTAAAAATGATAATCCGGTTTTTATGCGACGTTTAGCATTAACACTTATTTTCGGACTCCTTGCTCTCACGGCCTTTTCACAGGAGATTACAGTTACGGGCGTGGTGAAAGACGCTCAATCCGGTGAAACGGTAATCGGAGCGGGAGTTATGATAAAAGGGACCACGAAAGGAGCCGTTACTTCGCTGGACGGAGAATTCTCCCTAAGGGCCGCCGTCGGGACGGAAATTGTGGTTTCTTCCCTCGGTTACGAGGATTATACTTTTACTGTATCGGGACCCGGGCCTGTGACAGTCCTTCTACAGATATCCTCTGAGTTCCTTGAAGAGGTGGTAGTGGTGGGATATGGCAGCGTAAAACGGGCCAACCTCACGGGCGCGGTGGATCAGGTGTCATCTGAAGTCTTTTCAGGACGCCCGTCTTCCAATACCACACAGATGCTTGTGGGCGCCATCCCGAACCTCAACATTTCACTGTCCGACGGTAAGCCCAGCCGCAGCGCCGAATACAACATCCGCGGAACTACATCCATCGGTGGCGGCGGAAGCGCCCTGGTTCTGATCGACGGCGTGGAGGGAGATCCGGCCCTGCTGAATCCGGATGATATCGAGAGCGTGTCCGTTCTGAAGGATGCCGCATCGGCCTCGATTTATGGTTCAAGGGCCACCTTCGGCGTGGTGCTCATCACCACCAAAGATGCCGAAAAGGAAAAAGGAAAATTCAGTTTCAACTATAACGGCAATTACTCTTTCCTGCAGCCCACAAACCTGCCGGACATCGTAGACGACGGTTATGTCTATGCCAGCCTGTTCCATGAGGCCTATTATAATTACATGGGTACCGAGCCTTCCGGCATGAACACCAGCCAGGAATACTCCCAGGCGTGGATGAGTGAATTCCTCCGCCGCAAGCAGAAAGGCATTACGGAGGAGGTCGCCCTGGATGAAAGCGGCAGGTACGTATACTATGGCAATACCAATTATTACGATATCATCTACAAGCCGTTTACCTTTGCCCAGACGCATAACATGTCGGCCAGCGGCACCTCCGGCAAGATAGACTACTACCTTTCCGGCCGTATATACAAATACGACGGCATCCTCAACTTCAATCCGGACACGTATTACACCACTTCGCTGAGGACAAAACTCACAGCCCGTCCCACAGATTGGCTCACCATCCGGGAGAATATATCCATCAACTACGACAAGAACCATATTCCGGCCTCCCACAACCAGAACAACTCCGGTCAATTCCTCCGTGCTATCCAGGATGAGGGTCATCCGAGTTCTGTAGTCTGGAACCCGGACGGCACCCTCACCAAGAGCGCCGCCATGGCCATCGGCGGTCTGGTGACCGGAAAGAACTACACGGACCAGTTCCGCAATGACTTCAGCAGCACCACCAGTCTGCGGGCGGAGTTTTTCGACCACAGCCTGCGCCTGAACGCGGACTTTACCTACAAGGCACCCTGGTACAACTACACCAAGAAAAACACCATGGTGTCTTATAGCGAGGCCCCAGGACATGTCGCATGGATTGGAACGCCAGGAGTGAATGATTACATTCAGGATACATGGAACCGTCAGACCTATCTCTCCACCAACGAATATGCAGAGTTTGCAAAGGTATGGGGCGGGAAACATGATTTCAAGGTTTTGGCCGGTTTCAACTGGGAGCGCTCCAGGAGTAAAATCGGACAGATGCTCCGGTACGGTCTCATTTCAGAAGACGCGGAGAACATCCAGCTTGCCCTGGGAGACAACATTACCACCTACTCCTACGAAACCCGCTGGCGTACGGCCGGTTTCTTCGCCAGGATCAATTACGCCTATGACGAACGGTACCTCCTGGAGTTGAATGGCCGCTATGACGGCTCCTCAAAATTCCCCCCGAACCAGCAGTGGGGTTTCTTCCCTTCCGTATCGGCCGCCTGGAGAATCTCCCGGGAGCACTGGTTCAAGGTAAATTCCGCCATCATCTCCAACGCCAAACTCCGCCTCTCTTATGGTGAACTGGGCAACGGTAACATGGATGCCTACTCCTACATGGAAAGATTCGGTTTCGGCAACCTTTCCTATATCATTGACGGCAAGAGCAAACACCGCACGACTTCCATCCCCAGCCAGATTCCGGACGGACTCACCTGGGAAACCGCCAGAACCATTGACGGCGGTGTGGACCTTGGATTCTACAACGGCAGGATCAACTTTACGGCTGACTATTACGTTCGTAACACGCTGAATATGTACACCGTAGGCCCCAGCCTGCCGGACACTTATGGCGCGAGTTCTCCAAAAGGCAACTACGCCGACCTTGTCACTCGTGGTTTTGAACTTTCTCTCAGCTACGACGACTCCTTCAAACTGTGGGGGCATGACCTGAACACCGGCTTCAAGGCCACACTGGCCGATAACCGGACCTTCGTCACCCGCTACAACAACCCCACGAAGTCTCTCAACGACTATTACGAGGGACAGGAAATCGGGGAAATCTGGGGCTTCGAGTTCGACGGCTTCTTCGACAGCCAGGAACAGATTGACAATTTCTACGGCGAGGGGGTTCCCTATGTCAACGACCTTATCCAGCTCCACGAAGGTTATCTGACCAAGCCGGGCGACGTGATCCTGAAGGACAACAACGGCAACCACAAGGTTGACAAGGGGTCCCAGACGGTAGACGACCCCGGTGACATGAAAATCGTGGGGAACAAACATCCCCGTTACATGTATTCCTTCTCCCTAAACCTGGAATGGAACGGCTTTTTCGCATCGGCCATGTTCCAGGGCATCGGGAAACAGGGCTGGTACCCCAGCGGTGAATCCATCATCTGGGGCCAGTATCACCGCCCTTATGGCAACGCCCTCGCCTGGACGGTCAACAACGCGTGGACACCGGAAAACAAGGACGCTTTCCTTCCCAAGTACACGGGTTATTACCGTATTTTCTTCTCCGGTCAGCATAAGGTGGACCGTTATATCTTCGACGCCTCCTACCTGCGCCTGCAAAATCTACAGATTGGATACAACCTGCCGCAGAAATGGGTCAAGCGGCTTGGAGTGAACGGAATGAGCGTTTATTTCTCAGGGGAAAACCTCTACACCTGGGCGCCAATTTACAGGCTCACCACAGATGTTGATATCGCCACTGCAACCAAAGGCTCGGACAAAGATATCGGCGACAGTTCAAACAACTACGGTGATGGTAACAGCCTTCCCACTATGAAAACCGTCTCACTTGGCGTAACTATTAAAATCTGACGGCTATGAAAAAATATTTCAGCATAGTAGCGCTTGCGCTCGTAAGCCTGTATTCCTGCACTCTGAAAGAAGACATGGTGTCTTCAGGAAGCCGCGCGCTCGTCTTCGGATCAGCGCAGGGACTGGAAGCCTATTCTCTGTCCCTCTACAACCAACTTCCCTCCCTCAGTAGCCTGACTTCCGCGGAAGGGACCAGCGCAGACTATATTGCAGCCAAGAGCATCAGTTCCTTCTATACGGAAGGATACAGCCCGGAATCTTCCACCTCCTGGGGCTGGGGGAACCTGAGGGCCATCAACTTCCTGATAGACGGCATCCACAGCGAGGACTGCACTGTTTCCCAGGCCGACAAAGACCACTATGAGGGAATCGCCCGCTGGTTCCGTGCCCGTTTCTATCTGTCCAAACTCCAAAATTACGGCGGCGTTCCCTGGTTCGACCACTGCCTCAACAGCACGGAGTTGGACGAGATGTACAAGAACCGGGATCCCCGGGACACCATAATCACCCATATCATCAAAGACCTGGACTTCGCCGCAGAGCATATCCGGACGGAATCTTCCATCGGCAACACCCGCATTTCCAAGAATGCGGCATACGCTTTGAAGAGCCGAGCCTGCCTGTTTGAGGCTTCCTGGAGGAAGTACCATAATGAAGAGACGGCTCTTTGGCCGGCAGCGAAACTCTACCGCGAGGCGGCAGAGGCGGCAGCCCAAGTGATGGCGGACCGGAATGTTTACCTGAATACCAAGAAATGCGACGACGCCTATCTTGACGCCAATCCTTCCCTGGGCGCATACAGAAGCCTTTTCTATTCCAAGAAGATGATTACCAGCGAGGTGATTCTGGGTGTCCAGGCTTCTTTGGACGACCTTGTCACCGGAGATGCGAACTGGTACTACAATTCCGCCACATACGGAGACTGCATCTGCCTGTCAAGGGCTCTCATCTTTACCTATCTCTGCATAGACGGGACCCGTTTCACTGACAAAACCAAGTATTCGGCCATCAGCTTTATCAACGAGTTTACAGACCGCGATGAGCGTCTGGCCCAGACTGTGAAGGGCCCGCACTACCAGATTAACGGTGGCAACTGGAGAGACCGGCGGCCGAACATTGTGGACGGTGTGGCGGTAACCGGTTACCAGCCCATCAAATTCGTCGAAGACGATGTGAGTAAGAACGGCACCAACAAAAACGAGAACTGCCAGCCCATCATCCGTTTTGCGGAAGTCCTGCTGAACTACGCGGAAGCCAAGGCGGAGCTTGGAGAACTCACAGATGCCGAATGGAGCGAGACCATCGGCGCACTCAGACGCCGTGCGGGCATTCAGGAAAAGCCCGGAGTCACTTCATCCAAGCCTACGACTGTCGATACTTATCTTCAGCAGGTATTCTATCCGGATATCAGCGATCCCGTTATCCTGGAAATCCGCCGCGAACGGACGATAGAACTGGTTCTGGAAGGGTTCCGGGCCGATGACCTCAATCGCTGGAAGGAAGGTGAATGCTTCGAAAGGGTGCCCCTGACCGGACTCCATGTCCCGTCCCTGAACGCCCAGTTTGCCGTCAATGACGATGACACCAAGGACTTCTACGTTACATACGACGATTATGCCGATGTCCCCAGCTATGCCCAGAACAAGTATGTCCACGTCCTTCCGGAGTCTTCCCCCGAACAGGGGCTTCGGGTTGATGAGAATCCATCCGGCGGCTATGACCTCCGCTATGTGCTTGCCATCAAACGCAAATGGCACTCCGACGGCCGTCAGTACCTGCACCCCATCCCGCCGCTTGTAGTCCGCGAATACGCAAGCCGCGGTTATCAAATTGACCAGAACCCCGGATGGTAGCATACCGTCTGTCATTTCGAGCATAGTCGAGAAATCTGAATAAATATGAAAAAGTATACATTTATCTTTCTGTCATTGTTGCTGCTTGCTTCCTGTTATCCTAAGCAGCAGCTGGATTACAGCCACTGGTATAAAGTTGAAGACGAGGGAGACACACCTGAGCCCGAGACGATAGAAGGCCTGTTCATCATGTCTTCCAACGTCCGTTTTTATTCTGCCCGCAACAAAGCGGACAACCCTGACACCGGCGAGCGTGACTGGGAAGTCCGCAAGACGGGCTACTTTGAGATGGTGAACACCATGCAGCCGCAGGTCATCGGCCTGCAGGAGGCAGAGATGAACCAGGTGAGCGACATCATCTCCAACTGCAAGGGATATTCCTACAAAGGAGTCGGCCGCAAAAACGGCGCGCAGGACGGGGAATCCACCTCCATCCTCTACAAGGCCAATGAAATCCAGGTTGAAGACTGGGGAACGGTGTGGCTTTCCGATACGCCTGATGTGGTCGCCAGCCATTTCCCCGAGATGACAGACAACCAGTGCCGAACCGCCACCTGGGCCATCATGAAAGTCAAGGAGACCGGGCGCAAGTTCTTCTATCTGAACACCCACACCAGCCTTTATGAGGCCTCGCAGCCCAAGGAAATCGCCTGCATCCTGAATACGGTCACCCAGAAATGCCCTGAAGGTCTCCCGATCGTCCTTTCGGCCGACTGGAACCTGGAAGAGAGCGATCCAATCATGGCGCCAGTCCTGGCTGCCTATTCCAGTGCCCGTCAAACCGCCCCCCTTACGGACAACATCGAGACTTATCACTGGTGGGGCACCCAGAGTGTCGTCAGCCAGCACAAGCATCTGGACCATATTTTCTACACCGGCTTCGAAAGGTGCCTGCGCTTCCGCACGCTGAACATGAAATGGAAGAACATGTGGATCTCCGACCACCATCCAGTATATGCCATCATGGAGTTCAAGAGCGGCGGAGAGGGCCATCAGGGGCCCGTGGCGGACTTCGAGATTCCCCAGAATCCCATGATGGACGAGATTATCAAGTTCACCGACAAGTCCACTTCCGAAGACGGCATTGAGTCCTGGAGCTGGAACATCGGAGGCATACTGTCATCCGAGCAGAACCCGGAAGTGGTGTTCAATACCTTCGGCGACGACATCCCTGTCACCCTTACCGTCACGGACAGCTATGGCGAGAAATCCACAACGACAAAGACCTTCTCCGTGGCGCGTTCCGATGGACACAATGTGAACATAGCCTGGAGCAAGGCATACGACGGCTCGGCTGACGCCTGGGTCAACTGGACCTCTCCGGCGCTGAACGCGGCCGGCGACAGGATCTATGTCACTTCCTCGGGCAACCATCTGGTTTGTTTCGACCCTTCTGGCAACCAGATCGGCAGCTATGACGTCGGAGAATTCAACCCCGCCCAGGGAGATATGAAAGCGGTCCGTACCACCCCGTCCGTGGACAGCGACGGAACCGTCTATCTCGCTGTTCAGTACGGCTGGGATGACACGGATTCTAGCAAAGGCGGACTGTTCTCCATCCAGCCGGACTGCGCCGGCAAGAACTGGTATTGCTTCACCGGTCCCCGGGCGCAATATGAGTTCGCCATACCGGCGATTATGGGAGACTATGTTACCGTCCAGATGCGCGGCAACGGCGGAGATATAAGCGGGAATTTTGCGCTCATCAAAAAGAGTAATGGCCAGGAGTATATGTCCATGACCTGCGACGGCGGTTCTTACGGAGGAGTCGCCGTAGGACAGAACAACCGTTTTGTCTACTCCGCCATCACCATTGCCAGTACCGGTCTGGGAACCGGATTTAAGGTAGCTATCCCGAACGGAGCTTCCTGGGAGACCACAGCCAACTCCAATGACGGACGGCGCAAGAACCTCCTCAGCGGCGACGGCATTGCCGCCAAGGGCTGCCAGCCCGCCATTTCGAAGAATGACGGAAGCGTTTACCTTTGCTCTTCCCTGGCCGACGGTGAAAAGTTCACCTGCGCCCGGTACGACCTGAATAGTTATGCTCCGACAACGACCCCGACACACATTTGGAGGGTTGAGTTCGAGGCGACAAATCTGCCGAACCATAACTCAAAGCACGGCATCGGCTACGGATGCGCACTCGACGAACAGGGCAACGCCTACTATATGGCCGGCGACAAAGTCTTCCGCCTTAACAGGGATACGGGCGAGAAAGCCTGGGAGCACAGCTTTGAAAAGGGAAGCGTCGGCGTTCCGGCTATCGACGCCCTGGGATACCTGTACTTCCTCGATGTGAAGGCACATAAGCTCGTCAAGCTGTCTACCGCCGACGGCAAGGTCATTACCGAAGTCGATCTTGGAGACAGCGTCGTGCCCAGTTCTTCTCCCACCATCGGCCCGGACGGAAGCATCTACTTCAACGCCAATGTGGATGAGGTTCCCACGCTTTATAAAGTCACTTGTCCGAAGACCACCGGTCCCGGAAGCAACTGGTCGCAGTTGGGAGGCAACTACAGGAAGAGTTGCAATGTCGCAGACCTTTAATACTGAACAAGCCATGAAAAAACAGTATTTGCAACCCCAAGTAACGGTTTTGGTTATACTTGAACTGGAACGCTCCATATGCAGCGCTACACTGTCGCCGCTGGAGGAAAGCGATGACATGGAAAATCTGGGCTGGAACTAAAAGAATAAGTGTATGAAAAAGATATATATCCTTTCTATTCTGCTTCTGCCCTTCGTGTATTCCTGTACAAGGGAAAACGATATCCGGCAAGAACTGCCTCAGACAACCGTGTTTGAAGCACAGATAGTTGAAACCAAAACCAATCTGGGTGAAAAGACGGGCTCGACTTATCCCAACTATTGGTCGGCCGGAGACGCTATTTCCGTAAACGGTGTTGTGTCCGATGCCCTGGCAGACAATTCCGAATATGTCGGAACGTCACGGGCTAACTTTACCGTAACCGGTGTGCTGAATCCGCCTTACCGCTGTGCGTATCCTGCCGCCGTGGTGTCGTCTTACAGCAACGGAAGTGCAATCATCACGCTTCCTGCCACTCAGCAAATGACTGCGACCACTTACGATCCATCGGCTTTTATCATGGTGGGCAGCGGCTCATCGGCCAACTTGTCGTTCTCTCCTGTAATGAGCGTTGTCAAACTGACCGTTCCCGGTTCATATGACGCCAAGATTTCTTCCGTTATGTTTGAAAGTCTTGGCAGTGAGAAGGTGAGCGGACCGTTCAATACGGATTACAGCGGCATTTCTGCCGGTTCCGGTGCTACATCCCGAGTTCAAGTGTACGCATACGGTGACGGAACTGCGTTCGGCGGCAGCATGTTTCTGCTGATTCCCGCCCAGACTTATGCAAGCGGCATGCGCTTCACAATAAGCGCCACGGACGGAACGCAGATGAAGTTCTCAACCTCGAATTCCTTCACGGCACAGCCCGGCAAAATATACACTCTTACGGCGAAGACATATACTCCCGAACCGTTCGTGATTCCGGAGGGACTGATGATAATGTCGTCCAACGTGCGTTTTGCATCGGCACGTGATAAATCCAGCAACCCTGACACCGACGACCGCGACTGGACCAACCGCAAGAGCGCCTACTATGCCATGGTTAATTATTACCGTCCGGCTATAATTGGCCTGCAGGAGGCGCAGAAAGAGCAGGTGCAGGACATCAAGAACAACTGCAGCGGTTACAACCACTATGGCCTTGGCCGCAAGAACGGCAAGGATATTCTTGCCGACGACAGCTACTGGGGCCTGATCCCTGGTACGCAGGCCGGTGAGGAATCCACCACCATTCTGTACCGGACCGACCTTATCACCCTGAACAGTTCCGGTACCTTCTGGCATTCCAATTCGCCTTCATCCGCCAACTCTTATTTCAGCGAAATGGAAGACCATGTGCCCCAGACATCCACCTGGGCCATTATGACCTACAAGCCCACCGGCAAGCAGTTCTTCGTGTTGAATACTCATCCCAGTATCTACAGTGCGGCCCATTCAAAGGAAATCAATCTGATTCGCAGCAACATCACCAGCAAGAATACCAGTAACCTTCCGGTTATCCTGATGGGTGACTGGAACATGACTGAGGACGATACCTACATGGCGCCGATAACCAATAATTATTACAGCGCCCGAAGGCATGCCCAGATTACGGACTTCTATGAAACCTACCACTGGTGGGGCACCGATGCCAGGCAGATTGACCATATCTTCTATGACGATATCGGCGACTGCTATCTGTTCCGTACCGATAAACGCAAGTGGAACGACAAGTATATCTCCGACCACTACCCGGTGTTTGCGGTGTTTGATCCGAATCTCGGCAGCAGCGCATCCGTGCCCACTGTCGACTTCGACCTGCCGGTGGATCCGCAGATCGATGAGCCAGTCACATTCACGGACCGTTCCTACTCACCGGTGGGCATAGCTTACTGGGATTGGGATATCGACGGCATCCGCTCCAACGAGCAGAATCCTACGGTTACTTTCCAGTCCGTCAAAGACGAGGCTGCGGTGCGCCTTACAGTCGTAGACAATAACGGCAATCGCGCGACCGCAACCAAACTTATCACGGTTGAAAGTACCGATGACCACAAGCTCACCGCAGCGTGGAGCCGTGTGTACGATTCTTCGACGGAAGCCACCGCTTACTGGACTTCACCTGCCGTGAATGCCTCTGGTGACAGGATTTACGTTTCTTCCTCCGGCTATCATCTGGTCGCTTACAATGCTTCCGGTACTCAGCAGGGCAGTTTTGACATCGGCCAGTATGGCGCAGCCATCAGCGGCAGCCGCAACTGCCAGACCTGCACGCCGTCTATTGACGTGGAAGGCAATGTCTATATCCCGGTGCAGTATTCCACCAATGCCGGCGGTAACGGCGGTCTGTTCTGCATCCGACCGAACATGACCGAGAAGTGGTATGTGGCAACAGGAGAGAATTCAACCTACCGCACGCACATCCCTGTCATTTTCGGCAGTTATGTGAGCGTTATTACACGAAATGTGGACGGCAGCCTGTTTGACTCGAATATGGTTATCCTGAACCGCAGCGACGGCAGCCTATTCCAGACACTTACCTGCGACAAGGGCTCATACGGCGGCATGGCAGTGAGCGCCGACGGGAAACTGGTATTCGGTTCCGCCCGCGGCGGCGCGTCCTCAGGTACTGCTGCCGGTTCCGAGACCAGCGGAGGCTTCAAGGTCGGTGTCTTCGATAATGCGACAGGTGCCTGGAAGACGTCTGCAAACAGCGACGCCGGCCGCGCCACCAATATGCTGGGTATGACACATACCGACGGAAACGGCTATCTCACCAAGGGCTTCCAGCCGGCGATTTCTACTGTTGACGGCAGTGTATATGTCTGCGCCACAACAGACAACGAAAATATGATTGTAGCGCGTTACCGACTGGATAATTACAGTTATGGCTCTGCACCCACGCTTCTCTGGAAAGTGGAAGTTGAAGCTGCAACCAATAACTTCGGCCTTGGCTGCGTGCTTGACGATGCCGGTAATGCCTATGTGCGTGCTGCCAACAAGATATTCAAGCTCAACGCTGCCGACGGGTCGCTGGCATGGTCTCGCGACACCGGAACCGGCAACTGCGGCGTCCCGGCCATCGACAACCTGGGATATGTCTATGTTACCGACAGCGGTAAGAGACGTCTTCTCAAGCTCTCGCCTCAGGACGGCTCGCTTGTCTCACAGTACTTATTCGAGACAAGCCAGCCAAGGACCAGCCCTACAATCGACTATAACGGCAATATCTATGTCTGCTGTACGTCTATTAATGATGAGGGTGCAGTCCTTTACAAGATTACATGTCCACGGGCCACTGGTGTCGGAGCCAACTGGTCGCAGCTGGGCGGCAATCCCATGAAGACCTGCGTGGTCCCCGGAGCAACGGAGATTTACAATGCCGGCGGTGCTTCGCATGAAGGATATATGAACGGTAATCTCTATTAAGATGAAGAAACTGCAACTGTTCTGTCTAGGAATTGCTGTCATCCTGGTTTCCTGCAAGGAGACGTTGCCTCCGTTCCCCGAGGTGGGGGAGCCATACGCCATAACCCAGGGGCCTCAGGATCATTTGCTGGCGAATTACTTCGGAATCAACGCATGGAGCCCCGACGGACGCTATGTATGCGTACTGGGGGTGGATTTTACCGGCCGGCTCGCAGAGCAGACTGATACGGCTACTGTGGCCCTGGTGGATCTGGAAGATAACAATAAGTATATCCCGATCGGCAGTACAACCTGTTGGAACTTTCAGGAGGCCGCCATGTTTCACTGGCTGCCATGGGAAGACGGACTTTGTGCGTTCAATGATTGCCGTTACGGTAAGTTCGTCACTGTGATCATGAACTGGAAAACGGGTGCTGAACGTATTGTATCCAGGCCGATAAGTGCAGTCGATCCTTCCGGGGAGTGGGCCGTGAGCCTGAATTACGCCCGGCTACGGGTGTGCCGTCCGGATTACGGATATGCCGGAGGCGGGCAGGACCCGCGTCTGGATGATGTGTGGCCGGAGGATGATGGACTTTGGCTCATCAACCTGAAGACAGGGGAAGAGAGGCTACTGCTTTCGGTTGCGGCCGCAAAGGACCTCATGCCTGAAATTACTTCAGAAGACGGCCTGGCGTATTTCTGCCACACGATTATAAGCCCCGATGCCAGCAAGGTGTTCTTCCTTGCACGCACGGTGCAGGACTTCAAAGCGCAGCTTGCCGAACGCGGCTATGTTTACAAGTGGGATACCGTGTCCATGACAATCCGTACCGACGGAACAGACCTGCGGCGCTGCTTCCAGGACGGCTGGAAGGGCTCCCATTTCAATTGGAACGGTGACAGCGAAACACTGGTTGTCACTGCCCGTTGGAACGGAAACCAGACCTGGGCACATGTGGTGTTCAAAGTAGGTGAAGAGGATGCAGTACGTCACCTGGCACCAGGAATCATGGACTGGGACGGGCATTGCATTTTCTCCCCGAACGGCAAGTTCATCAGCAGCGAAGGCTATTGGAACAAGGATGGCAACCGCAGTTGGGTGCTCCTGCGCCTGGAAGACGAGGCAATGATCTCTCTGGGAAGTTTCTTTGTCCCCGATGAATACAAGGAGCAGTATTCCCGCTGTGATTTGCACGCCCGCTGGCGTCCTGACGGCTCTCAGCTCGGGTTCAACTCTGTGCATGAAGGAAGCAGACAGGTATATCTCAGGGATGTAAAGTGGTAATAGAATGAAAAAGTTAATCATCGCTTTCTGCTGTGTGCTGGCTGCAGCCTGTGCGAAGCGGGAAGCGGTAATCCCCACTCCTGTCTTTGACGCCCGTCCGGAATATGTGGATTTATATTGGACGGCGTGGGAGCAGGCAAAGGCTCATATCAAGTACCAGCCGGGCCTTGTACAGCCCCTTTACATGGATGAGGGTTTCAGGGACGAGGCAATCTGGATCTGGGACTCGGAGTTCATGGTGATGTTCTGCAAGTATGCTCCAAAGCTGTACCCCGGTATAGAAACGCTGGACAATTTCTACTACACACTGCACGAAAACGCAGGTTCGCCACTGAGCGTTTGGCATCCCGACAACCCGCCGTTTTTCGCGTGGGTGGAGAACGATTACTACAAATTCACCGACGACAAGGCACACATCCGGGAGCTCATTTCCGATAAGCAGTTCCTTCAGAAGCACTTCGATCTGTTCAACACCATGAATCCGGATACGAAGTTCCCGTTCCCTATATGCAATATCGGCATAGCCATCAACTATAAAGGCATCGGCTATAACTGGCAGAGCTGGCAGAGCGGCATGGACAACACTCCCCGAAAGAGGGAAATGCCGCTGTTCTGGGTGGATGCAATCTCGCAGCAGGCATTATCGGCACTTTACATTTCCAGGCTTGCCCGTGTGGCCGGGGATGCCGCTGTGGAGCAGGAATACGCGGACAAATATCAGGAGCTGAAAGAAAAGGTGAACAAGTACTATTGGGACGATGAAGACGGTTGCTATTACGACATCCGCGAAGAAGACCTGTCCAAAACGCACATTCTCACCCCGGCTTCTTTCTGGCCGATGCTGGCGGAGATTCCTTCTCCGGAGCAGGCTCAAAGGATGGTTGCTTTCGCCCTTCAGGACACAAAACTTGGAGGTGCCGTCCCGTGGACTTCGGTGTCCCGTGACGATGTGGATTTCGATCCTGACGGCAATTACTGGCGCGGTTCAATGTGGCTCCCCACAGCCTATATGGGCATAAAGGCTCTGGAGAAATACGGCTTTTTCGAGAAGGCCGACAGCACCGCCCAGGCTATTCTGGAGCATATGTGGCTGACGTATTCGGAGTACGATCCGCACACAATCTGGGAATGCTACAATCCTTCCAAGCCCGAGCCCGCCAGCAAAAAGGCCACTTCATCCACCAGAATCAAAACCGTCAAGGCCGATTTCTGCGGCTGGTCGGCCCTGGGCCCCATTTCCCTGTTTATCGAGAATGTCCTAGGCTTCTACGATGTGGATGCTGCTTCGGCCACCGTCCGTTGGAATCTGCACCAGACCTGCCGCCACGGCATAGAGAACCTCTCGTTCGGGAACATAATAACCGACATCATTTACGACAACGGCAAAGTCACCGTCCGTTCCAACAAGCCCTACACACTGTACATCAACGGTGTGGCACATCCCATCCGCCGCGGGCGGAACGTGATACTGGCGTTCTAGTGCTCCCGAAGGTGCCTGGCAATGGACCTTCAGGAGCAAAAAAGCCCATTATTGCTCCTGAGGGTGCCAGTCGATGTACCTTCGGGCGCACTCGGGGTCAACCCAAATCCGGAAATACGCACGGATTAAGGTTTTTTTGCAGAAAAACGGAGTTTTAGTTATTTTTGCAGATTGGAAACGTAATTATAACTAAATAACTCAATTATATGGCAACAACTGCTGATCTTAAGAACGGAATGTACATCATGTTCAACGGCAAGCCGTGCGTGGTGGTGTACTTCCAGCATGTGAAACCCGGTAAGGGCCCCGCTTTCGTAAAGACAAAACTCCGCAACCTGGAGAACGGACGTATCCTTGAGAATACCTTCACCGCAGGCGTGAAGCTTGACACCATCAGCGTGGAGCGCCGCCCGTACCAGTATCTTTACGATGACGGTGAGGCTTTCAACTTCATGCACACGGAAACTTACGAGCAGATTACTCTTCCCCACGACGTAGTGGAGAATGCGGACCTTATGAAGGAAGGACAGCGTGTGGAAATGATGTTCCTCACGGAGCCCGAAGAGCGCTGCCTCACCTGCGAACTGCCCACCTATGTGGAACTGGAGGTTACCTACAGCGAGCCTGCAGTGAAGGGCAACACCGCCACCACATCGGCCCTCAAGGAAGTTACCCTGGAGACGGGCGCCAAGATCATGGTTCCCCTGTTCATTGAGACCGGCGAGGTTATCACCGTGAACACGTCGGACCGCTCATACGGCCAGAGGGTTAAGTAAATGGGTATTCCGGACATCATCATCGCGGTGGACGGTTACTCATCCACCGGCAAAAGCACGTTCGCAAAGCTCGTTGCGCGCGAGTTCGGCTTCACTTATCTGGACAGCGGCGCAATGTACCGCGGCGTTACGCTCTTCGCAATGGAGAACGGGATGATCGCCCCGGACGGCAGCATCGACAATGATGAGCTCAAAAACGCCATCGGCCGCCTGGAACTGCATTTCGGAGCCGATGGGCTGTACATGGGCGAGCGCCGCATCGAGGCGGAAATCCGCACTCTGGAGGTGAGCTCACATGTGTCGCCCGTATCGGCAATCGCGTTCGTGCGAAACTGGGTTGATGAGCGTCTGCACGCCTTCTCCGAGGGCGGACGCGTTATCATGGACGGCCGCGACATCGGCACCACCGTGTTCCCCAATGCGGAGCTGAAGGTGTTCATGGTGGCGGATCCTCAGGTGCGCGCACAGCGCCGCTACGACGAGATGGTGGCCAAGGGAGAAACTCCCAGCCTGGAGGACGTGATGAAGAACCTGCAGGAGCGCGACTATATCGACTCCCATCGCGACGTGTCCCCGCTGCGTCAGCCGGAGGATGCCTTCGTGATGGACAACACCCATATGACACTTCACGAGGAAGTGGTATGGATCCTTGGCGTGATGCAGGGCAAATTCGGCCTCCTGGAGGCCCCTGCGCTGTCATGCTGAAGGTAGAAACCGATGCTTCCTCCGGCTTCTGCGGCGGTGTTATCCGTGCCGTATCGAAGGCGGAGGAATATCTTGTTTCTCACGAGCACCTGTATTCTCTGGGTGCGATAGTACACAATGAAAAAGAACTCGAACGCCTCCGCTCGCGGGGGCTTCGTACGATTGAGGCGCTGGATGATGTCCCGGAAGGGGAGACCATCCTCGTGCGTGCCCACGGAGAACCGCCGCAGACCTATCTCAGGGCGCAGGTGCGTGGGCTTAACCTCATAGACTGCACCTGCCCAGTGGTGCTTCAGCTCCAGAAGCGCATAAGGGAGGCATATCTGCGCCTGAAAGGGCATGGCAAAGTGATTATCTTCGGCCGTGTGGGCCATGCGGAAGTGCTTGGGCTTGTCGGCCAGGCCGATGGCGACGCCCTTGTAGTGGAAGATTTGCCGATGCTGGAGGAGGCGATTGAAAGCGGCGCCCTGGACCTGAGCCTGCCGATGGAAATCTTCTCGCAGACCACCAAAAGCCCCACCGGGTACAAGGCAATCTGCGATTATCTTATAAGCCGCGGCGCGAAACTTACGGTGCACGACACCATCTGTGCGCAGGTCTCGGGCAGGCATAGCCATCTGGAGGAGTTCGCCCGCAATCACGACATAATCATCTTTGTGGCAGGAGAGTCATCGTCCAACGGAAAGGTGCTGTTTGACCTGTGCCGCGGGGTGAATCCCCGTGCGGTGCGCATCGGCGGTGCATCAGAACTTCGCAAAGAATGGTTCCGCGACGGCGACAGGGTAGGGGTTTGCGGAGCCACATCCACCCCTAAATGGCTGCTGGAAGAAGTGGCAAAGGGAATATCGGCATTCAATGAAGGCAAGTAGAGGCCCGGGCGCCATAGCCCGATTCCTTGTGCGCTACAGGGTGGTGCTTTTCTGCTCCGTCCTGGCGATGGCCGTGCTGTTCGCCCTTCAGATCCCTCATACCAACATCAACACCGACATGACCAAATACCTGCCGGACGACTATCCGATGCGGCAGGGAATGAACATACTGGAAGAAGACCTTCCGGCCATCCACGCTCAGCTCCGGGAATTCGGAAGCGTATTTGCCGATGGCAACGACCTTATCCCAAAGGATCTTCCCCGGGCGCTGATTACTGGCTTCTCGCTGGCCTGTGTGGTGCTGCTGATCATGTGCTCGTCGGTGATGGAGGTGCTGCTATTCCTTATTACCATAGGCCTGGCGGTGGCCCTGAACATGGGCACGAATTCGCTGTTGCCAAGCGTGTCGATGATGACGCACATGCTGGCGAACATCCTCCAGATGGTGCTGTCGATGGACTACTGCATCATCCTGATGAACCGTTTCCGGCAGGAAAAGACCACGGGACTGGAGCCGGTGGCGGCGATGGAAAACGCCGTCTCGCATGCATCGGCCTCCATTCTGAGCAGCGCATTCACAACCATAGTGAGTCTTCTGATGCTGTGCTTCATGAAGATAAAGATTGGGGCCGATATGGGCGTGGTTCTGGCCAAGGGCGTGACTATTTCGCTGATTTGCAACTTCACCGTATTGCCCTGCCTGATTATCTGGTTCGACAAGGCCATTGAGAAAACCCGCAAGCGCCCGCCGAAGATTTCCACGGCGCGCAGGCGTCTGGCCGGGTTCGAGAACCGCTTCCGGGTGCCCCTGGCAGTGCTTTTCGTAGCAGCTTTCGGCCTGTTTTTCTACCTCCAGGGCAAAACTCCCACATCCTTCTCGCCCAACTGGTCCAGCGCGGCCACCGAAGGCGATCCCGACACCAACGACCTCCTTCTGTTATATGCCGATGCCGACAGCTCCAGGATACCCGCACTTCTGGATACGCTGAAAGCCGCGGATCCGAAGGTGACAACCGTCCTGAGCTATCCCTCGCTTGTGCAAAGGCAGTTCACTGCCGATGAGATGGCGGCCTTCTTCAAGGAGATGGCCGGAGACGACATCCCCGTGAACGGGGAGCTTCTCGGGCTGGTTTACTATGCACGCTCACATCGCGGCAGCGAAGAGCGTTTCAGCATGGACGAACTGATGGCCACGGTGGAGGAACTCCGCGCCAAAGGCCTCGTGGATCGCACGATAGATATCGGCAGGATCATGGCTGCGGATGAGCCTGCGAATCAGAGTCCCCGGAAGGTACGCTCCTCCGGAGCTATCCCTCCCACCGGCGAGGCCGGCGGGCCCCTCCCGTTCACAAAGCCACGGGCGGCTACGCCTTCCGGGGACTCTGATTCTCCGGCTGAATCATCCGCAGATACGACATCTGTCATTTCGAGCGGAGGCGAAGCCGAAGTCGAGAAATCTGAGCAGTACACCCGTTTCACGTACGAGGAGGCAACGACGCCCATTACGGCGGAGGAGCTGGCGGTAATGGCAGGAATCAGCAATAGCAGGGCGAAGATGCTGTACCGCATGGCGGGAAAGGCGGGGCAGACGATGCTGCCGCTGGAGCTGCTGGACTTCGTGGAGGCGAACGTGCTTAACAACAGAACCTACGCCGCCTTTATCCCCAAAGATGCGGCAGAACAGCTTGCGCAGATACGCCAGGATCTTCTAGTGGCCCTTGAGAAGGGCCCGGCGGCACCTGTCATTCCAAGCGAAAGCGAGGACGTGGCCGTGGTCGAAGTCGAGGAACCTCAAGACACCACCGAGAATGTTGACCTTGCTATGGTGGACCCTGATGCGGAGCCCACGATGGTGATCGAGGCGGAGCCGGAGCCGCCGACGCCGCTGGAGAGGCTGGCGGAGATGGTGTTCTCCAGGCATAAGTATTCCTCGGAAAAGGTTTACAAGGCGCTGTCCAGGGCCGGAGTGCCGGTTACGCAGGACGAGCTTAACCTATTATATTTATATACGGCCGCAAAGAATGGAGTAGATCCGGATGCCACGATGTCGCCGGAGGAGTTGCTGGGATTTGTGGCGGATACGCTGGTGAGCGATCCGGCGATGGCGCCGATGATTCCGGACAGCCTGCGCACGGCCATCACATCGGCCCGCGATTCGCTGCTTTCATCGGCCCAAATACTAAGGGGTAAAGGCTATTCCGCCGCCGTTGTCATGAGTGGCTACGAGGTTGAATCCGACGAATCCTTCGCCTATATCGACCGTACCCGGGCTAAGGCCGATGCTGCCCTGGAGGCCCCTCATTACTGGATTGGCGGCTCGGAGATGTATAAGGAACTCAAGGAAGGATTCCCCGCCGAGGTGCTTCTTCTTACGCTTCTCACGGTGCTGTCCATCTTCCTTATCGTGGCAATTACGTTCCGCAGCCTGTTCATTCCTATTCCGCTGATCATGACGGTGCTCACGGGCATTTATGCCGATGTGTGGGCGGTGGGCGCATCGGGCCAGACCATGTACTTCATATCGTATCTGATTGTGCAGGGTATACTGATGGGCGCTACCATCGACTATACTATCCTGTTCACGGGATTCTATAAGCGCGCCCGAAAGACAATGCTGCCGGAAGCGGCGCTGGAATCGGCCTATGACGGCTCCCTGCACTCGATTTCCACATCGGGCCTCATTCTTACGCTGGTGCCCTTCGCGATGTCGTTTACGATGAGCGACGCCATGATATGCTCCATCCTGAAGAGTATATCGGCAGGCGCCGCTACTATTATGCTTCTGGTGCTGTTCGTGCTGCCGGGAGTGCTGGCCGCACTTGACAGGATACTGATTCCCGCAAGGAGCAGGAAGAATCAGTAAACTGTGGTCTGTCGCTCTATCTTGAGCTGCTGGATCTCGAATTTGTCGCCCCTCATATTTACGAAGATTGTGACGATGAACATCTCGCCGCCGGCGTTGAGCTGGCCCAGGGCGTATTTCATCGAGGCGTTGGATGCGGTGTGCGTTATGGTGAAGGAGCGGGGAGTATAGCTTTGGAAGAATGATTTCAGGATCTGAATTGCCTGCGATTTTGATGTGGTGCGGGTGGAGGAGATAATGGTAATCTCAAGATTATCGGCAAACCAGGCCGACAGCTTCTGGGTATCTCCCTGACTTATATATTTGCCGATGGGTACGAATACCTCATACCCGCCGTCCTGCGGGGCCGGCACCTTGCCTGAAAACGAAAAGGCGACGAGCGCCATCACAAGAATCAATAACTTTTTCATCGGGGCAATTTTCTTGCAAATTCCGCGCCGAACTGATAAAGTGGGAGAAGTGTTTTCGACGGCATTTTTTAGCCTAGAAAACACTTACTCCCACTGAAAATTTGATTATATTTGCAGATACTATGAATATTACGCTTCTGGTTGTAGGGAAAACGGACTTTCCATGGGTAAAGGAAGGTCTGGAACTGTATGTCTCCAGGCTTAAGCGTTATGTGCCCTTCAGGCTGGAAGAGATACCTCATCTGAAAAACGCATCGGCACTCTCGGAAGCTGTAATCAAGGAAAAGGAAGGGGAGATTATTCTGTCAAAACTGCGTCCGGCCGATTATGTGATTCTTCTGGACGAACATGGCAGGGAATACCGTTCCGTGGAGTTTTCGCAGAAGCTGGAAGCCCTCCTGAGCCGCAATTCCAGGGACATCGTATTTGTCATCGGCGGGGCATATGGCTTCTCGCAGGCAGTATATTCCAGGGCCGATGACAAACTGTCACTTTCCAAAATGACTTTCTCGCACCAGATGGTCCGCGTGGTTTTTGCGGAGCAGCTGTACCGTGCGTTCACCATACTCAAGGGAGAACCGTACCATCATGAATAAGCATCACGTCATAAGGCAATGGGGCGCACTGGCCGTGATTACGGTGTCGGTGATTATGATGCTTGTGTCCATACTCTCCGGGCAGAGCCACGTTAATACGGACGCTGCGGCGGATGACATGGGCGGCAGGGTGGAACAGCGCACCCGTATCCTGGACGGCTATATTTCTCAGGCGTGCTCTCAGCCTGCCGATGAATGGATGACGCTGCCCGGACTGCCGGAGGATATGGTGGTGTACAAGTATGTGGAGGACACTCTTCAGAGCTGGGCCCACCAGTTCCCTCTCCGCAGCGACGACCTCCGTCCGTCGGCCATGGTGCAGAGGCTCGGAGACTCACGCGGATTCGTAATATCGCCGCTGAAACAGGTGGGCGAGAACTTCTCTTACATGAACTTCGGCCCAAAGTGGTATCTGATGAAGTCGGTGCCGGGGGACGGATTCACTGTGATAGCCGGTCTGGAGATTGTAAATGAGCTGAACAACGATCCTCTGAACGGAATCAATCCGCGTTTGAGGATCAATCCCAGATACTCCATTCAGCCAATTTCCGCAGGTGCGGGATCCCCGGTAGTGGTTAACGGAGAACCCATGTTCAAGCTGGAGGCGGATACCGCCGCGGAGCCGGACAGGCATAATCCCGTGCTGTTCTGGCTGGCGATACTGCTGTTCCTGCTGGGAACTCTCCAGTTCCTTTCCAGCCGTCCCGGATGGGTGAGGCTGGCTGTGGTGGCGCTGGTGCAAACGGCCTCCCTGGCCGGCCTGTACGTGTACGGGAAGCATCTTGGAGGAGTTTCTCAGCTCTTTTCGCCGCTCCTTTATGCCGATGGAGGCTTCCGCTACTGTCTGGGCGCGGTGGTGCTGGTGAACCTGCTGGTGAGCGCGCTGGTGATGAGCGTTTATCTGTGCCGATGGAGTTTCCTGCGGGTGCTTCGCCGCCGCAGCTGCAAGGTGCGGGATGCCGGCCTTCTGGCGCTGGGGATTGTGTTGCTCGCGGGCATCGTCCTGTATCTGCACGCCGGATTCAGGAGCATCGGCCTTAACTCGGAGATTTGCCTGGAGTTGTTCAAGGTGCAGCTGGTTGACAAGTATACGGCAGTGGTGTATGTGTCGTTCCTGATGCTGTCGCTCACTCTGCCGCTGATCCTGCAGATGCTGTCGCCGCTGGTGCGCAGCCTGTTTGGCATCCGCTACGATGCATTCTCGCACGGCGGGCGCCTGCTCTTTGCAATTGCGATTGCGGCTTATTTCGTGAGCGTATCGTCCGTTATGGGCTTCCGCAAAGAGCAGGGCCGTGTGGACGTTTGGGCGAACCGCCTTGCCATGGACCGCGACATTATCCTGGAAATCCAGCTCAGGCTGGTTGAGGATCAGATTGCGAGGGACCAGGTGATAGGCGCGCTGGCGGTGCTGGATAACAGCAACGAGCTCATCAGGGGCCGCCTGGCCAATACTCATCTGATGAGGGTTTCGCAGGAATACGACATCGTCCCGCTGATCCTTACCACATCGGCCGCCCATGAAAATCTATACCGGAGCCGGATTACCGAAGGCTCACGGCTGGCGCCGGATTCGCGTTTCTTCTACAGCACCGGTGCCGACGGTCATTCGCGCTACAGCGGTATTTTCCAGTACTACGTGGAGGGCGAGGGAGCATCGACACTCATGATAACCGTGGAGGCAAAATCCAACAGGGGAGACCGCGGATATCTGAGCCTGCTGGGGATTTCGGAGCCGGGACGCGCGGTGCTGCCGCCGGTTTATTCCTATGCCAAATACCTGGAAGACAGGCTGGTTTCCTTCAAGGGCGAATATGCCTATCCTACGGTTATTTCCTCCAGGCTGACTCAGGAGTTGCTCAAGAACCCCGACGGCCTGTTCACCAGCGCCGGATACATTCATTTCTACAAGGCTGTCGCCGGGGATGAGGTAATTGTGATTTCGCGCGAGACCACGGGGTGGATAACCTTTGTGGTGGAGGCTGTGCTGTTCGCTATCCTGGCCTTCCTGCTGCTGTCGCTGCTCACTTTACGCATACGCAGGGCACGCCGGAGCAATCACAGCACATATTACAGCAACAGGATCAATCTGGTGATGTATGTGTCGCTTACCATCACTCTTGTGGTGATGTCGGTGTTCAGCGTGTACTTCGTGTACAGGCGGAACAATGCAGACAGGCAGAGTGTGATGACGTCGCGGATAAACACTATCCAGTCCATGCTGCAGGCCCGCATGCGTAACGTTTATACACTGGACGATCTGCGCTCCCAGGACATCAGTACTGCAGTTGACAGGGCGGGCGCCAACCTGAAGTGCGACGTGAACCTGTATTCATCCACGGGCAAGCTGGTTATGAGCACAACCCCGGAAGTGTTCGACCGCAGGATACTCGGCTTCCGTATCAACGAAGACGCATATAAGGGAATAATCTACGACCATAAGCGATATGTGGTGCTGCAGGAGAGTATCCGTTCACGCAGCTATTATGCCCTGTACGCTCCTCTGTTCAATGGAGAGGGCGAAATGGTGGCCATAGTGTGCTCGCCTTACACGGAGCAGAGCTACGACCTTCGCACGGAGGCCCTGTCCCACATTGCGGCGGTTATCACGGTGTTCCTTCTCCTCCTGCTGCTAACGCGTTTCATAACGGTGAAAGTTGTGGAGAGGATATTCCGCCCGCTGAGCGAAATGTCCCGCAAGATGGCCGTGGGCGATGTGGACAGGCTGGAGCATATCGAATACGACCAGGAGGATGAGCTAACATCGCTGGTGCAGTCGTACAACCGCATGGTTACGGACCTGTCGGAATCCACCAGGCGCCTGGCGCAGGCGGAGCGCGACCGAACCTGGACGTCGATGGCCCGCCAGATAGCCCACGAGATCAAGAATCCTCTTACGCCGATTAAACTGAAGCTGCAGATGCTCATCCGCATGAAGCAGAGCGGCAATTCATCGTGGGAGGAGAAGTTCGACGAGGTGTCATCGACCATCCTGGAGCATGTGGACGTGCTTGCCGATACTGCGGAGGCATTCTCCTCGCTGGCAAAGCTGTCGTCGGAGACTCCGGTTGCCATCGACCTTGATGCCCTCCTGAAGCAGGAGGTGAGCCTGTTCGATTCGCGCTCCGACATCGGCATAACTTATTACGGTCTGGAAGGGGCGATGGTGGAAGGGCCCAAACCCCAGGTTACGCGCGTGCTCGTGAACCTTATTACCAATGCGGTGCAGGCTCTGGAAGGCAGGGAGGACGGCAAGATTCTGCTGTCGGTGCGGAATTCGGAGCAGGAGGGTTATTACGACATCGTGGTTGAGGATAACGGCCCCGGCGTGAAGGCGGAAGACAGGGAGAAGATATTCTCGCCTGAGTTCACTACCAAGAGCAGCGGCTCCGGACTGGGCCTGGCAATATGCCGTGCGATAATCCAGAGATGCCAGGGAACCATCACATGCACAAAATCTTTTGCTCTGGGAGGTGCATGTTTCACGATCAGGTATCCGAAATTGAAATAATATTTCGTATATTTGTAACGCTATGAGAATAAAAAAGGCGGTTTTTTCCGGCAGCAGTGTCAAGGTAGGCGGCAAGCCCTCCTTGCGTTTGCCGGAATTCGCTTTTATCGGCCGCAGTAATGTGGGAAAGAGTTCCCTCATCAATATGCTCACCGGCAACGGTTCTCTGGCAAAGACGTCACAGACTCCCGGCAAGACTCAGCTGGTGAACCATTTCCTCATCAACGACAAGTGGTATCTTGTGGATTTGCCCGGCTACGGCTATGCCCGTCTGCCGGATAAGGACCGCGCCCGCCTGCGTCATATTATCTGGGATTATATCAACAATTCGGAAGAGCTGGTGATGCTGTTCGTGCTGGTAGATTCCCGGCACGATATGCAGGAGGTGGATCTCCGCTTCATCTCGGAGCTTGGGGAGAAGGGGATACCATTCGGTATTATCTTTACCAAAGGCGACAAACAGGGCATTACGGTGCTGGAGGCTCAGGTGGCCAAAAACAAGTCGCGGCTTCTCCAGGACTGGGAGGAGCTGCCGCCATGCTTCGTGTCGTCCAGTGCAAACGGAATGGGAAAGGAAGATATTCTTAATTATATAGGTTCTGTATTACAAACGCTATGATCAACGATGTCCACAAGCACCGGATGGCCATTTTCAGCTGCGACGCCACCCGCTATTTCGCAGAAAAAGTAGTCGCGGAGATTAACAAACTCAAGAGGGACGACGAGGAGGATGTGGTGTTGGGCCCGCTTGAAATCACGCATTTCAGCGACGGTGAGTTCCAGCCTTCGTTCTCGGAGAGTGTACGCGGTGCAACCTGCTTCATCCTTCAGTCCACTTTCCCGCCAAGCGACAATCTGATGGAGCTGCTGCTCACTGTGGATGCCGCCAAGCGTGCATCGGCAAATAAAGTTATCGCCGTCATTCCTTACTATGGCTGGGCAAGGCAGGACCGCAAGGACAAGCCGCGCGTTTCCATCGGCGCAAAACTGGCCGCGAATATGCTCAAGACCGCCGGCGTGGATGCCATCATGACCTGCGATCTGCATGCCGACCAGATCCAGGGCTTCTTCGACTTCCCGGTGAACCATCTTTATGCCAGCTACGACTTCCTGCACATCCTGGAAGGGCTGAAGCGCAAGTTTAAGGATACGCTTACCATCGCGGCTCCCGATATGGGCGGTGCAAAGAGGGCCAACAACTATGCCAAGTATCTGCACGCCCCGGTGGTGATCTGCCACAAGACGCGCGCACGTGCCAACGTTGTGGAGCGCATCCAGCCTATCGGCGAGGTGGAAGGCAGGGACATCGTGATTATCGACGACATTATCGACACTGCGGGTACGCTTACTGCTGCGGCGAACGAGCTGGTGAAACGCGGCGCCAATTCCGTGCGCGCTTTTGCCACGCATCCTGTGCTTTCCGGCCCGGCGTACGAGAGGATCGATTCTTCCGCCCTGACGGAGGTGTACGTTACCGATACCATCCCTCTGGATCCTTCCAAGAAGGAACTGCAGGGCAAGTTCCGCGTTGTGTCCCTGGCGGCCACTTTCGCCCGCATGATCCTGCGCGTATACAATTACGAGCCCATTTCTTCCGAGTTCCCGCTGTAGCTTTTTGCGCGCATGAAGGTTTTCCTCGCCGCGATTGTGTTTGTGGGCCTGGCCGTTCTGCTTCTGGGAGTGAACATATTTTTCTTCCGGCGGCCGTTCCCCAATGGGGAAATATCCACAAATCCGGAAATGAAGAAGCGGGGAATCAAGTGCGCCCGCGAAGAGGAACTGGAAATGCTTGCCGCCGATAAAAAGAAGTGCAGCGGCAAGTACAGCGATGCCTGCAAGGGGTGTGCGCTGTATCGGCCGTAAAATTATTATCTTTGCAGAAAATTTCGACGATATGGCTTTAGTAGCAATTGTGGGCCGCCCCAACGTGGGCAAATCCACGCTGTTCAACCGCCTGGTGGGAATGCGCCAGGCCATAGTGGACGAAACGGCAGGCGTAACGCGGGACCGTCATTACGGCAAATGCGAGTGGTGCGGCCGCGAATTCTCCGTGGTGGACACCGGCGGATATACCTCCAACTCCGATGATGTCTTCGAGGACGCCATCCGTCGCCAGGTGGTAATTGCCGTGGAGGAGGCCGATGTGGTCCTGTTCATGTGCGAAGCGGCCACCGGCATCACGGACTACGACTCGGAAATCGCCGATCTTCTCCGTCGAAGCAAAAAGCCCGTAATCCTGTGCGTAAATAAGGTCGACAGCGGCGAAAAGATGTACGACGCGTACGATTTCTACGCCCTTGGCCTGGGTGAAGTGTGGAGCATATCGGCCGCCAACGGCTCCGGAACCGGCGACCTTCTGGACGAAATCATCAAAGTCCTTCCTGCCGATGACACCGCCGATGACGACCACGCGGATCTCCCTCACATCGCCATCGTCGGCCGCCCGAACGTGGGCAAATCGTCCCTCACCAACGCCTTGCTGGGCGAAGAGCGCAACATCGTCACACCAGTGGCGGGTACAACGCGCGATTCCATATCGACCTATTATAATAAATTCGGCCACGAGTTCATGATTGTGGATACGGCCGGCATGCGCAAAAGGGCCAAAGTCACCGAGGATCTTGAGTTCTATTCGGTCCTGAGGGCGATGCGCACGATTGAGCATTCCGATGTCTGCATCCTGATGATCGACGCCAACCTGGGCATGGAGGCGCAGGACATGAACATCTTCAATATCATCCAGAAGAACCGGAAGGGCTGCGTGATCGTGGTGAACAAGTGGGATCTCTTCGAGAAGGAATCCAACACTATGAAGGAGTACACGGCGGCTCTTCGCTCGCGCCTGGCGCCGTTCAACGATATTCCTATTATCTTCACGTCGGTTCTTAACAAGCAGAGGATCCTGGATGTTCTGGACGCAGCGGCCCGCGTTGCCGCCAACATGACGCGCAAGATATCCACATCGCAGCTGAACGACGCCATGCTGCCGGAGATCGAGAACTACCCGCCGCCGGCATGGAAGGGTAAGTACATCAAGATCAAGTACGTCACCCAGCTCCCCACCCGCACTCCGCAGTTCGCCTTCTTCTGCAATCTCCCGCAATGGGTGAAGGACCCGTACAAACGCTTCCTCGAAAACAAACTCCGCGAACACTTCGATTTCGAAGGATGTCCGATACAGGTTTATACAAGGGCGAAATAACTATGTTTGACGTTAAAAAAGTGAAAGATGTGTGCGTTCAGTGGATACGCGAGTGGTTCGAGGAGAACGGGCCGGGATGCAATGCCGTGATCGGGATTTCGGGGGGAAAGGACAGTTCTGTTGTGGCGGGGCTGTGCGTGGAGGCGTTGGGGCGTGAGCGAGTGATCGGCGTTACGATGCCTAACGGGGTGCAGCCGGATATTGCGGATTCAAATAAGTTGATTGCGCATCTTGGCATTAAGCATTACGAAGTGAATATCGGCGCGGCTTTCGAGGCGCTGATGGCGGAGGTGGAGGCGAAGCTGGGGCATGAGGCATCGGCACAGACTCACATAAATATGGCCCCCAGGCTGCGCATGACGGCACTTTACGCTATTTCTCAGAGCAATAACGGGCGCGTTGCCAACACATGCAACCTGTCGGAAGACTGGGTGGGTTACAGTACGCGCTACGGCGATGCCGCGGGCGATTTTTCACCGCTGGGCGGTTTAACGGTGCAGGAGGTCGTCGCCATCGGCAAAGAAATCGGCCTTCCTGTGGACCTGGTTGAAAAAACGCCCTCCGACGGCCTCTGCGGCAAGACAGACGAGGACAACCTCGGCTTCACTTACGCCGTCCTTGACCGCTACATCCGCACCGGCGTCTGCGACGATCCCGCCACCAAGGCTCTCATCGACCGTAAACATGAACTTAATCTGTTCAAACTCAAGCCTATTCCTCATTTTGAGCCTTAAGGGGGCGTAAAATGGATGTGGCTGATAATGAGCGAGTTATGAAAACGGGGTGTTGCATTTTGC
>JAGAAY010000003.1 GCA_017615065.1 Bacteroidales bacterium | reverse complement strand
CTGGATGACTGGACTTGAACCAGCGACCTCCTGGTCCCTAACCAGGTGCGCTACCAACTGCGCTACATCCAGAGGTGCTTCTTTCGAAACGGGCTGCAAATTTAGATAATTGAAACGGAACTTCCAAATTTTTTGGCTAAATTTGCATTTGCCTGGAGGAAGAGATTTCTCGACAGGCTCGAAATGACAGGGTAACCACATGAAAGAAATCTACGTAAAGGAAATAGCGGCGCGGACTGGCGTGAAGGATTGGCAGGTGGAGAATTGTGTTCAGTTGCTGGAGGATGCGTGTACCATACCGTTCATCAGCAGGTATCGCAAGGAGCGTACAGGCGGTATGGACGATGTGCAGGTGGGTGAGGTGAAGCACTGGATGGAGGTGTACGAGGAGATGGAGAAGCGCAAGGCCACCATCCTCAAAACCATCGAGGAGGCCGGGGCGTTGACGCCGGAGCTGAAGGAACGCATAGAGAACTGCCTCAGTTCCACAACACTGGAAGACCTGTATCTTCCCTGGAGGCCCAAGCGCAAAACGAGGGCAACGGTGGCGGAGGAGAAGGGCCTTGGCCCGCTGGCGGAAGCCATGTGGCTTCGAAAGACCGACAATCCGGAGGCCGATGCCGCCAAATACATAGGCGAGGCTGTGCCCACGAAAGAGGCCGCCCTTGAGGGAGCGCGCGACATCCTGGCGGAAAAGATGGCCGAGCAGCGCGACATACGTTATGCCCTCAGAAAGGATTATCAGGCCGGGCGCCTGCAATCCAAACTCTCCAGAACCGGAAAGTCCAATCCGGACGCCCCAAAATTCCGTTCATACTTCGATTTCAACATATCGGTGCGCAACGCTCCGGCACATACCGTACTGGCAATGCTGCGCGGGGAAGCGGAAGGCATACTCAACCTTGCCATCAAGGGCGATGCACCCCGCTTCTGGCAGCCGCTCCTGGGCCGGCTGAATGCCAGAAGGGGCCGTCCAAATGGCTCTTTGGCGGAGCAGTACCGCCTTGCGATGGCCGATGCCTACGACCGTCTCCTGTGCCCCACGATAACTGGTGAGGTGATAAAGGAGATGAAGGAAAAGGCCGATGCGGAATCCATCCGCATCTTCGGCAACAACCTCCGGCAGCTCCTGCTGGCCCCGCCCCTCAAGGACCGTCGCGTCCTTGCCATCGACCCGGGATTCAGAACAGGCTGCAAAGTGGTTTGCCTGGATCAGCAGGGCAATCTGCTGCATTACGAAACCATATTTCCCCATCCGCCGCTTTCAAAGAAGGTGGAATCCATCGTGAAAATAGGGGAGATGGTGGACAAATACGGGATACAGGCGGTTGTGATAGGCGAAGGAACGGCCGGAAGGGAAACGGAAGAATTCCTTTCCAGGGCCGGTCTGCCGCCGGAAATACGCATCATAACCGTGAGTGAGGACGGGGCATCGGTGTATTCGGCATCGGATATCGGCAGGGAAGAATTCCCGGAATACGACGTTACGGTGCGTGGTGCGGTTTCCATCGGCAGGCGGGTTCAGGATCCTCTGTCGGAACTGGTCAAAATCGACCCTAAATCCCTTGGCGTTGGGCAGTATCAGCACGACGTTGACCAGAAGCTCCTGAAGGAAATGCTGGACCAGACGGTGGAGAACTGCGTGAGCATGGTGGGCGTGGACGTGAATTCTGCGAGCCCTTATCTGCTGCGCTATGTGGCGGGTATCGGCCCGGCGCTGTCGCAGAATATAGTGGAATACAGGCGCGCAAACGGGCCTTTCCACAGCAGGGAGGAACTCCTGAAGGTGCCGCGTCTGGGTGCCAAGGCCTTCCAGCAGTGCGCAGGCTTCCTTCGCGTGAGCGGATCGGCAAATCCTCTGGACAACTCGGCCGTGCATCCGGAATCGTACCATATCGTGGAGAAAATGGCCAAAGACCTGGGCGTCAAGACGGAGGAACTCGTTGGAAACGAAGCTCTATGCTCCGGCATTCAGGCCGATAAATACGTGAGCGGGGAAGTGGGCCTTCCCACCATTCAGGACATCCTGCAGGAACTGGCAAAGCCCGGCAGGGATCCCCGCGGCGAGGAGGAGGAATTCTCCTTCGACCCCGGCGTCCACGACATCGACGACCTTCAGGAAGGCATGGAGCTCCCCGGGATCGTCTCAAACGTTACGGCGTTCGGCGCATTTGTCGATGTGGGCGTGCACGAGAAGGGGCTTATCCATATCTCCCGCATTCCTCGCGGCACGGAGCTCAGAATCCGGCAGAAAGTATTGGTGGGGGTCGTTTCCATCGACCCTGAACGCGGCCGCATCGGCCTTAAACTGATAAAGTGATGACAAAAGAGTGGAATCCCGGAATGGCAGTGGTGTACATTATCGCCATCGTGTCCATCATGTTCTGGGGAATGTCGTATATATGGGCGAACCAGCTTATAGAACTGGGCATACCGGTGGAATATTTCATTCCCATCAGGTGTCTTGTGGCGGGGCTTATCCTGCTGGCGCTGAACCTGATAATGAAGATTCCCATCAAGGTGGAGAAGGAGGACGGCGTGATGCTTTTCCTGCTTGCGATGTGCGAGCCTTTCATCTATTTCTTCTGCGAAACCTACGGAATCAAGCTCACGGGAAGTCCTACCCTGAGCGCACTGATTATCGCTTCTACGCCCATTGTGGCGGCCCTGGCCGGGCGTATCTTCTTCAAGGAAAAGATGAGCCTGCTGAATATAATAGGTATATTCATTTGCGTAGGCGGTCTTACGATGGTGAGCGGCGGCAAGGGAGATGTGGGTACATACTTCATCTTCGGTATCGTGGTCCTTTTTATCGCCGTTTTTGCGGAGGTGGGCCATGCATCCTGCACCAAAAAACTGTCGGAGAGGCATTATCCTCCAACGGTGATAGTGATGTACCAGTTCCTTATCGGTACTGCGTATTTCATTCCGCTGTTCCTTACGCGCGGCGTGGAGAATTTCGACGCCTCCCTGTATTTGAGCTGGGATTTCTTCAGGCCGCTGCTGTTCCTGTCGGTGCTTTGTTCCAGCCTGTGCTTCTCGCTGTGGGTGTTTGCAATCAAGAGGCTGGGAGTTTCCGGCTCCAGCGTGTTCCTGGCGATGATTCCTGTGGCTACTGCCCTGTGGGGAATCCTTCTTGGCGATGAACGGCTGAAGCTGCTCCAGTGGATCGGCCTGGCTGTGTCGATCGGAGGACTGTTGCTGGCGCAACAGAAGAAAAAAGAAGCATAGGAACGTCCCTCTATCCGCAGTAGAAGAATTTCTTCACGAGATGCTTCATCAGGGCTTTGTCCCTGCGCGCCTCCTCGTGGAGGTGGGCGTCGTTGTGCTCGCGGAGCGCCTTCAGGACGCCGTCGATCATTCGGGGCTGGAACACTCCGGCCGATTCATAAACGGCGCGGGAGGCCTCCAGGCAGTCGGCGGATTCGGCACAGCAGGTGGGCAGGGCGTCAAGTGACTCCAGGCGTGCGGCATTCTCCGGTTTGTGGATATCCATGTCCACGTATTTGGCATCGGCAATGGCCAGAGCCTCTGCGGGATCCATCTCAAGGCCTATCCTGGCGGCTACGCAAAGGCCGGCCATGAGCTGGTAGATATCGGCGGAGCAGTCCGGGCAGCGCATCTCGAAGGTTTGCTTTGCGTGTGCGTCCTGCGCAACGGGCTTTTCTGCAGGATTGACGGCGGCCGCCATATCCTTGCCGGTGGACCAGCCAAGGGGCACGCGCACAAGGGCGGAGCGGTTGCAGTCTCCCCAGCAAACGTTGGTGGGGGCTTCCTGATGGGGCACCAGGCGGAAGTATGAAGTGGGGTTCTTGTTGCCGAAAGCAGTGATGGACGGAGCCATCTTCATAAGGCCTGCGATGGCCCTGCGGGCTTCATCGGACAGAACACCGCCTTCCTTCAGAGTAACGTTCTTCCCATCCTTCATCAGGCGCATGTGTATATGCATGCCGGAACCGGCCTTGCCCGTTGTGATCTTGGGTGCGAAGGAAACGTCCAGTCCCTGCTGGAAGGCTACATTGCGGATTATCCATTTGGCCAGCAGGAGCTGGTCTGCCGCAGTGTCAACGGGGCAGGGGAGGAACTCGATTTCCTGCTGCTCGTAAACCTTGCCGTCCAGGGTGAAGTTGCCAACCTCGCCGTGGCCGTACTTGATCTGGCCTCCCGCCTTGGCGATATGGTCCATGCAGGTACGGCGGAAATCGTTCAGCTTTGCAAAGGGTTCAGTCTCGTGATATCCTTTCTGGTCCGATGCCGGGAAGAGCGGGCTCTCCGGGGCGATGACGTAATATTCCAGTTCTCCCATCGCCTCGAACTGAAGGCCTGTGGATTCCTCGAACACCCTTTCCGCCCTTATCAGCGTTGCGTGCGGGGCGCAGGAAAAAGGCTCTCCGTTATTCTGAAGGAAGCTGCACAGGAAGCAGAGTGTGGGGATAGGATTGAACGGGTCGATGAATGCGGTGCGGTACCGCGGTATGACATAAAGGTCGCTGTTGCCGGCCTCCACGAAGGAGGGAAAAAGGGAGGATCCGTCCACGCGCTCGCCGCTTGTGAGGATGGTCTCCGCATATGAGAGGCTGTTGACCGTGAAATTCAGGGTTTTAACGCGGCCGTCTTCCGCCGGATACATGAAATCGATCATGCGGATGCCTTTGGCCTGTATGAAGGACAGAAGGTCTTCCCTTGTGAAATCCACCGGATGTTTGCCGATGAATGCGATTACCTCGTTGGGATTGAGGGCTAAGGTTTTATCCATTATAAAATGAAATAATTATGTGGTCTGGAGTGCAAAATTAAGAAAATATCCCTATCTTTGCAAGCACAAGCGGAATTAGCTCAGTTGGTAGAGCGGCGGCTTCCCAAGCCGCAGGTCACGAGTTCGAACCTCGCATTCCGCTCCCTTTTTCGAACAGCTGCCGCGCTTTTGCCGCGGCTTTTTCCTTTATTTCCGGAGTCAGGTTCTTGGCAACGCTGTAAACGCACCATGCCAGTGCGGCAAGGTCGTCGGTATAGCCAACGACGGGCATGATGTCCGGAATCAGGTCGGCAGGGAAAATGAAATAGCCCAGAGCGCCGATAATCTTGGCTTTATCGGCCATCTTTGTGCTTGAAGACTGGAGTACATAATACAGAAGCAGCACGTAGTATACCACCTTCCTGCCTGCAAGGCGGGCCGATGCCATGATTTTGCCCAGCAGCGCTTCCTTATTATAATAGGGAGTATATTTGGCCAGTTTGTTATTCTCCATGCTGCAAATATATAACATATTTTCTAACTTTGCACGCCGAACTGACAGATTGGCAGGTAACAGGGGGTTGGCAGGCATTTTGTTTTGCACCCCGCGACAAAAGTGTATTGACATGGCAGAGAAGAAGAAAAAAGATAATGCCCAGGCTCCTAAAGCCAATGCAGAGCTTGAAGAGAATAAGAAAGCCCTGGAGGAAAGCCGGAAGGCTTTGGAAGAAAAGGAAAAGGCTTTGGCCGATTCAAAGGCCGATTATATCCGCCTGATGGCGGAATTCGACACTTTCCGCCGCCGCACTGCGGAGGAGAAGCTGGCACTTGTGTCCAGCGCATCGGCCGACACCATCAAGGGGCTGCTTCCCATCCTGGACGACTGTGAAATAGCACTGGCTCAACTGGAAAAGAGCAGCGACAGCGATGCCGCCAAGGAAGGCACACAGCTTATTTTCAATAAGTTGAATTCATATCTCAAAGGCAAGGGACTGGAGAGGATCGACGCCAAGGGCAAGGAGTTCGATACGGAATTCCACGAGGCGGTTACCACCTTCCCGGCTCCGTCGGAGGACATGAAGGGCAAGGTAATCGACGTAACCCAGACGGGCTATACCCTCGGCGGCAAGGTCCTGCGCTATGCCAAGGTAATTGTAGGAGCATAAACGATGGCACAGAAAAGAGACTACTACGAGGTTCTGGGCGTCCAGAAGAACTCATCGGCCGATGAAATCAAGAGCGCCTACCGCAAACTGGCGCTCAAGTGGCATCCCGACAGGTGGGTGAACGGCACCGACGCGGAGAAGAAAGAGGCCGAGGAACGCTTCAAGGAGGCGGCCGAGGCTTATTCCGTGCTCAGCGACCCCGACAAGAAGGCACGCTACGACCAGTATGGCTTCGCAGGCGACCAGATGGGCGGAGGCGGAGGTTTCGACTTCGGCGGATTCGACCTGAACGACATACTGCGCAACGTGTTCGGCGGCAGCTTCAACTTCGGCGGAGGAGGCGGATTCAGCGACTTCTTCGGTGGCGGTTCGTCGCAGTCGGGCACACGCGTTTTCAGGGGGCGTGATATCCGCACCAGCGTAAAACTCACCCTTGAAGAGATTGCCAGCGGCTGCGAGAAAGAGGTAACCATCGAGCGGAACCGTCCCTGCCAGGAATGCGGCGGAAAGGGCACAAAGAATTCATCGGACATAAAGACCTGCCCTACGTGCCATGGACAGGGCCAGGTGAGGCAGGCCATGCGCGGCCTGTTCGGAATGACAAGTTACACCATTTCTACGTGTCCCCAGTGCGGCGGTACGGGTAAGGTGGTGAGCAATCCCTGCCGCAGGTGCGGCGGAACTGGCCTGGAAAGGCGCAGGGAAACCGTTAAGGTGCGCATCCCCGCCGGCGTTGAGGAAGGTATGCAGATCACTGTGCCGCGTGAAGGCCATGCGGGTCAGCAGGGCGGCGTGAACGGAGACCTTCTGGTAGTGGTTCACGAGGTTCCCCACGCTGAACTCAAGCGGGACGGCAACAACCTGTTCTATACACAGATCATATCCATGCCGGACGCCGTTCTTGGCTGCGAAATCACAATTCCAACCCTGAGCGGCCCCGTTCGCCAGAAACTTGAGCCCGGTACTCAAAGCGGAACCGTTCTGCGTTTGAGGGGCAGGGGACTGCCCGCAGTGCAGGGATACGGCCGCGGAACAGGAGATTTGTACGTTAAGATCCTTGTCTGGATGCCGCACAAGCTGTCCAGGAGTGAAAAAGATGCGCTTGAGGCAATGCGCTCCAGCAGCACTTTCACGCCGGCTCCCAGCAGGGATGACAACGCTATCTTCGAAAAAGAGAAAAATATTTTCTAATTATTTTTGGTGATTGAAAAAAAATTTCTACCTTTGCAGTCCCAAAAACGAAGCAACCTCTCGCACAGGAGTTTAGAAGGCGATGTTGCCACCCAAATTAGGAGATATTAAAATGGATTTGATTAAAATAGCAGAGCAGGCTTTCCAGAGTGGAAAAGCAGCCGAATTCCCGGAGTTCAAGGCCGGTGACACCATCACCGTTACCTACCGGATCAAAGAAGGTGACAAAGAGAGGCTTCAGAAGTTCAGAGGCGTTGTCATCCAGATGAAAGGTGCGGATCCCTTCACCAAGACGTTCACCGTCCGCAAGGTTTCCAGCGGCATCGGAGTGGAAAGGATTTTCCCCATCCAGAGCCCCTTCATCGACAGCATCGAGGTGAACAAGTACGGCAAGGTCCGCAGGGCCCGCATCTTCTACCTCCGCAACCTCACCGGTAAGAAGGCACGTATCCGCGAGAAAGTCTACGTTGCTGAAAAATAAAAAGGGCACCGAAAGGCCCCTTTGTACGGCTCCTTAGCTCAATTGAATAGAGCATTTGACTACGGATCAAAAGGTTACAGGTTTGAGTCCTGTTGGAGTCACTTCAAAACCCCTTTGAGAGCATCTCAGAGGG
>JAGAAY010000014.1 GCA_017615065.1 Bacteroidales bacterium | reverse complement strand
AAAGTCCGGTTCCAACGGCAAGGCTTGCCAGCGCGGCTCCCAGGGCGGCACCGCCGCTTACGCCCATGATGTGGGGATCCGCCAGGGGATTGCGGAAAAGGGCCTGCATCTGCGCACCGGAAAGCGAAAGCGCGCAACCGGCGAGCACAGCTGTGAGAGCCCGGGGAATGCGCAGCTTCCACAGCAATACGCCGCCGGGAAGGGAGAATCCGCCGCCCCCGGCGAGGATATCGGCCCCCGCCAGAACCAGCACGGCAATGGCCAATATGGGCACGGTGCGTTTCATCGGCCCTGCTGTTTAACGGATGGAATGCAGGCGACGGCGTAACCGGCCAGGGCGACTCCAAGAATGATGAAGAGGAAATCCGTGGCCTTGAGGATCACCGGGTATGCGCTCACGGCAAAGTTGCCGGGCATCTGGATTATGCCGAAGCGCTGCTGGATAAGCACCGCCACGGTGCCCACGACAAGGCCAATAACCATTCCAAGAAGCGTTATCATCCAGCCTTCAAGGCGGAAAATGCGGCTTGTGAGGCCTTCAGGGGCGCCCAGGCTGCGCAGGGTTTCCATATCCTGCTCCTTTTCGATGATGAGCATTGTGAGCGAACTGAGCACGCTGAAAGCAATGATTATCACCACGAAAATGAGGATAAGGTAAATCGCCAGTTTCTCATAACGCATCATCTTGTAGAGCGCGTCGTTCTGGCGTATCCTGTCCTTCACGTCGAAGCCGGGGCCGAAAACAGTCTCAATGTCCTTGACCACGGCCTTGGTGTCTTCTCCATCGGCAAGCCTGATTTCCAGGGCCGATACTTCCGTGTCGTACTCCAGCAGCTCGCGCATAACCTCGATGGGGACGATGGCCAGTTTGGAATCGGCATCGGCATTGATTGACATCGTGCCGGCAGGAAATACCTTTTGCTGGCGCAGACTTGCCGATGGATTCTGGATGGAGAACGGCGCAGTGCGGGAAGGATAATAAATGTCCACGGGGGTGATGAGCCGATAGCTGATTCCCATGTTGTAGGCCAGCGCAGCCCCGAAAACGCCCTGGGTGCGACGGTTGTAGTGGAGCTTGAATTCGCCTTCCAGCATGCGGTCCCTCAGAGGAGTTTCCTCCTCGTAAACCTGATCCACCCCGCGCATTATGCAGATGCCCTGGTTGTCCATGTAGGAGAGGAAAACCTGCTCCTCGATGACGCTGGAGATGCTTGCAATGCGGGGGTCGTCGTATATTTTTGCGAACGCCACACTGTCCGGAGTGAAGACTTTTCCGGTCGATGGAGTAATGCGGATATCAGGGTCGATTTCGTCGAGGCTTTTCCTTACAAGGTCGTCAAAGCCGTTGAAAACCGACAGGATGATTACCAGCGCCGCCGTTCCTACAGCCATTCCCGCCACGCTGATTCCGGAGATAACGTTTATCACGTTATGCGATTTCCGGGCGAACAGGTAGCGGAAGGCGAAGCGGAGCGGCAGCGGGAGCTTCATTTCTTAAGCAGATCTTCGATGTGCTGTGCGTAGTCCAGGGATGTGTCCAGCAGGAACACCAGCTCCGGGACGATCCGCAACTGCTTTGCCATGGCGTGACCGAGCTCGCCCCTGATCCTGCCGAGGTTCTCCTCCAGCATGGCCATTACGCTCTGCTGATGGTCCGACGGGAACACGCTCACGAACACCTTGGCCACTGAAAGGTCCGGGCTGATGCGCACCTCGCTCACTGTAACCAGGGCGCCGCCCCACGCCGCCATGCCCTTAGCGCGGATAATCTCCGCCAGGGCCTTCTGTATTTCACGGGCAACCTTGAGCTGCCTTGTAGATGCGGGCTTTTCCATAGTGTCTGTCATCTCGAGCGTAGTCGAGAGATCTATATAACATTAATAATGTAATAATTCTTCTTACCCTTCTGCGCCAGCAGGTAATGGCCGTTCACGATGTCATCGGCAGTTATTTCCTGGCCGATATCGGCAATCTTGGCCTTGTTCACGGATACTCCGCCGCCGGCGACCATCTTGCGGGCCTCGCCCTTGGAGGGGAGGATGTCGGTTTTCACCGCCAGCAGGTCCAGGATGTTGCAGGGGAAATCCGCCATTGTGAGCTCGTAGGAGGGCACATTCGCGAAGACTTCGCGCACGGTGCGTTCGTCCATGCCGCGGAAGGTTTCGGCCGATACGTTGCCGAAGAGCAGCTGCGAAGCCGCAACGGCATTGTCATAGGCTTCCTGCCCGTGGCACATGACGGTGACTTCCTTCGCCAGAGCCTTCTGAAGCACGCGGCGGCCGGGATCCTCGCGCTGTTCGGCGATGAGGGCCTCTATGGTGTCCTTGGGGAGCATGGTGAAGATCTTAATGTAGCTTTCCGCATCCTGGTCGCTCACGTTCAGCCAGAACTGGTAGAATTCGTAGGGCGACGTGCGCTCCGCATCCAGCCAGATGTTGCCTTTCTCGGTCTTGCCGAACTTGGTGCCATCGGCCTTGCGGATAAGAGGGCAGGTGAGTGCATAGGCCTCTCCGCCGGCGATACGGCGGATGAGTTCGGTGCCGGTGGTGATGTTGCCCCACTGGTCGCTGCCGCCGAGCTGGAGCACGCAGCCCTTGTTCTTCCAAAGCCAGAAGAAATCGTAGCCCTGCATGAGCTGGTAGCTGAATTCGGTGAAGGACATGCCCTCCGAGGAATCCCTCTGGAGGCGCTTCTTCACGGAATCCTTGGCCATCATATAGTTAACTGTGATATGCTTGCCGATGTCGCGGATGAAGTTGATGAAGCTGTAATCCTTCATCCAGTCGTAGTTGTTCACCAGTTCCGCCCTGTTGGGAGCGTCGGAATCGAAGTCCAGGAACCTTCCCAGCTGCGCCTTAATGCATGCCACGTTGTGACCCAGCGTTTCCTCGTCCAGCAGGTTTCTCTCCGCCGATTTCATGGAAGGATCCCCGATCATGCCGGTTGCACCGCCAACCAGGGCGATGGGCTTATGCCCGCAGGCCTGGAAATGCTTGAGTATCATAACGCTCACCAGATGGCCGATATGAAGCGAATCGGCTGTGGGGTCGATGCCCACATAAGCCGCCGCCGGCCCCTGCATCAGTTTCTCCTCAGTTCCGGGCATGATATCCTGAATCATCCCCCTCCATTTAAGTTCCTCTACGAAATTTTTCATATAATTGAATTTATAAAGATGTATTCCTTCTCAAACCTATGGCCACCCTCGGCCGTATAAGAGGGAGGGGCCCATTTATGGGAGGGGTCGTCGAAGACGACGGTTTGAGAAGGAATACATCTTTTATTTTTGTATTAAAATACAAAGGTAATTAAAATGGGGGACAAAAAAAAGCCGCCCTTCAGGGGCGGCCGGGTTCTTTTGCAGAAGGAATTACTTTGCAGCTTCCACGGAAACTTTACGGAATTCCTTGAGATCCTTCATGAGGGCGAGGGCAGCCTTGCGGGCGCGTGCACCGGCGGCTTTGTTACCCTTTACTACCTGGGCCTCTGCGTTCTTTACGAACTCGGCGATCTCTGCATTGAGTTTTTCAACAAGCTGTTTCATAATTAATTGATTTGGTTTAGTTTGTTAGAGTAATATCCAAAGTTTTGTGCAAGGTAGAGAAAAAAATTCAAAACAAAAAATTTTAAAACAAAAAAATGCAGAAAAATCTATTTTTCAGGCGCTTCTCCTGCACTTTTTTCCACTTTTTCCTCCTTTTTTATCCTTGTATTCAGAAAACTCATCGCTTTTTGCGCGCCAATCGTCGAGAAATCCTTGATTCCTTGGATTATACGCGCGGAAATGTCCGGAATCTGCTGCATTTCTTCTTCCGACATGTCGCCCAGCACAAAATCTATCTGTCCGCCCCGGGAAAATTCACTGCCGATGCCCACCCGGATACGGGCCCACGCATCGGTCTCAAGAGTGTCGATTATGTTCTGAAGGCCGTTGTGGCCGCCGGCGCTTCCGCCTTCCCTCATGCGGATTGTTCCGAAGGGGAGGTTGAGGTCGTCGGAGATGACAATCAGGTTCTCTACGGGGATGTTAAGCTTCTGAAGCCAGTAGCGGACGGCGTTGCCGCTGAGGTTCATGTAGGTTGACGGCTTGAGCAGATGGAAGTGCCTTCCCTTGAAGGACACCTCTGCAATGGCGCCGTAGCGCTGCACGGAAAACAAAGTATTGGATGCCTGAGCCCAGGCATCCAATACCATGAATCCCATGTTGTGACGGGTGGAGGCGTATTCGGAACCGATGTTTCCGAGTCCTGCAACTAGATACTCCATGACCGCCAGCCGGAAAAAATTAGGCCTTTGCAGCCTCTGCAGCGGCCTGCTGCATGGCGCGGGTGGTCTTTACGCGGCAGATGATGGTGTTCTTGTCCGACAGGATCTTGATACCGTCGTACTTGAGGTCGCCTGCGGTGAGGCGCTTGTCAAGCTCCAGGGGAGTTACATCCACGTCAAGCTGGTCCGGGAGGTCCTTCATGAGGGCCTGGACTTTGAGGTTGCGGGATACCTGTACGAACTTACCACCGGCCTGCACGCCCACAGGGTGACCGAAGATGTTCAGGGGAACAGTGATGGCGATGGGCTTTTTCTCGTTTACTGCGAGGAAGTCCACGTGCAGACAGTTGTCGTCTACGGGATGCCACTGGTACTCGTGTGCCACTGCGGTGTATACTTTACCGCCCAGATTAAGGTCTACGATGTAGGATGCGGGAGTGTGGGTGATACCCTGGAGTTCCTTCTCCTTAACGGTGAACAGGACATTGTCCATACCTGCGCCATAGAGGTTGCAGGGAACCAGACCCTGACGGCGGAAAGCCTTGATGACGGCCTTGTTGCCTTTTTCACGGATTTCTCCGTTGAGAGCGAAATGCTTCATGTTACTTTAATTTAAAAATGTGTTACTCAGTCTTCTGTTTCAAAGACCCCATTGCACCAAAAAGGGCTGTCCCTTTTTTAAGGCCCGCAAAGGTAGCATCTATTTTCGGAATTTCCAAATAATTAGTATCTTTGTGTCCGCTTGAAGTGATTGTCATTTCGAGCGGAGCCGAGAAATCTAATTCTTTTATTATATGAGAAAATACATCGTTGCAGGCAACTGGAAAATGAACACTACAGTTCCTGAAGGCGTAGAGCTCGCCAAAGCAGTGGTTGAGAAGGCAAAAGAACTTCCCGCAAACGTAAAACTCGTAGTTGCACCCCCGTTCACGCATCTTGCCCCCGTGGCAGAGGCCCTCAAGGGTTCAAAAGTGGCCCTGAGCGCACAGAACTGCGCCGACCATGTGAAGGGCGCATACACCGGTGAGGTTGCTCCCGCAATGCTTGGGTCGGTTGGCTGCGAATACACCATCCTCGGCCACTCCGAGCGTCGTCAGTACTATGGAGAGACCGATGAAAAGCTCGTCGTGAAAACAAGGCTCGCCCTTGACGAAGGCCTCAAGGTGATCCTCTGCGTGGGTGAAAACCTGGACGAGAGGGAAGCCGGCAAGCACTTCCAGGTGGTAACAGACCAGACCAAGGCCGTTCTCTACACCCTTGCTCCGGAAGACCTTGCAAACGTGGTCATCGCCTATGAGCCCGTATGGGCAATCGGCACAGGCAAAACCGCCACTGCAGCACAGGCAGAGGAAATCCACGCCTGCATCCGCAACGTCATCGCCGAAAAGTTCGGCGCTGCCGCAGCAGACGACATGACTATCCTCTATGGTGGCTCCTGCAAGCCCTCAAATGCAAAGGAACTCTTCGCAGAGAAGGACATCGACGGCGGCCTCATCGGCGGCGCCGCCCTCAAGGCTGAAGACTTTATCGCAATCGCTGCTTCATTCTGATCGGCCGTTACTGCCGCACCCAGTCCGGGTATTCTAATTTAGGTATAAGGGCTACGATGGCGTTGCGGCGGCGGTTGATGAACTTGGTATCGCCTTTGGGGTTGTACTTGAGGGGATTGGGAAGGATAATGGCGATGGAGGCGGCCTGACGGCGGGTGAGCCTGGCGGCGGGCACGTCATAGTATTTACGGGCTGCGGCTTGTACTCCGTACATGCCGTGGCCCGTTTCGGCTACGTTAAGGTACACTTCCATAATACGCTCCTTGCCCCAGATCCATTCGATAAGAACCGTAAACCAGGCTTCCAGGCCCTTGCGCACAAGGGTGGAGCTGCCGAAGGTGAATACGTTCTTGGCGGTCTGCTGGGAGATGGTGCTGCAGCCGCGTATCTTCTTGCCCTTGTTCTGGTGGGCGTCCAGCATCTTGCGGACCTCTATCCAGTCGAAGCCGTTGTGCGTGGCAAAACGGTTGTCTTCGGAGGCGATAACCGCCTTTATCATTTCCGGGGAAATTTTCTCCAGGGGCGTCCATTCCCGCTGAATGGGGCGCTCACCCTGCACGGCCCGCACCAGCATCAGCGGGGTGAAGTACACCGGAACCACTTTGTACAGCAGTACAAATGCAAAGCTGAGTGCAACAAACCAGAACGGGATGCGCACAAACAGCCAATATGCCAGTTTCTTGCGGCGTCTCATCGCTCCGGGTGGTGTTTGAGAACATCGGCCTGCCATGTGGAGCGGTCCAGATGCGTATAGATTTCAGTGGTGAGGATGGAGGAGTGGCCCAGCATCTCCTGTACTACGCGAAGATCGGCCCCGCCTTCTACAAGATGCGTGGCAAATGAATGGCGGAACGTATGCGGAGAAATCTCCTTGTGAATGCCAGCGAGCATTGCCTGCTTCTTCACGATATTGAACATCGAAATCCGGCTCAGGGGCTTGCCGTCGCGGTTCAGGAACACATAGTCTTCATCGTCCCTGGAGGCGGGCACCACCGCCCTGTCTTCCAGATGGGCCTCAAGCGCGGCCACGGCCATTTCGCCCATCGGCACCACTCTCTGCTTGTTGCCTTTGCCGATTACCCGCAGAAATCCTTCGCCTAGGTACAGGTCCCGAAGCCTCAGGCTAACGGCCTCGGACACGCGCAGGCCGCAGCCGTACAGCACTTCCAGGATGGCCCTGTCCCTTCTGCCGAATCTGGCCTGCAGGTCCACGGAATCCATAATCGCAGAAATTTCCTCCACTGAGAGCACGGTGGGCAGATAGTGCCCGGGCTTGGGAGAATCCACGCGTTCCGCCGGGTTGGACTTCATGTCTCCCTCGGCGATGCACCAGTCAAAGAAGGAGCGCAGGGAGCTGAGCACCCTGGCCTGGGAGCGCTTTGTCAGTCCCAGAGAGGCAAGGTGCTCTGCGACATCGGCATCCGTCAGGTCGGAAGGCCTGGCAGAGGGGTAGGCCTCAAGGAAAACGGACACGTCATGAACGTAGGATGCCACCGTGTTGGGTGACATCCCGCGCTCTATCTTCAGATAGGAGGTATAATCGTCCAGCAGCCTCAAAGTATGCCGTATTTGCGGCCGTACTCGAGCATCTGGCCAAGATAACTGTCGGTGTATTCCAGTACGTAATCCACAACCTTTCCGCCCTTGACGACCGGTACGATTTCCGGGTTCACGAAGCCGCCATAAGGCTTAAGGCCCAGTGCGTTGTAGCGTTCTTTCACCTCGCGGTGCAGGGCAGGGTCGATGTTCACGGCATAGGTCTCAACCAGGGCCTTGCCTGCGGCATAATCGCCCTCGGACTTGATCCTCTGAATCTCCGCCAGGAGCTCTGCGAACAGGGCGCGCAGCCGCACATAATCGTTAATCACGAAGTATGTTTTGCCGTCGCGGACCTTCTTCTCTATCACATTGTCGGCAGCGCCTTTCTCCAGGCACCATTCGGCGATGAGCTTGCGGTTCTGCATATGAGCCTCGGTGTTGGGGCGGCCAAGCTCCACGCGGTTGAACTGCACCATCAGACCGTTGCGGATATAGCCGTCATATTCGGCCTTGTATGCTTCCGGATCGGGCATGATGCCCAGTTCCACCATTTTGGGATCGGCCGTATAGTAGAGGCCGAACAGATCGGCCCTGGCCTCTTCCAGCGTGGATGAATATTCACCCATGGCGGTGGTGGACACCCCGGGCAGGAGCTGGCCGGAACCATGGCCCAGGCACTCGTGCAGGTCGGTGTGGATCTCATCGGCAATGGTGCTCCATTTGCGGGAACGCTCCTTTTCGGCATCGTCCCAGGCGAATTCCTCCAGGACGGAGTTGGGCATTTCCTGCGCGGAATAATCATAGGTATGGGTGATGTTGGCGATGGTGACGCTCTTTGAGCCATGCTCCTTGCGGATCCAGTCGGCATTGGGCAGATTTATGCCGATGGGCGTGCTGGGATAGCTGTCGCCGGCCAGGCAAACCGCGTTGATTACCTTGGCCGATACGCCCTTGACAACAGCCTTGCGGAAGCGCGGATCCACCGGGGAATTGTCCTCGAACCACTGTGCGTTGGCGCTGAGAGTCTCGGTCCTTGCCGATGCCGCCGCGTCCTTGATATTCACATAGCCCTCCCATGAAGCCTTGCGGCCCAGGGGATCGTTGTAGTCTTCGATGAAACCGTTAATGAAATCAACCGTGCCGATGGTGTCTTTTACCCATTCGATGTTGAATTCGTCCCATTTGCGCAGGTCGCCGGTCTTGTAGTAGTCGATGAGGATGCGCAGCGCGCGGGCCTGGATGTCGTTCTCCGCCACAGCGGCGGCAAGTTCCAGTTCTTCGCAGATTTTGTCGATGGCGGCGCCGTAGATGCTTCCGGAGCACCAGGGAATCTCTTTGATCGATCCGTCATCGGCCTTTACCACCTTGGTATTCAGGCCATAGGAGATGGGATTGGGGTCATTCTTGTCGACGATGGACGCGTAGTATGCCTCCACCTCCTCGCGGGTGACTCCCTCGTAGAAGTTTACTGCCGATAAGGCCACGATGTCGCCGTCGGTTGCAGTGGAACGGCGCTGGGGATACCTCTCCGGATTGTAGATTACGTCCAGGAGGTCTTCGTCATCGATTCCCACGGCGTTCAGAAGCTTGGCGAAGTACTCTTTGGGGCACTCCGGGAAGAACTTGTCTTCCGCATAATGGTGATGGATGCCGTTCGAGAAGAAAAGGCGCTTGGCATACACCAGGAAGTTGAAGTAATCCTCGGTGGAGCCGCGGTCTCCGCCGTCATATTTTTCCAGTATGGTTTCCACTGCGTGGCGCACGCGGAGGTTTTCCTTGCAGTTCTGGTCCCACAGGATGTCACGTCCCCATTTTGCGGCCTCCGCAAGGTGATATGCGTATTCCTTCTGCTGGAGGGTAAGGTCTTCCCAGCCGGGAATCTGATAACGCATGACTTTGAGGTCGGCGAATGTGTCAATGGTGTAGCGGAAGTCTTTCTTCCCGGGATTTGAACAGCCGGCAAGCGCCGCTGCGGCAGATGCGATGAGCATAATTTTTGCAATAAGTTTCATGTGTTCGAGAGCGTTTTCAATTTCTCCAATCGCAAATTTAAGAATAATTCTTTATCTTTGCCGAATATATGAGGAAGGCCCGCATCATATTTATGATGACTCTTGCAGCAGGATTGTTCTTTTCCTGCGGCAAGGAGAATCCCAATTTCAAGGATTTCAATCCTGCGGGCGAGGGCACTGTGTTTACGGGTGTCACCAAAACCGACAGAACCGTCACTCAGGAAACCAGGCGTGTCTTTATCCTCGTTTCCGCCGGGTATAATTCCCTGTACGATTATCTCAGGGAGGATATCGACGATATGACCAAAGGCTATCTGCCGGAGCGTACCCGGAATTCCGATGTGGTGCTTGTGATAAGCAGGCTCACAGAAAAATACAAGGACTATACTACTCCCGCTTCTCCGGTGTTGATAAGGCTCACGAGGGAGGAAGGAGAAGAGACGCTCATGGACACCGTGAAGGTGTGGAGCGGCGATACTCCGGTGTCATCGGCCTCTTTCATGAGGGAGGCGCTCGAGTTCGTAAGGGACACATATCCGGCTGCGGGCTACGGGATGGTTTTTTCTTCCCACGGCACAGGATGGCTCCCTGCGAAGTATTACTCCAATCCTTCCAACTTCGACCCTGAGGAAGGCTCGTCCATATGGTATGCCGGCAAGAGGGGAGTGAGTTTCGGCTTCCCGGAGATTCCGGAGTACCCCGCCGTGAAGTCCCTGGGGCAGGATGAAGGAACACCTTATTCCGAGATAGAAATCCAGGATCTGGCCGGCGCAATCCCCATGCATATGGATTATATCATCCTGGACGCCTGTCTTATGGGGTGCATCGAGGTGGCATATGAACTCAGGAATGTGTGTGACGTCCTGGGCTTTTCGCAAACGGAGATCCTTGCCGACGGTTTGGATTACAAGACTCTGGTTTCCAGGCTTCTGGAAGAGTCTGTCCCTAACGTCAAGGGCGTGTGCGAGGATTATTTCAACTTTTACAGCAGCAGGACAGGGTCCGCCCAGTCCGCCACGATATCGCTTATAAACTGCAAAGCCCTCGATAACCTGGCATCCGTATGTGCAACCCTCTTCGCCAAGTACCAGACCAAGCTGCAGAACATGTCTCCAGATGCGGTTCAACGCTATTACAGGGCCGGCCGGCACTATTTCTACGACCTTAAGGATATCCTGCTTCACTGCAGTATGACTGCCGATGAAACCGCCGCCCTGGAGGAAGCCCTGGATGCCTGCATCGTTTACAAGGCGGCAACGCCCAGGTTTATCAACGATTTCGACATCAGGGTTTATTCCGGTTTCAGTATGTATCTCCCATCGGCCTGCAAGAGGGCGGATTACCTGAATAATTACTATAGGACCAGTATTTCCTGGAACGCACGCACCGGTCTGGTTCCGTAATCCCATGGACGAGAAAAAAGTACTTGACCGCCTTCAGCGGCTCTGCTCCAAAGCAGAATACTGCACTTCCGACGTAATGCGCAAAGCCTTGAAATCCCTAGAGGGGGATTCTTCGGCCGCATCACGCGTGGTTGCCGCCCTGGTGAAGGAACGCTATGTGGATGACACCCGCTATGCATCGGCCTTTTCAAGGGAGAAGGCTTCGCTCCAGGGATGGGGCCCGGTGAAGATCAGGTACGCCCTTCGCTCCAAGGGTATAACGGGTTCCGTTGCCGATGAGGTAATCGCTGAGGCCTGCGGTGTGGACGAAGCGCTCTCCCGCATGGAAAAACTACTCGCCGCCAAGGCCCGCACCCTCCGCGGAGACCCCGCCGCCAGGCCCAAACTCCTGCGTTTTGCCCTTGGCAGGGGCTATACATACGACCAGGCCGCCCCGGTTGTAGAAAAATTATTTGACTGATTTACAGCGCGTTAGCTGTTTTGTGAAAAAATTTTTCACTTTTTTTCACTTTTCCTGCAACATTATACCCCCACTCTGCATCTATAATGTAGGTTTAGGTTTTAGTACACGTCTGAAGGCCGGCCTCCGACATTCTGTCTGGAGACCGGCTTTTGGTTTGTGACTTAATGACTCTGGACTTCTAAACCCCTCCTTCACCCGCCACCTCCGGAATGCGCACGAAACTGCGTGAAACTGCGTGAAATGGAAACAACTGTGAGTGAGGCATTTACGCAAAACTAGTCCGGCTCGCGGCCGGACTAGAAATCGATAATACGCTGAAATTCAGCGAGTTGCATTTCACGCCCATTACAATGTTCTAGATCCAAACCGGTCCAAACCGGGCCGGGCCACGGGTTATTCTTCGCGGAGGGCTTTTTGGTAGCACTCGCGGCAGAGGGGCTCGTAGGTATCCTTTTCTCCCAGGACTACAAGCTTCTTGCTGTCGGAGAGGCGGTGCGAGTGATTCGCCAGGGCGCCGCAGTGCACGCAGATTGCGTGAACTTTCTGCACGTCTTCCGCAATGGCCATGAGGCCGGGCATGGGGCCGAAAGGCTTGCCCATATAGTCTGTGTCCAGGCCCGCGATGATTACGCGGACGCCGTTGTTGGCCAGAGTCTGGCATACCTCGATGATGCTCTCGTCGAAGAACTGGGCTTCGTCGATACCCACAACCTGAACGTCCGGATCAATCTGGAGCATGCGTGAGGGGCTCTTGATGGGGGTACAGGAGATGCTGTGAGAGTCGTGCGAGACCACATCCAGGTCGGAATACCTCTTGTCGATGGTGGGTTTGAACGTGGCTATTTTCTGCTTGGCGAACTGGGCCCTCTTGAGCCTGCGGATGAGTTCTTCCGTCTTTCCGGAGAACATCGAGCCGCAAATAACTTCAATGCAGCCCGGACTTTTTTTATTTTCAAAAAACATTTGACTATATTTGTAGGTAGACTTTGCAAATATAGTCATTTATGGATAAAAATACTAAAGAAATGTTGGCTGAAATACAGGCCGAAGCCAAAGAGCTGAATGCCAGGATAGAAGCCCTCAAAGCCAAGATCGCCCAGTATGAAGCCATGGCGGCCGAGGAAGCTGCCGATGTGCCAGCGGACTTCACCGACATAGAACTCAGCGTTGGCGAGCTCCCGGAGCCCATTCCCGTAGAGGAACCCGCCCCCGTCATCGAGGCCGTTGAGGAAGACCTTCCGGAGGCCGCCCCGGTTATCGAAGAGCCGGCCCCCGTCATCGAAGCGCCCGCCCCTGTCGCGGAACCCGAACAGGCTCCCGCCCCCAAGCCCAAGGCTAAAGCCAAACCGGAGCCGGCAGGCAAGCCCTTCGCATGGATGCTGGACGTTCCTCAGGTGAGCGTGAAAAACATCCGCAGCGCCATCTCGCTGCAGGACCGCGCCCTGTTCATCAAAACCCTCTTCAAGGAGGATTTCGCCCTGTACGACAGCACGATCAGCGCGCTCAACGCAATGGACCGCGTGGAAACTGCCGCCGACTATATCAAGGAGAACTTCCCTGACTGGAATCTCCGCAGTGATGTGGTGTACGACTTCATGATGGCCGTACGCAAGAAACTCGGATAGGGTGGCCGGCATACTGTACATAGTTCCCACGCCCGTGGGAAATCTTTCGGATATGACCTATCGCAGCGTGGAAGTCCTGCGCAGCGTAGACCTTATCCTGGCGGAAGACACCCGCACGTCATCGGTGCTCCTGCATCATTACGGCATAAGCGGGAAACTTCAGTCACACCATAAATTCAACGAGCATCAGACAGTTGGCATTATTAGGGAAAGGATACTTGCCGGCGCGTCAGTTGCTCTCATTTCCGATGCCGGTACGCCTGGCATATCGGACCCGGGCTTCCTTCTTGTCCGCACATGCGCGCAGGAAGGAATCGAGGTGCAGACCCTCCCCGGAGCCACGGCATGCATACCGGCCCTCGTCTCATCAGGCCTGCCCTGCGACCGCTTCGCCTTCGAGGGATTCCTTCCCCAGAAGAAGGGGCGGCAGACCAGGCTGCAGGAACTGGCATCGGAAAAGCGCACCATGGTTTTCTACGAGTCGCCTTACCGGCTTGTGAAAACCCTGGAGCAGTTTGCGGAGGTCTTCGGGATGGACCGCGGCTGCTCAGTGGCACGTGAAATCTCAAAAATCCACGAACAGCACCACCGGGGCACCCTGGCGGAAGTGGCGGCGTGGTTCCGGGAGCACGAGCCTAAGGGCGAAATAGTAATAATAGTAGAAGGTGCAGAGCAAACCAAACCCCCAAAGAAGAAGTATGGTCAAAGCTGCACCGGACCCGAAGAAGAAGGCCGATAAACTCAGCTCATCGGCAAAAACGGGCGCCATCGCCCTGGTATTCCTGATAATTGGCTTCGAAGCCGCCCTTTTCATCCACCGCGCCGCGGTAACGGCCCTCGTGGCCCATCGGGACGCGCCGGATACCGTGTACATAAGAGAGATCTCTCCGCGCGGTCCTTCGGGCCATGGCCGAGATGACAGTTTTGTCATTTCGAGCGAAGGCGAAGCCGAAGTCGAGAAATCTTTCGAAATCGAGCGCCACAGCCCGCCCCGCAGCGCCCAGACAGTACGCACCCGCGAAAACTACAGTCCGCGCCGGGTGGAGAGTTTCCGCTTCGACCCCAATACCGCATCGCTGGAAGACTTCATGCGGCTGGGATTCAGCGAGAAACAGGCCCAGTCCATCATCAATTACCGCGAAAAGGGCGGTCGGTTCCGCCGCGCAGACGACTTCGCCAAATCCTATGTGGTTGCGGATTCCGTGTTCCAGCGCCTGCGCCCCTACATCGACATACCCAAACTTGACATCAACAGGGCCGACAGCGCCGCATTTACATCCCTCCCCGGCATCGGCCCATACTTTGCCGGCAAAATAGTGCAGTACAGATCCAAACTGCGCGGATTCTCGCATAAGGAACAACTGATGGATATTTATCGTTTCGATCAGGAAAAGTACGATGGCCTCCGCGATCTCATCACATGCTCGGCACCAACTCCATACCCCCTCTGGACGCTCCCGGAGGCCGAACTCCGGCAGCACCCCTACATCGGCTCCTCCGCACACGGCATCGTGCTCTACCGTACCCACAACGCTCAAGACGCCCTCACCGTAGACGGCCTCCTCGAAGCCGGCGTCATCTCCCCCGACCAGGCCGCCAAACTCCGCCGCATCCGCCTCGCCGAACCCTGACTGGCTGGGTTCCGGCCCGGTTTGGGTCTGTTTTGGGCCGGAGGTAGTGGCCGCGGGGTCTAGAAGTCCAGGCCGATGGAGAGGTAGGCGCCGGGGGAGTTGGTGAGGGAGGACCAGTGGGCGAAGGCGCTGATGGGGCCGATGATGGAGTTGTAGGTGTAGCCCAGCGCAAGGCCTTTCACGGCCTCGCCGTCTTCGAAGCGGCTGAAGTCGTTGAAATCGTAGGCAATGTTGCCGCGGGCCGTAATGTAATGGCTGGGGGCGATGTTGAAGCGAAGGTCGGCACCAACAGACACGAGGTAGTTGCGCCGGAAGGCTGCGTTGTCGATGCCTGCGAAGGGAATCTGGTGAGACACGTACCGGCCCCTCATGTAGCCGCCAAGGGCATTGGCGAAGGGAACGGGGATGTCGTCGCCCACGATGAAGCGGAAATCACCGAAGGGAATCAGCGTAAGGAAATTGAACACCGGAACGGCAAGGGAGGCGTTCCCGGAGAAGGTTGCGAACAGCGGCTGGCCGGAGGAGCTGGAGGACGTGGCGTCCCCGAAGCGGGCGAACAGATCGGCCTTTAATCCGGCGTTGAAGCCTTTGGTGGGGAAGTAGCTGTTGTCCCTGGTATCGGCATTGGCATAGAGGAAGACGGAGGGGTAGTCCCAGGCCCGGATGCTCTGGTCGTAGTCGCCGATGAGGTTGTCGGTGAGCAGTCTCCTTATACTGTAATAATTATTTGCGATGCCGCCCTGCACGTCGTAGAGGTTCCAGCGGATGTTGGAGAGGTACAGGCGCTGGTCTGTCATGAGGTAGGAGATGTTGTAGCGGTTGTCGCCCATGATGAAGGAATTCCTGTCGGTCCACTTCACCGAGGCCTCAAGGTTGATGGTTGGAATCTTGGGGACGTCGTAGGTGAAATGGGCGTTGAACCAGGGGTTGGAGCCGATCTTGGCGTTGAGGTCCAGCGCGGCGCCCTGCATGGAATTGGTGTTGAAACCAAGGTTCAGGAGCACGGCAACCAGTTCTTCAGTGTCGATGCGGAATCCCACGCCCAACTGGTTCTTGGGGCCCTTCTGGCAGTTCAGGACCAGGCTATGTGGCTCCTTTTCGCCGAGTATCTCGTAATTGACGAAGTCGTATCCGCCGGCACCGAAAATGGTATTGACGGCCTTCTCCAGCTCATATCGGTTCACAACCTTGCCGCCCTTGATGTACATCTTGCTGCGCATGATATCCGCCTCTTTGGGGCTTACGCCGTTGATGATGACGGTGTCGATAAGAAGGTAGTTCCGGTTCACGTCCTTTGCCGGTTCCCTGCCGATGGAGAAACTCTCCAGGCCGATGCGTCCCTTGAGCTTTGCAAACTCCATGGACTTTTCGCGAGCCGCAGAATAGCCCCTGCCTATCATGATGTCCACGGATTCCGAGTCGAAGCTCATCATGTTGTATTCGTGGAGGTCGGGCTTGACGTAAAGGTCAACTTCGTGGAGGTTGCGCTCGAAGGAATCCTCCGAGAGAAGGTCGATGCTGCGCCAGATAATATCGGCAAGGTTGCGGATGTCGTCATAGCCCATGCGGGCGTCGGAGAGATCTACGCCGATGACGATATCGGCCCCCATTTCCTTGGCGATTTCAACCGGGAAGTTGTTGCGCATGCCGCCGTCGGTGAGAATCATGTCGCCGGTGCGGACAGGGGTGAAAAGGGCGGGGATTGACATCGTGGAGCGCAGGGCGGTGTTGATGCTGCCGCTGTGCCACACTTTGGCCTTTCCGGAAACCATGTCGGTGGCTACGCACACGAAGGGGATGGGGAACTCAAGGAAGTCGGTGGAATCGGCATATCCGGGAGTCAGGCTGGAGATTATGTACCCGACATTCTGGCCATAGACGAGCCCGGAAGGAAGGCCGGTGCTGACGCTCTTGCTTGCGAGGGTGGACTGATTGGAGGTGTTGGCGAAATGGATATCCTTTTTCTTGCCGCCGAAATCAAAGGGGAAGGACAGGATATACCGGTCTCTGTGGCGGATGCGCCTGAAGGGCAAGTATTCGCGGGAGACCTCGTCGCTGAGCGCTATGTCCCAGTTTATGGAGCGCATCATGGAATCCAGGTACGAGGGGGTATAGCCAAGGGAGTAAAAACCGCCGATGAGGCCGCCGATGCTTGTTCCCACGACAAGATCCACGGGAATGTCATACTGCTGGATGAATTCCAGCGCGCCGATGTGGGCGGCGCCTTTTGCCCCGCCGCCGCTGAGCACCAGGGCTACGGTGGGCCTCCTCAGGCGGATGGAGTCCATTCTGCTGCGGAAGCCGGCCACGGCCAGGGAATCCGAAGGGTCCAGGCCGAAAGTGGCGGTGCTGCGCTCCTGGGCGCCGGCAGCGGCAGACGCCAGGATCAGGGCAAGTATGATCAGGATCTTTTTCATGTCATGCTTTGTTTATTTGACCGGCGAGGAGGCCGCAGGCGGCCATGATGTCTTCGCCGCGGGAGGCGCGGATGGTGGCGGTGAGACCGCCGCGCTCCAGTTTGTTCCGGAAGTCTTCCATCTTGGTTGCCGATGCCGCCTTGTACGGGAAGTCGGGGATGGAGTGGAAGCGGATGAGGTTTACGCGGCATTCCAGATGGCGCAGCATGCCTATGAGGGCCTGCGCGTGCCGGGGCGTGTCGTTCCAGCCGTCAAAGACGGTGTATTCGAAGCTCACCCTCCTCTGTCCTGTGAAATCGTATTGTTTTATTAGGTCGATGACGCTTTCCAGCGGCCAGGCCTTTTCCGCGGGCATCATGCCCAGGCGCTCTTCGTGGAAGGGATTGTGTAGGCTCACCGCGAGGTGGCACCGGCTCTCGTCAAGGAAACGCTTCAGGTTTGGAACCACACCGATGGTGCTCAGCGTGATGCGCTTTGGACTCCAGGCGAAGCCCCACGGCGCGCACAGCACCTCGATGGCTTTTTTCACCTCCTCCCAGTTGTCCAGTGGCTCTCCCATGCCCATGAATACGGCGTTGGTGAGGGAGCCGGCCTCATCGACACTCAGGAACTGGGAAAGGATTTCCGCTGCGGTAAGGTTGCCGTGGAAACCCTGACGGCCGGTCATGCAGAACTTGCAGCCCATCTTGCAGCCGGCCTGGGAGGATACGCAAAGGGTTTTGCGGTCCGCCTCCGGGATCATGACTGCCTCGATGGCATTGCCGTTAACAGGAAATAAGTATTTCTTGGTGCCGTCGCGGGAGATTTGGCAGCCGATGGGCTTCAGGCGCCCTGTGCAATAGGATTCGGCCAGCTTTTCGCGGCCGGCCTTGGAGATGTCCGTCATCTCCTCCAGAGATTCCGCACGGCGCACATAGAGCCAGCGGGCAAGCTGGTTCCCCGTGAAAGAGGGGAGCCCGGCCTGCACGGCGGCTTCCTTGAGTTGGGCGGGGGTCATCCCCAGCAGAGGCGTCCTGTCCATCGAACTTTCGTTTTATACTGCAAAAATAACATAAAAAAATGTGGAAATGCGGGATTATTTCATAACTTTGTGAACAAGGCGGAAAATTCCGCCGTAAACTTATAACTAAATTATTTATGGCCAAGACAGTAGAAGAAATGACCGGTGCAGAGGTCAATGCCGCAAAACTCAAGGCATTGCAGGCTACTCTCGACAAAATCGAGAAGGATTATGGGAAAGGCACGATTATGAAACTCGGAGACCAGCCGGAGTGGGATTCGGCACAGGTCATCCCCAGCGGCTCTATTTCGCTGGACCATGCGCTTGGAATAGGGGGATATCCCAAGGGCAGGATTATCGAGATCTATGGCCCGGAATCCAGCGGCAAGACAACCCTTGCCATCCACGCCATCGCAGAGGCACAGAAGAGCGGAGGCATAGCCGCCATCATCGACGCGGAACATGCTTTCGACCGCACATATGCCAAGGCCCTGGGCGTAAACCTGGATACGCTGCTCATCTCTCAGCCGGACAACGGCGAGCAGGCGCTGGAAATTGCCGATAACCTCATCCGCAGCGGCGCCATCGACATTGTTGTGATAGACTCCGTTGCAGCCCTTACTCCCAAGGCGGAGATCGAAGGCGAAATGGGAGACAACAAAGTGGGTCTGCAGGCCCGCCTGATGAGCCAGGCCCTCCGCAAACTCACGGCAAACATCTCCAAAACCGGCACATGCTGCATCTTCATCAACCAGCTGCGCGAGAAGATCGGCATCATGTTCGGCAATCCGGAAACCACCACGGGCGGCAATGCGCTTAAGTTTTACGCATCCGTGCGCCTGGACATCCGCCGCACTACACAGATCAAGGACGGCGACGAAGCCCTGGGCAACCACGTGAAGGTAAAAGTGGTGAAAAACAAGATGGCTCCGCCCTTCCGCAAGGCAGAATTCGACATCGTTTTCGGAGAAGGAATATCAAAAAGTGGAGAAATTGTGGATCTTGGCGTGGAACTTGGAATACTCAAGAAGTCCGGTTCCTGGTTCAGCTACGGAGAAACCCGTCTGGCACAGGGACGCGAGGCAACAAAACAGCTTATGCTGGACAACCCGGAGCTTTCCGGCGAAATTGAAGCCCGCATACGCGAAGCATTGTTGAACGTTAAAGACTAAGAGCCATGAAACGCCTGTTATCCCTCTTCGCAGCAGTTGTACTGCTCCTGCCGTTCACCTCGTCCTGCAAGGACGTGGACATCGTGGTAACGGCAACCGTATCGCTTACCTATTATGATATGAGCACCGTGGTAACCTGCGGCCCCGCAGATTTCGGTCCGTATCACCACTACAACCTTTCCGGATATGAGTTGGAAAGCATCCTTATGAAGCTCACGACCAATGTCAACCGCGATTTCGCGGGCGGCATCATGCATCTGGACTTTTACGACAGGATCCAGGGCGTCTATCTGGAGCCCCGGGACTTCACCGTCCTCTGGGACGATGGGGAAAGAGACTGGATATTTCAGGAAATGCCTTAAAAAAGCGGCCCGGCTCTGTTGAGAACCGGGCTCTTTTTTTACCAGCTTACCGTACGGGTGTAAGTGTTTCCGAAGCGGTCGGTGACGCTCACCGTGCCTTTGCCGCTGGCTGCGGCCGGGGCACGGAACAGCGTGTGAAGGCCGGGATTGGTGGCAGTGTAGTCACTGCCCAGCGTCTTCCGGTAATTACTGTTATTGTAGTAGAAGGTCCTGAACTCGGCGTCACCGCGGTCGTACGTGGTAGCAACAGGAGTTGACCCGTCATAAGCTTCCAGGTGAGTCATGGTAACCGGACTCCCTCCTTCAGGGATGTATACCGGATTCTGCCATTTGTCATCCCAGAGGAACACATTTACATAGATGTAATTGTCACCGTAGGCGCCCGGGGCGTATACATGCATCTGGTAGTTGGGGTCGAGATACTGTTTTGTATCTTTCATCCGGGCGATTTTGATGCTCTCGAAGGAGACGTATTCCCAGTCGCAGTAGGTATAATCCGGTGCTCCGTAATTTCCGTGATGGTTGCTCATCAGATATTTGGTGGCATGGAACTGCCAGGACGATACTTTTCCGTTCACGATGTCCACCACGGTGAAACCGCGCGGTGTACCGTTGGCAAGATACTCGTTGGTCCAGAGTTCACCGGTGGAACGGGCCAGGGTATGGACTTCTACGTTCCTGTGTCTGTGTGAACTGGGATAGACGTAATTGAATGTGCTGTGTGTATGTCCGGCCCAGGCATGGACCTCGGCGTATTTATCGAAAAGCGCGCCGTAGTCGGGGCCGTGCCTGGCGGTATTCGAGCGCTCGCTTCCGGTTTCCTGGCGGAACATGGGGGAGTGGGCGCAAACCATTATGGTTGTGCCTGTAGGGATAAAGGACATATCGTTCTGCAGCCAGGTCCAGACCTTATCGGTGAGACCCTGCTCATATTTGTCGATAGCCAGAGTATTGTCATTTCCACCCTGAATCAGGTTGTCCAGCATCACGAAGTGTATTCCTCCGATGTTGAAGGAATAGTTCCGGGGGCCGAACAGGCTTTCGAACTTCCATGCGGCGCCATCGTCATCGGCAGCAGTGAGGTCGTTGTCGTGATTGCCGATGATGTTGTAGGTGGGATATCCCAGATTACCGAGCTCTGAAGCATAGTCATCCATCAGGGCAAGGTTGGTTGCGTCGTTGCCGTGAACAAGGTCGCCCAGGCAAATGCCGTAAACCTGACGGCCGTTGATGGCGGCTGCAGTTTCTTTAAGATCCCTGAACATGGACAGGACGCACTTCCAGGAACGGTATGCCACATTATCCAGTGTGGCGGTGGATTTCCTGGGCTGGGGATCGGCCGTTATAAGGAGGGTGAATGTGCCCGGATTTGCAACCGGGGTGAGGACAAAGTCACCGAAATCGTATTTTCCACCAGATACCGAAGCACCGGACTTTTCCTTGTAGAATCTGGGCATTCCGGCTTCTACAGGAGGCAGATAGCCTGAAGGCGTGCTCACAAATACGTATTTGACATCTGCGATATCGCTGTTGATGTAGAAAGTGCCGTCCGAAAGGGTTTGTACGCACAGCGTTCCGTCAGAGACGACAACTCCTTCAATGCCCTTTCCCTTGTTGTCCACGACCCTTCCGCTTACGTTGTAAACATCCGGGGGAGTGACAACCGGATCCTCGCCTTCAAGCGTGAGCTCGTACACCTTGTCCGAAGGCTTGAAACTGAAGGAGTTGAGGCTTGTCAGTTTGCCGGCCTCCAGGGCAATGCCATCGCTGCGTGCCGCTTTCATGATGCGATGCTCTTCGTCCTCAAGTTCTACGGAGAAGCCTTTGCTATAGGTTCTTGCGGGAACCGCGAGGTAAAGGTCCAGGGCGGAGGATTCCGACAGGGCCTGCCCTACATTCAGAGTGAGCTGCCCGCCTTCACCGGCCGATTCCATCGCATGGTTCTCATAGTCTATGCGGAATATCCCGCATAACTGCTCACCGTTGTTGCCTTTGAATTTGAGCGTTGAAAGGCGGCTTGCCGATACATTCGCATCTTTCCTCACCGGTATCCGGATGAATGCGCACAGGTGATTCAAAGAGCCTCCGTTTTCCGGATTGTTTGAATAGCCGGCCATAGGCGCAGTGCCTGATGCTATCTTGCCTGTTGTGTAGGTCTGTGCGGCAGGAATGTCGATATGGGTTGCATCCGAATAGAACGATGCCGGGTAAAGCAGCCTGTACGGTGTTGTAAGTGCGGCGGGGAAGATGAAAAATGCGTTGGATGATTCGGAGCCCACGCCTTCAAGGGCTGCGGAGGATGTTCCGTTTACGTTGACTATGTCTCCATCGGCCCAATATCCGGTAATATCGGCGGGCCGGCCCACTTTAACCGTTGTGTACTCGGTATTGGGAGTAATGGGGTCGGTCCCCGGTTTCCCGGGGTCCTCCTTTTCAGCAGGATCACATGCCGCCAATAAGAGAGGCGGAACGATGAGCCAGAGTAAACGTCGCATTTTTTACCAGCTTACATTACGGGAATAAATGTTTCCGAAACGGTCGGTTACCGTTACGGTACCGCTGTTGGGTGATGCGTCCGCCGGAGCGCGGAACAGGGTGGTGATCAGGCCTTCATCTCCCGGCGCTACGGTATAATAACCATCCAGATCGGCCAGGCTGCCGCCGCTCTTGTTGGCATTGGTCTTATACCAGGTGCGGAATTCGGTATCGGCCTTGTCGTAAATATTTTCGGTATCAGTGATAAGAGGGTTTCCTGAGGAATAGATTCTGGTCATCTGAACGGGGGTGCCGCCGGTTGGCGTCCATACCGGTTTCTGCCATTTTTCATCCCATAGGAAGACATTTACGTAAACGTAGTTGTCTCCGTATGCCCCGCGCGGGTAAACGTGCATCTGGTAGTCTTCGGTGAGCGATCCGCCTTCATTCATGACTGCTACGCCGGCGGCGTTGTATGACCAGTCACGCCATTGATATGCCGGTGCACCGGCGGAGCAGTATCCTGTGGTTACGCCCTGGAAGGCACCCCTCTGGCGGGTGACGGGATGGAATTTCCATGTAATCGTTCCGTTATCCACTTCCACGACAGTAAAACCGCGGGGTGTTCCGTTGGCAAGGTACTCGTTGGTCCAGAGTTCGCCTGTGGAACGGGCCAGAGTGTGCACCTGGACGTTCTTGTGCCTGTGGGTGGAACCATAGATGAAGTTGAAGCCGGAGTGGGTGTGACCTGCCCAGGCATGTACCTCATCGTATTTGTCAAACAGATCGCCGTAGCCATAGGTATAATTTGTCTTGGAACTGGTGGTGCCGCCGTGATAGGCCGTGTTGGTGCGTTCGCTGCCGCTCTGCTGCTTGAACATGGGGGAGTGGGCGCATACCATAATCTTGGTGGAGGTGGGGATGTATGACATATCGTTCTGCAGCCATTCCCAGATGCGGTCGGTGAGGCCCTGGTCGTAGGCGTCCAGTGACTTTGAATTGTCATATCCACCCTGTATCAGGTTGTCAAGCATCACGAAATGTATTCCTCCGATATTGAAGGAATAGTTGCGGGGGCCGAAATAGGACTCGAAATCCGCAGCAGCTTCTTCGTCGTTGGCAGTTTGGTAATTATTGTCGTGGTTGCCGATGATGTTGTAAGTTGGATATGCCAGAGTGCCAAGGGCGGTCACATAATTGCTGTACAGGGACATGTCCTCGTGGACGATGTCGCCCAGGCAGATGCCGTAGACCTGACGGCCGGTGATGCCGGACGCAACGTCATAGAGCTCCTGGTAAAGGTCCTGGCACACATCCAGGGACTTGTAGGCTATCCTGTCCAGAGTATATTTAAACTGGCGGGGCTGGGGATCGGCCGATATCAGGAGGGTAAACCTGTTTGGATTTGCAACCGGAGTAAGCACGAAGTCGCCGAAGTCATAAATGCCGGCTGATGGGGTAATATCGGCCTTTGCCTTGTAGAAACGGGGAATGCCGCCGGATACTACAGGCATGTAGCCGGAAGGCGTGCTCACGAAGACGTACTTGACATCGGCAATGGCGCTTTCCATATAGAAGCTTCCGTCGAACATGGTGCGTACGCACTTGAGGCCGTCGGATACGACAACGTTTTCGATGCCTTTACCGGCGTTGTCCACAACGCGTCCGGTTACGTTATATCCGTCCGGAGGGAGGACTTCCTCGATCACATCGTCGATGGTGAATTCAGTGGCTTCAGGCGAAGGCTTGAAGGTAAATTCGGTGAATTTCTTCAGCTTGCCGGCTTCGAGAACGGTGCCGCTGCTCTTGATCTTGGTCATCGTACGGCCATCGGCATCCTCCATTTCCACGATGAAACCGTTGCCGTATGTCCTGGCAGGAACAATAAGGAAAAGATCCAGTGCGGTGGTCTCAGACAGGGGCTGGTTCACGTTGAGGGTGACTTTGGGACCGGATCCAGAAGGGGTGAGTGTGCCGTCTGTATAGTCGATGGAGAAGGCGCCGCAAACCTGTTCGCCGCTATTGTCTTTGAATGTTACCGTTGCCAGGTTGCTTGCCGATATTGCCGGATCCTTCTTGATTGACAACTGGACTATTGCGCAAATGTGGCTCAGACTGATGCTTGAGGCATCGTTTGCGTGACCTGCAAGGGGAACTGCCACTGCGTTGCCTGCATCGTACGTTTGAGTGGCGGGCAGTACGATATGGGAGGCGTTATCGTACAGCGATGCCGGATACAGCAAGTTATATGGTGCCGATATTACACCGGGGAACGTGAAGGTGGCGGTCTGTTCAGTGTCTCCTATTCCGGAAAGGGCCACCGAGGCCACTCCGTTCACGGCGACCTGGTCTCCGTTGGACCAGTATACCTTGCGGGAATTGCTCACGGATTCGCCAAGATGGGTACGCGTCAATGCGCCCGGCATGCCGATTTCCAGTGTGGTGAATTCTTCGGCCACGGGTTCATTCTCAACCCTGTTGCAAGCTGCCGCAAGAACAAGAGCGGCAGCAGAAAGCAAAAGAAGCTTTTTCATCTATATCTGATTACAAGTTTTCCAAAACGTCCAGTAGGGCTTTTTCCATTACTTTGTAGCCTTCCAGGTTGGGGTGCACGGGATCCTGCTGATAATCAGGATTCATCGAATCGTCTTCAATGCGCAGGACGCTGTGATAGTCCACGAGCGGGATGTTGTGCTCCGCGGCATATTCAGTGATCATGGCGTTCAACTGCGCCACCATGGGCCTTGGATCCCCGACTCTCTTTCTCCAGGTGATTTCACCGGCGGGGCAAAGCGTGCACATGATCGGCTTTATGCCGTTGTACTGAGCAAGTTCCACTATCGACACGATATTCTTGAACGTGTCATCTAAGGAAATGTAACCGTTGTTTCGGGCAATATCATTTATGCCGATGAGCAGGACCATGTACTCCGGATGAAGGTCGATGACGTCCTGGCGCATGCGGGAAAGCAGGTGCATGGTGGTCTGTCCGCCGATGCCGCGGCCCGCGAAGTTGTGCTCCTCAAGCCAGGGGCTGTCGTACCTGGCCCAGTTCTGGGTTATGGAGTCGCCGAAGAGGACGGCCTTTGGACTGGCGGCTACTTCGGCGTTTTTGTCGTGGTAACGGCCAAGCTTGGGCCAGTCCGAGTCGGTGCTGTTCCACGGCTCGGGTTCTTTGCGGAATACGGCAACCCAGCCGCCTCCGGGGGCCATCTTGATGGTGACTTTCCCGTCCTCGGGGAAGGTGGTGTACACCTGTTTGAAGTCCTTTGCAACGCGGTGTGCGTTCACTCCGTCCTGGAAGATTTCCATAATGGGAGAGATTTCTCGACCTTGCTCGAAATGACAATAAAAGTCCTTTATGAACGAGAGGTCCAGGGTGAGTTCTCGGGCGTTCCAGTCGGTGAGGGCGCCTACGTACCAGATGTCGCCTTTGCGGCGGGCCATGGCCACGTATTCTCCGGCCTTGCCTTCAAGGGCAATAGTTTCGTCCCAGGTGGTGGGAACACCGGCAATGAAATGCAGGCAGGCGCCTTCCTTCATGTAGTTGGAAGGGGAGTCGCAGAGCATGGTGAGGGGAGCGTCGAAAATGACGTATTCGGCCAGCTGGCGGCAACGGGTGCCCTGGGACATTGCTTCGGAGCTCACATACCTGAAGTTGGATTTAGTGGCGTTTCGCATTGCGCCCTGGGTGTAATCGGCAGGGCCGGCAACCATCCTCACGAAGGGGATGCTCACCTCGTATGTGACCAGGTCGATGTCGTAGTCCTTCAGCCCCTTGGCGTTCTCAAGGCCATAGACGCCTTCGAAGTTAACCACATTGGGGTATGTCCTCTGGAGGCCTGCGGGCTTGAAAGCTCCGTGGAAGTCGATCATCAGGTGGTACTTTGCGGCCATCTCGGCGGTGCGGCGGTAGAAGTCCACCATCGGCTGGTCGTCGCGGTCCATGAAATCCACCTTGAAGCCCTTGACGCCCATCTCCGAATACTCCCGGCAGGCGCGCTCCATATCCTTTTCGAAGGCCCAGTAACCGGCCCAGAGGATGAGCCCCACGCCTTTCTTCTCCGCATATTTGCAGAGCATGGGAAGGTCGATTTCGGGGACTATCTGGAAGAGATCGGCCTGCTTTTTCACAGCCCAGCCTTCGTCCAGGATCACATATTCGATTCCGTTCTTGGCGGCGAAGTTAATGTAATACTTATAAGTGTCGTTGTTGATGCCGGCTTCGAAGTTAACGTCGTAGAGGTTCCAGGCGTTCCACCAGTCCCAAGCTACTTTTCCGGGCTTTACCCAGCTGAAGTCCTGTGCGGGATCCGGTTCATCGCCAAGCAGCCAGGGAAGGTCGCAGGTGAGGAGGTCTTTGTCCTCTTTGGCCACTATTACGATGCGCCAGGGGAATGCCTCTTTGGCATCGGCCTTTGCCAGGAAGTCTTCACGGGTCTGGACCAGGCCCTGGAGCATGTTATGGCCGCCCTGCTTGATTTCTTTGGGGTAGGGGGCGAATACTGCTTCCAGGGAGGTGTCCTTGTCTTCGTTAGAAAGGTACATGCCCGGGTAGTTCGTGAGGGCGCTCTCCGTGATGCACAGTTTCATGCCCTGAGGCGCATCCAGAGTTATGGGCAGGAAGGCCAGGCGGCCGCTTTCCCACTCGGTGACACCGGTGCGGGTGTAACGGGATTCAAATGAGGTGAAGAACTGGCATTCCATGGTGTCGTCCTTCTTGCGGCAATAGGGGATGAAGCCTTCGGAAGGGCCGGTAAGGGAGAAGGCAGCCTGCTCGCTTAAGACGTTGAACGGCTTTTTCTGGTCGGCGATGAAGCGGTAGGCGGCGCCGTTGTCATAGGCGCGAAATACTACGCTGTAGCCGTTACTCTTAAGCGTGAGTTGATTGTAGTTTTCCCTCACCTGCGCCTGGCGATACACCACGGGCGTAATCATGCGGTTTACGCTGCGCTTGATGGTTTTCTTGACCTTCATGTTCTGCCCGAACACGATTCCATTGTCCAACGACATGGACAGAGCCGACGGCTCCAGTACCGTTACGCCCTGCATGGATATGGACCATTCGAGCTGCTCCCCGGCAGTTACCGTTACGGTCAGTTCACCGGAAGGGGACTGGAGTTTATAAGGTTTTTTTGCCGCACCGAGGCTGGTCCAGGCCGCCGCCAGCATAGCGGCAGCGGCCAGGATAATATGTCTGAAAGAGAGTCTCATGTACTGTTACAAATCTGCTGCGTTGCCTCCACCGTCGGTGAAGTTGGTGTCAGAGCAAATGGCAAGGGTTCCGTTCACATAGTGGCAGTTGGAAATCTTTGTGCCTTCAACGGACTTGCCTGCGATTGCGCCTACGGTAGCCACGGCATCTCCCATCTTGTCGATGGTGGTTACCTTGCTGCTGCAGCCGTCAATCTCACTGGCAGCGTCAAGGATGGCCACAATGCCGCCGCCGCCCAGAAGCTGTGTTGTCTGGATTGCTGTGCCGTCATATAAAGCATTCTTGATGGTGGTGTTCACGGCCCATCCCACAACGCCTCCGAGGTAATAACCGGAACCGTTTACAAAGTCGCCGTGGCATTTTGCGTTGGAAATATCGACATACTCCGCATAACCGGCAACGCCACCGCGATATCCGCGGCGGGGACCGTTGCCCACACCTGCATCAACCACATCGTCGATGGTAATACGTGCATCGGCACTTCCCTCGGCGAAGCCGGCGATGCCGCCTTCAAAGGTGGCCCCGGTCTTGGTGGTGGTATTATTGAAGTGGTCGTTGAGAAGCTGGCCCATGCTGGAGCATCCGGTGATGGAGCTTGCTCCTTTGATGTAGGCCACGATGCCGCCTACATAGAAGGTGGTTCCGTTCACTTTAGTTGCGTTTCCGCCATGGATATAACCGAGGTTCTCGCAATTCGTTATGCTCACGGGAGCGTCGGTATAACCAAGGATACCGCCGGCGAAGTTTTCCGTATGTGCGGCGGAGCCCTTCTTAAGCGCCACATACACCTCTCCGGAATTATCTACGCCGCTCACGAGTTCATTCCGGCAGTTGGAGATTTCATAGGCGAGACTTGCATCACTGCTCTTGAGAGTGCCGATGATGCCGCCCACGTGTGCCAGGGATGCTACATTGGCATCGGAGTTCCAGTTGAAGAGCACGTAGCCCCGGTTGAGGACGCCCTTTACGGAAGCCTCGGTGTATCCCACGATACCTCCGATGCCATATTCAGTGGCCTGGCTGGAGATATTGCAGTTGTAATAAACCTTGCCGCTATTGGTGATGCTCCTGTTCGCACCTCCGTCGATGGCGGCATAGTTGCAGCCGATAACGCCGCCCATGCGCACGATGGCGCCGGTGGTGTTTTCAACGCGGGAGATAAGGAGTTCGCCGGTGTTGTGCACATCGGAAAGATTGGACGAGTAGTTCTCGCCGATAACGCCGCCGAAGTAAGGCAGGCGTGCGCTGTAAGAGCCGGTGCCGGCCGTGCTGATGCTGAGGGCGGCGGAGTTGGTGCATCCGGAAACTGCGGTTTCTGCACCGTTCCATCCTACGATACCGCCGATGCTGTGAAGACGGGGGTTGGAACGTGTCATGAGAGCGCCTTCATTATGGCAGTTGGTGATGGAGCCTTCCCCGTTGTTACGGCCTACGATACCGCCGATGCGCAGATAGCGGCCGCTGGTGTCCTGATTGTCGAGCTTGAAAATGGTTGTTGTGACCTGTGCCTTGTTCACGCATCCGGAAACCACAGCCAGGTTCTCGCCCACGATACCGCCGATTGCGGAGGAGTAAGCAAGGTCGGATTTGTCTACGATTGTGCCTGAGGTACCGTCGTATGAGCCTGCAACTGTGGGATTGTCCAAGGTTCCGCTATCGATGACCGAACCTGCTGCGTTATAGCCCACGATACCGCCGATGATGGTATAAGGATCCTTGGACGAACTGGTTGAGCTGGAAACCCTGGCCTGGTTGCAGATAGTTCCGGCGAAGGTTGAACCGCTTACGCTACCCGAGTTGGAGAAATAACCCACAAGTCCGCCGATGATGAGTTTTGCGTTCAGTGCGCCGTACTCCGCCGGAGTGGTGATGTGGCCGGCGTATTTACTGCTTATAACCTGTCCGGTAGTTGCACGGCCAACGATGCCGCCGAGCATGGTGTTCACCTCCACGGATCCGCTGGTTCCGGCAAGGGTGACATCGGCATTCACAGTCACGTTTTCGACCGTACCCTTGTGGTAGCCGACAACAGCACCGAAATATGCGTCGGCTTCTCCGGACTGAGTGAAGACAAAGCTGCACTGGTCGCCCAGGGTAAGGTCTTTCACGACGCCTTCGGAGCCGATGTATGCGAACAGGGGAACTGTTGCGGCAAGGCCGTTTATCGTATGGCTTGCGCCATCGAACTCGCCGTGGAAGTAGTTGGTGTCTTCACTTCCCTTGTTGCCGATACCGCCGGTGGCATTGAACGCCTCGGAGGTGCTTTCATCGAAGGTAATGTCGGCGGTCAGGGTTACTTTGAAGTTTTCCTGGCCATAGTATTTGCGGGCGTTGTAGTCCTGGGCGAATTCCACCAGGGCGGCCGCGCTGTTGATTGCTATGCCATCGACCACGGGAGGAGTTGCTGCCTCCTGATTTACGGTTACTTCTTCGGAGCCGGCCTCGTTGGAGAATGTGATCTTTCCGGAGCGAGCTTCATAGGCCTCGTTGGGCTTGACCTCGAACTGGTAGACGTTTTCTACCAGGCCCTTGGTGCCCAGGGAGACGATCCATTCTTTTGCATCATCGGCAACTGTTGCGGTCACATCGGAGTTGGCCTTGACCGTGATTTCGATGGTCTGGCCCTCGCTGCCAACCGAGAAGGTGTTGTCCGTGAGAATAAGGGCGCCCTTCTGCTTCTGTACTACTGTGAACTGTACTTCCTTTTTTGTGTTGTCGCTGCCGCAGGTGATGGTAACATTGGCGGAGCGTTCATCGTAACTTGTGTTGGGCTGAGCCGTAAGGGTGATGCTGCAGGATTCACCGGCTTTGCCGTTGGCGGGGTTGACGGTGAGCCATGCTGCGTCTTTGGTGACAGCCCAGTCAAGGCTGCTGGAGAAGATTACGGTGATAGAACCGCCCTCATCCGTAACAGGGGGGATGTTGTTTGTGGAAAGTTTGATTTCCGGAGTGATAAGCTCTTCCGGTTCTTCCTTCTCTTTACAGGAGACAGCCACTGCTGCCGCCATTGCGATGAACAAAAACAGATGTTTGAATTTCATGGTATAGTGTATTATGTGTTTGCTTCCTTGCACGCATACGTGCGCGATAATCCTTCAAATATAGGGATTATTGCGCATAAAACCAATTATTTGTGCGGTTTATTCGGCCAAAACCGGGAAAACGGTGAGACGAAGTTCCGTGAGCCCGTAGGGAACGAGGTCGATTGTCTGCTCCGGACCCGTGGCTGTGGGAAGTACGGGGAGGGGAGGAGTCATGAGGGCTCCGCCGGGTGCTTCAGCAAGTTGCCAATTGATGGGGCTGACGGGAATGCGGAGACGGATGCCGTCCGGGGTTTGAACTTCCGTGGCGGTGACATCGGCCTTTACTGCATAATTCCATGGGCCTGAAGGGGTGATGCTCCAGCATGGGAAGGCGTTGTCATCGGCAGGGTATTTCCCGTTCATGTTTTCGTAGCGGGGGGTGTCCTTCTCCCATTGGGCCGGGATGGCATAGGTGTATACCAGAGGGCCGCGTTCGAACCAGATGCCGCCGCCGAAGGCTGTCCGGCGCCTGGTTTCCATGGGGAGGACGATTTCTATGCGGTCGCCGCTCCGGAAGTCGCGCTCAACTGCGAAGAAACTGCCGGGGGTGAGGTCTTTACCCTTAGTGCGGCCGTTGACTTTTACTGTGGCACCTTCGCACCAGAGGGGGATGCGGAGCCTTAATGTGAGATGCTCACGCTTGTCTGACTTTACGCGGATGGTGATGCGGTCGCTGTAGGGATAGTTTGTTTCCTCGATGAAGCTCAGGTTGTCGCTGTATTTGTATGTGGACGGGCCGTAGAGGGCGGCCACGGCGCCATCGGCACTCTTCAGCCACATCCGGGCTGCGTAGTTTGGCATAAGGCGGTGAATCTGCCCGGCACAGCATTCGGTCTGGTGGGTGGGCCTGTACGCCATCCAGGTTGAGGCGAAGTTGTCTTCGTTGTGGTTGGAGGTGCCTGTGCAGATGAACTGGTTTACGGATGAATAGTATTGCAGGGCCTTGAAATCCTCGGTTACGGAGCCCATGCCGGCGTTGAAAACTATCTTTTCCAGCATATCGGCGTATCTGGCGTCTTTGAGGATTTCCAGGAAATAGCCCAGAGTCCAGCTCATGTCGATGGCATCGCAGGTTTCGTGACTGTTCATTATGCCGCGGCCCTTGAGCCATTCCGCGCTGGTGAACAGGCCGTCGGGGAGACCGTTTTCTTCGAAGAGCCTGTCCAGGGAGGTGACTGCAAGATGCCGATAGAAGGGATTGCCGGTGGCTTCGTACAGCATTATGGGCAGTTTGAGGGTTTCGCACATTGTTACGCCGTGCATGTTGTATGGCTGGTCGGCCGTGAGGAATTCCACGGTAACGCGGCTGTCACGGTGATCTCCTTCTCCTTTGAGTTCGCTCCTGTGCCTGAACACGGAATCCGCTTTTGCCACCAGTTCTTTATCGCCGGTTTTTGAGTACAGCCACAGCATGCCTTCGAGTGAGATGATATTGCGTCTTTGGGCAAGGTGTTCCGGGGAAAGTGAAGTATAGAAGCGCTCCAGTGCCTGCAGGATTGCTTCGTCAGGATTGGCATCATATGAGGCCTTCATCGCCCTCCATAAAACGGCCATGGGCCAGGAATACTCATCGGCCCGGCTGCCAAGCCATCCGTCCTCCTGCTGGTGCTCTATTGTATAGTGAATGCCCGCCTCTGCTTTATCAGTCATTTCTTTGTCCTCGAGGAGGAGGCCCAGGCGCAGGAGACCGTCTGTGTAGTATGCAGTTTGTTCATACCTCCACCACACCCTTCCGTGAGTTCCCATGCGAGGAATTTCACCATCCCACAGGCAAGTGTTGTACGGGTAAGAGAGCGCCTCCGGATGCCCCGTAAGCCCCTCCCTCTGCGTTTCCAGGTACTCCTTCAGCCATCCTGCAGGTTTTATATCCCTAAGGCTTGCATCTTCCCACTGCTGCGCTTTCATGGCCGTTGCTGCCAGAATGAGAATGGTGCTTGTGATTATGTATCGAAGATTCATATGGCGTTAGTCTTTCATCGCCATTACCTGCTCCGGAGTGAGATTCATGCTTCTTGCAATGATTGAGGCCTTTACACCCTGTTCAAGCAGCGATTTGACCATGGCGATCTTTTCTGCCTGGGCTTTGGCTTCTACTTCTTTACGCCCCTCTTCACGCCCTTTTTCCAGGCCTTTTTCTATTCCTTCTTCCAGCCCGTATTCATAGTAGGCCTCGCCGATATCCTGTTTGTCGTAGTCTGAAAGCATTGCGCGTAAGTATTGAGTTCTTTCTTTATCCGGAATGCGGTTGGACTTGGCGACCTCAAAAATGTGGTCGAATCTGGGGTCCATTCCTTCCGGTTTCCGGACAAAGTTACGACAATTTCTGAGAATATAAAACCAATTCTCTATAGGATTCATATCCTCAAGCGCTTTTTGTGCAAGACGCGGTAGCTCACATATATAGGTGGTGTGGAGTTTTGTAAACAGCCCGCCTCCGTTCTTTTCGCGGTGTTGATATTCATATACCAGTTGGTCTTTAGGACATCCTTTGTGCTTCATGGTAAAATTGGTGAAGCAAATGACGTATACCGGCATGAGATCCTGATAGTGGCTTCCCTTTTTCAATTGTTGGGAAAGAAGTTTTGAGCCATAGTAGTAAAGCCTTGGGAAGAAGGCCTTCCGTCTTTCCTGCTGCATCTCGATAATTATCTTATGCCCATCGTCTGTCTTTGCCAGTATATCAAGTACAGGCTTTTTATCCTCAACAACGGGAGAAACCAGTTCGTTGGGTTCAGTTGTAACTTCTACGATTTTAATAGGGAGGAAGTCGTTAAGAAGCATAATGAGACTCTCCATGTCTTGAGAGAATACATACTTGAAAGCTACATCGCAGAGGAGGTCCAGGAAAGGTTTCTCCATGATATCCCTGATCAGTATCTCTTTCTCCGATTCTGTGAGCGACCTAAGGTTTTCAACTTCATTTACGATGGTTTTGTACTGATCCATCTGCTCAGGTGTAAGTGTAATCTTTTCCATTTTTGTCGATGTTTTTTTCCGACAAACATATCGAAAAGATCCCTCTCTGGAAAGGCTCAGATGCAGATTTTTCTGTTTTTTATGTCGATTTGCGATGTTTTCTTAATAATCTCAATTTTTTCTTAATAATAGTTAAAAATATTTGAAGATTTCTTTATGCCGATGTGGGCCGATAAAAAACTGCCGGCGGGGTTGAGGCCGTCGGCAGGATATCCAGTATATGTGAAGTCAAAGGTAAATGCCTTATTTGGTTTCTACTGTAACCTCTTTGATTCTGACTTGTGCGTTAGTTCTACCTTCTTCTGTTGATGCTACTGAGAACTCTATGCTGTTTGTCGGGATCACAGGGGTAATTGTGGCTGGTGATGCGTATGTATTGCCGTTATACTGAATTACGCCGCTATATACATTATTGAATTTAATAGTAATAGATGAAATCTTTCTTCCCTCGGGGCATGAAACAGTGAATATTCCATTATTGCGAGCTTGATAACATCTCCAATCATTGTTTGTGCTATTGTATTGACCATTACCGTCACCACCATCACTTCCTGTAAGAGTAATATAATTGTCAACAGAAAAAGGACTTTTGCGTTCGGTTGTCGTCCAATTGTTGTCTGTTGCTATCTGAGAAATGGTGAAAGAAGTGATTCGCTTGTTCTCAATGGGGTTACCCACATTCATGATTTTGTTTGCCTGAAACTCAACCGAGCTGGATGTGCCGGCGGTATACTTCTGCTTGGTGTATGTCATGCCGTCAATCTGCTGTGCTTCGCCATCGTTGAAGGTAAGAGTGAAACCATCTGACAGGGTGGTTGGCATTACTGCGATATAGTATGTGCCATCCATTGCCTCATTCCCCTTATCGATAACTGCCTCATATGACCTGGCGGCATCTTTGTTGGGATAATTGTTTCTATAAGTGGCGCTTGGATTAGTAGCGGTAAGGTCAACAGTTATGCGGCCAGTAATCTGATTCCCATCAGTTTTTGTATTAGGTGTCATTGTAACCTTTTTCACATTCTGTGATGCGCTCACATTGAATTTAAGAATCGATGTAATATTCTTAAATGTAAGAGATGTAACCCCGTGCGCATCATTAGAATGGGCTACTGCGATATTGGCAAAAGCGAAGCTACCGTCCTGATCGGGGTTAATTCCAGTGTATCCGAAGGCTGTAGGAACATAACTCTGTACGGCATTATTATTATCTCGTCCATCTTTCCCTGGCATAAGCAACGCAAGATACTGATCTGCCGCTCGCATAGTAAGGTTTACAGTAACATTCTGTCCTGCCGTCGTGATATTTGCAGTCCCTTTGCCAGATTTCATCAGTTCCTCTCCGTTAAAGTAATAACTGTAGTAATAAATTACGTCGCCATTCTCCCAAGATATATTTCCCTCTCCGTCAATGGTCGATTTAGTATCCTGAGATATGGTTATAGACCTGGTGATGGTTTCTTCCTCCTGAATCGCTTCAGTGTTTTCGTCGTTCTGAGAGTTGAACTCTTTGGCGCATGAAAGGAGTGCACATGTGCAAAGGGCAAGTATCCCTAATCTGTATAAGTTCTTCATAGCTTAATTCAAATCTAAGTTCTCTTCTTGATACTTGCTGATCGTAACGGTTTGGCTTGCAAAAGCATTCTCGAGTTTGATGTCCAGGAGTTCTGACTCCGGGGCCGTGTAGGTGCTTTTCTTGGTCATATTATTGTAGTTTAATTAATTATCGATTTGTTAATCTAAAAATCTTGCAAAGATACACAAAGTTTGGCATGAAAACAATATAAAACCCCATCCGGCTATGTGTGCAGGACGGGGTTTTAATTATACTGTTTGAGGCGAGTTACTGCTGCTGTAATCTGGAAATCTCTTCTTCGGTAAGGCCTGTGTATTTCGCAATCTTGGCGACTTCTATACGATCCGCCAGCATGGCCTTGGCGGTAGTAATGTTTGCTTTTCGTTCACCTTTCTTCTCTCCTTTTCTTTCCGCAGTGGCAAGTTCCGCACTTTTGCGCAGATCTTCTTCAAATTCGCTGTAAACGAGTTCTTGCTGTTCTTCTGTCATATTTGCTATTTCTGAGTTTCTATACAGTTTAACCATCATTTCCTCGTTGAAAGATTTAGGACGTTCCTTCACATCTTCCATATACTTT
>JAGAAY010000001.1 GCA_017615065.1 Bacteroidales bacterium | reverse complement strand
CGGCCGGTGGGATTGCCTTCAAGGTCGTATTCGCGGATGGACTGGTCGCTTTCCGCGCTCACAAGAAGAGTGGCCGATGATGGCAGATAAACGATGCCCTCGTTGTCGCGGCCGCCCTGAAGCAAGGAATTCCCGGGCGCTTCGGTTGCGGTTACGGACATACGGCCGGCCGATGCGTCCATCTTTATGTCGAACAGATGGATTCCGCCACCGCTGCTCTTGTCATGGACAACGGCATAGCGCGTACCTTCTATATATGTAATGCCGGAATACTGGCCGGCGCTCACGGACAGCCTTTCCTGCCCCTTATCCTCAACTGCGATGGATGAAGGAGTGTCGCCGTAAGCAACCGTGACAGGCTCAAAACGGTATTCCACGCCCTTGCCGGGCTGGAAATCCATACCGCTCAGACGGGATGTGCCAACGGTGTTATCGGCATATACGACCATCGCGGCGAAGGCATCGGCACTCCAGTCCGAAGGCTCGAAGGGAAGGAGAAGCTCCGCGCTGCCGGAGAGGCTGTCCAGGAATTCCGCCATCACAAGGGGCTGGACGCTCATCGGCATAAGGCCGATAGCTGTGGATACTTTTCCGGCAGGCATCCTGAAACTAAGCCTCATGAACGAACTGCTGTGCTCCAGCACAAAGGTTTCTCCCGCCAGGGCCGATCCCCTTAGCGTGTCCCCGGGCATTCCGCCGGGCATGGAGGCGTAATATGTAACGCTGTCACGAAGGGAGGGGCCTTCGAACGATGCAGTGGCCCTGCCGGCGCCTGCTACCAGGTGATAGTATGCCAACTCCACGGAATCTGCCCACACGGCCACGGAGTCGCCTTACTGCCACAGTTCCTCATAAGGTTTGGCCCGGGCGCCGTCATTTCCGGCGACATCGAACTGGACCTCCCGGATCTGGATCTTAACTATTGTATTGCCGGCCTTTTGCGCCTTGACGCTGAAAACACAGGCCGATACCGACAGCCAAATGGCCGCAAGGGACATAATTCTTTTTAGCATAACGCAAAAATACAAATTCTTTTCGTATTTTTGTGTTCATTAAAAGGCTAGAACAAATGAAAAGATTCCTCTTCCTGGCTGCGATGCTTGTGGCACTCGCAGGTTGCACCCGCAACTATCAGACGGTAAGCAACGACCCCCTCAACGCCCGTATCTACACCCTTGACAACGGCCTGAAGGTATACATGACCGTTAACAAGGACGCCCCCCGCATCCAGACATACATTGCCGTGAGGGTGGGCGGAAAGAACGACCCTGCCGACAACACCGGCCTTGCCCATTACCTGGAGCACATGATGTTCAAGGGCACGCAGCAGTTCGGAACACGGGACTATGAGGCGGAAGCCCCCATGCTTCAGCAGATAGACTCCCTGTTCGAAGTGTACCGCACTCTCACCGATGAAGGCGAGCGCCGCGCATTGTACCACAAGATAGACTCCATCAGCTACGAGGCATCCAAGCTGGCCATTCCCAACGAGTATGACAAACTGATGGCCACCATCGGCTCGGAAGGCACCAATGCATACACCTCGAACGATGTCACCTGCTATGTGGAGGAAATCCCCTCCAACCAGATCGAAGCATGGGCGCGCATAGAGGCCGACCGTTTCAAGAACTGCGTCTTCCGCGGTTTCCACACGGAGCTGGAGGCGGTGTACGAAGAGAAGAACATGAGCCTTGCCGATGACGACGAGAAGGCCTTTGACGCCCTGGATTCCATGCTTTTCGTGAAGCATCCCTACGGCACGCAGACCGTCATCGGCACACAGGATCATCTGAAGAATCCTTCGCTGCGCGCACTCCGCGAGCATAAAGACACATACTATGTGCCCAATAACGTGGCCATCTGCCTGTCCGGCGATTTCGACCCGGACGAGATGATCAGAATCATCCGCACCTATTTCGGCGACTGGCAGCCCAACTATGACCTTCCAGAGTTCAAAGTTGAGCCGGAGGATCCCATCACCACTCCCAAAGAAAAGACCGTCGTCGGCTATGAGGCCGAGTTCGTTGCAGTAGGATGGCGTACTCCAGGCGCTTCCCAGCGCGAGAGCGAAGCAGCGAGGATTGTGGACATGATCATGAACAACGAGCAGGCGGGCCTCATCGACATCGACCTTATAATGGGCCAGAAAGTTCTAGGCGCCTATTCCTATATATATACAAGGACCGACCACGGAATGGCGGTTCTCCAGGGCATGCCCAAGGAAGGCCAGACGCTTGAGGAAGTGCGCGACCTTCTGCTTGGGGAAATCGCAAAGCTTCGCAGCGGCGACTTCCCGGAGGAACTGGTCCAGGCCGCCATCAACAATTACCGCCTGTCGGTGATGCGCCGTCTGGAGGAGAATTCTTCCAGGGCCGATATTTTCGTGCGCAGCTTCATCAACGGCACCTCCTGGCAGGAAGAGGTAACCAGGCTCAAGCGCATGGAGGCCATTACAAAGGCCGATGTGGTTAAGTGGGCCAACGATTACCTCGGTCCCGAGAACTACGTGGTGGTGTATAAGAAGATCGGCGAGGATACTTCCATAAAGAAGATCGACGCCCCCGAAATCACCCCTATCGTAACCAACCGTGAATACCAGAGCGACTTCCTTCAGGAGATAGCCGCGATTGAACCCGAGCCCATCGAGCCCGTATTCCTGGACTTCTCAAAAGACCTCCAGGTGAAGACATGGAAGGGACTGGAATTCCTGTACAAAAAGAACGAGAAGAACGAAATCGCTTCCGTACAGTTCCGCTTCGACAAGGGCTCCGACAACGACCCCGTGCTGGATCTGGCGTCCGATTATATCGGACTTCTGGGCACTGCCGACATGAGCGCGGAGGAAATCTCGTCCAAGCTGTTCTCCCTGGCCTGCGACTGGGGCGTGAATGTGGGTACCACCGTTACTACCATATATCTGAACGGACTTTCCTCCAGCATGGGAGAGGCCATCGACCTGATTTCATCCCTTATCGAGGGTGCTGTGGCCGATGACGAAAAGTTCCAGGAGCTCAAGGCCGACCTGGTGCGTTCGCGTGCCGATGCAAAGAAGAGCCAGGGCGCATGCAACAGGGCTCTCCGCAGTTATGTGATGTACGGCAAGGATGCGATCAAGGCCGGAACCCTTTCCAACGAGGCCCTTGCGGCACTCACTCCGGAGGATGTCCTGTCCGTGCTCCGCAGCCTGTGGGGCAGCACCCATAAGGTGCTCTATTACGGCCCTGTTTCCGAGCACGAGGCCGAGGCGCTCATGAATGAGCATCATGTTCTCGCCGCCGAGCTCACCCCGCTCGTGAGGACACACCGCCTGCTGCAGCCCACTCCTTCTTCCAAGGTTGTGCTGGCTCCTTACGATTCACGCCAGTTCTACTACATGCAGTACTCCTGCCGTGGCGAGGAGAACGACCCTGACCAGCTTGCCGCAATCAACCTCTTCAACGAGTATTACGGCGGAAGCATGAACAGCATCGTGTTCCAGGAAATGCGTGAGTCCAGGGCTCTTGCCTACAGTGCCGGCGCTTACTTTATGACTCCCGCATTCATAGGCGACACCTATGCCTGGCGCGCCTTCATCGCTTCCCAGAACGATAAGTTGAGCAAGGCCGTGGAGGCTTTCGACGAGATTATCGAGAATATGCCCACCTCGCCGGAAAACTTCGAGATCGCCAAGGCCGGCCTGCTTCAGAGGCTTCGCACCCAGCGCGTCATCGGCAAGGATGTCCTCACCAGCTACATCTGGGCTAAGGAGCTGGGCCTGGATAAGACGGAAGACGAACTTATTTACAGCAAGATCGAGGGTCTTACCCTGGACGATATCGTGGCAACGCACGAACGCTGGATCAAGGGCCGCACCTACACCTACGCCATCCTGGGCGATCCCAACGACCTGAATATGGCGTTCCTCCGCACCCTCGGACCCGTTGAAAGAGCCAGTCTGGAAGACATTTTCGGGTATTAGCGCCTTGTCATTTCGAGCAAAGTCGAGAAATCTTTTAAAAAAACTTTAAAAAAAGTTTTGCGATTAGGAAAAATTTCCTACCTTTGCAGTCCCGTTCGAGTAGCGGAAACGGAAGACTCGTTAGCTCAGTTGGTAGAGCACAACACTTTTAATGTTGGGGTCTCGGGTTCGAGCCCCGAACGGGTCACAAAAGGAAGCGAGTCTTCCAAGAGTTACCAGCACTCTTAGCTCAGCTGGTAGAGCAGCTGACTCTTAATCAGCGGGTCTAGGGTTCGAGTCCCTAAGAGTGCACAAAAAAAACTGGTCGTCAGACCAGTTTTTTTTATGCACTCGTCTTCGACATACCGGGGGGCTAACCCCCCGAACCCCCTGGCTCGGCCATTCGGTCGAATTTTGTGCACTCGGCATCAAAAACGGGCCCAAAATGACGCTGAACCCGAGAATTGGCCGACTCGGCATCAAAATCGGGCCCAAAATGACGCCGAACCCGCGCGCTACTGGCGGACCAGTTCGTCAAAGCGGGTGAGGCGGCCGGTGATGTAGGATTTCACGTTGTTCACTTCGCCGGTGTAGGTGCCGTAGACGCGGGGGTTCTGGTGAATGTATTCGTTGAGGATGGGCCAGCGGATGAAGTTGAGGCGCTGGGATTCATTCAGGAGTTCCGCGGTTTCGTCCACGTAGTCGTTCAGGGTGGAGAGTGCGGGTTTGGCTGCGTTCCAGAGTTCAATCAGGCGGGAGTGGGCGGCGGAGTCGTTTTTCACGATGCGCGTTACCAGTTTGCGGACATCTTCATCGGGAACCGAGCCGTTGGTGGCGTAGATGTAGCCGCTGAGGTCGTTGATGGGGTAGGTGCGGTTGTCGTTCTCGAAGGCCAGGTCGTAATCCCACGCGGGGCCGGTGAAAAGGGGGCCCTGACCGCTGTCCTTATACATGTTAACACTCCAGTAGGTGTCGGTGTTGCCGCTGAATTCCCCTACGATGAAGTTGCGCAGGAAGCTGTCTAAATCCAGGTATTTTCGGTAACCGTTACTCAGGTTAGTGTAGTTGGATGAGAATACGGCGGTTTCCATTTTCTGGAAGTATGACTGGATGAATGAGCGCTGCTCCAGTGTTATTACATCTTCCTGGGGATACTTAACCGTAACCGGTATTCCCTTATTGGAATAGAAATACACGTCCTCCGACGAATTGTACGCGTCAATCTCTATTAGGTATCCTTCCTGCGCCGGAACACGGCCCGTGCCCACCTCCACCTGGTCGCACAGCTGGTAGCAGCCCTGGTACTCACCGTTAAGCACCACGTCCACCGGCTTGCAGAACGGCGTGTACGCCATCCCCACGCGGCGGCTAACCTCGAAAGCCAGGATGTTGCGCATCAGAGTTTTGTCTCCGTAGTTGCTTATCAGCGTCCAGCTCCTGTCCTCGGAAGGGGAGCCCAGCACGCGTTGCTTTTCCGCAAACCTTATACGGTATGGCTTCTTGGGGAAGCCCCAGCTTGCGTTACCGCGGCCGCGGATTTCGGCATCGTATCCTCGCAGCAGGTTCTTGCCCCCTTCGGAGATAATGAACACGTTGGTGGGAATGTACTCGGTCTTGGAGGTGATCTCGGCGGCGTCCTTCGTGTTAATCACGACCGTGGGCAGGTTAGTGAGCTGGACATGCTGCGAATCGTCCCCTTTGCCTCTCCATCCGTAGAACTCCAGTTCGGACAGGTTGCACCGGGCATCTGAAGGGCCCACATATCGCACGTAGCGGAATCCGCGGGAACAGTTCACGGTGACATAACTCATCACTCCGCTCTTGCCGGTAGTTTTGATCATGGCCAGGGGCAGGGCGTCGCTGAAATCGCTGCTGTTGGCCCCTTCCAGCATGGCAAGCTGCACGCGCCCTTCCTGGGTCTTGCGCGGGGAATACCCCACGCTGGTTATCACATGCCTGTTCCCGAGGTCCAGTCCCACCCAGGTTCCGCTGCGGTCGTAGGATGCGAAGAACGTGTCAAAATCCCCGTCAAAGACATTGTCCCGGGTGTTTACGGAATAGGAAGGGTTGCCGGTATTATAGTCCACCGACTTTGCCGTGCCGATGACGGTGCCGGACAGTTTCCTCACCGTATGGTCCTCGGTAACGTCCTCCTCCTGCTCCGGGATGGTAATAATGTTGTCCCTGGAGCAGGCAAACAGCATTGCCATGGCTCCAAGGACAGAAAATACCCGTATTAGGCCGCGCCGGATCAAAGGCTGTCGATGAAGGCTTTCATCTGCGGCACCTTGCTCAGGGCGCTGTGGAACAGTGCAACCTGGTTGCGGGTGCGCACGAGGTTGTGCTCCGGATACTTGATCTTATAATAGGTATCGCCGTTGATGTAATCGGCAAAGAACCTTACGGCCTGCATATAAGGGAAGAGGCAGGCGGCATAGGGGAGATTCTCCTTCTCGATGGGGGTGAGGAACACCTTGGCCGATTCGATATATCCCTTGGCGAAAGCCTCGAAAATGTCCATCCTGAAGTCGACCTTGTCGATTGCCGGGTCGTCCTCCGCCACGGTGTTGGCTGCGGTGCGCAGGAAATCGCCGAAGTCCGAGAAGACGAAGGAGGGCATCAGGGTGTCCAGGTCGATGACGCAGAGGATGTTGCCCTTGGCGTCGAACATCATGTTGTTCACCTTGGTGTCGCAGTGGCAGATGCGCTTGGGCAGCTTGCCCTCGCGGTGCAGGCGCTCGGCCTTGCACATTTCCTCCTCGTAGGGGAGAAGATCGGCAAGGATTGCCTTTACCTCGGGTTCTGCCATGCGGCCTACGGCATCGGCCTCAACCGCCTCGCGGAGCTGACGGGCACGGAGTTCCATGTTGTGGAAATCGGGGATGGTTTCACCCAGCGTGTCGGGGATATCGGCAAGCATTGCCTCGAACTCGCCGAAGGCCTTGCCGGCATAGTACGAATACTCCGGATTCACGGTCTCGTAGGTGAAGGCGTCCTTGATGAACACGGAGACTCTCCAGTATTTCTCGCCGTCGGTCCAGTAGGTTTTGCCGGTGGCCTTGCAGGGGATGAAGGTGAGCGTGGTGCCTCCCTTGCGGCGGATATGGGCGGTTGCGCAGTCGATGTTGTGCTGGAGCAGCTCCACGTCCTTGAAAATGGCGTTGTTGATGCGCTGGAGCACGTAATTGTCGGGCCCGTCGGTTTTCACCAGGAGGGTGTCGTTGATGAGTCCGTTGCCCAGAGGCTTGATTTCGGTTACATTGCCCTTGATCGCAAAATTTGCGATGATGGGAAGGAGTTCTTCGTGTTTCATGTTATCTGTTTATGCTGTTATATTCTTCGAGTGCTTTGGCAAGAAGTTCTATGCATCGGCCCAGGTCTTTGACGTTAAGTACATATGCAAGGCGCACCTGGTTGCGTCCGAGCCCCGGTGTGCAGTAGAATCCTGCGGCCGGAGCCATCATTATGGTTTCCATATTGTCGCGGAAGCTGGTGAGGCACCATCGGCAGAAATCTTCCGCGTCATCGACAGGAAGGGATGCAATAGTGTAGAAAGCGCCTTCCGGCTTGGGGGAGAAAACTCCGGGGATTTTGTTCAGATGCTCGATGAAGAAGTCCCTGCGGGCCTTGTATTCGTTGAAGCATTCCCTGGAATAGGCTTCAGTTCCGTCGATGGAGGCTTCCGCGGCGATCTGGCCCAGAAGGGGAGGGCTCAGCCTGGCCTGGGCGAATTTCATCACCGCGGCGCGCACCTGCGGATTGCGGCTTATGAGTGCGCCGATGCGAATTCCGCATTCGGAGTAACGCTTTGACACCGAGTCTATTAGCACCACGTTCTGCTCTATGCCAAGGCTGAGGGCCGACAGGAAAGGCTCGTTGCTGTAGACGAACTCCCTGTACACCTCGTCCGAGAAGAGGAAGAGCTGATGCTTCTTGACGATGTCACGGAGCTGGTACAACTCATCCTTCGTGTACAGCGTGCCGCCGGGATTGGACGGATTGCAAAGGAGGATGGCCGTTGTGGCAGGGGTGATGGCCTTCTCGAACTCGTCCGGCGAGGGCAGGGCGAAACTGTCCTCTATGCGGGAAACCACGGTTTTGACCTTGATCCCGGCCGCCACCGCCATGCTGATGTAATTCGCGTAGCAGGGTTCCACCATTATAATCTCGTCGCCCGGATCCAGGCATGCCAGGAAGGCGAAGAGAATGGCCTCCGAACCGCCTGTGGTGACGATTATTTCCTGTTGGGGAATGTCGATGCCGAGGCGGCTGTAATAGCGGGAAAGAGCCTCACGCAGCGACTGGTAGCCTTCCGACGGGCTGTATTCCAGCGTTGTGCGGGTGATGCTGCGCACGGCGTCCAGGGCCTTCTTGGGTGAAGGAAGGTCCGGCTGGCCGATGTTGAGGTGATATACTTTTACTCCCTGGCTTTTTGCGTTGCCTGAAAGGGGAGCGAGTTTGCGGATAGGGGATGAGGGCATCGCGATGCCCCTCTTGGAAATGTCCGGCATGTTTTAAAGGACTCCGAGCAGGCGGCTCCTGGAGAGCATGCAGTCTCCCACGGGTGCGGCCTGGCGTTTCAATGTTGAGAATTTGATTGTCGTATCCCGGTTGACGAGGTTCTGGGCGTACTTTTTAACCGTACTGCGGATGGGGAGGAGGAGATAGTCTCCCGCCATGGCGAGTTTTCCGCCGATGACCACGAGCTCCGGATTGAAAATGTTGATGAGGCCGGCAAGGGCGCGTCCCAGCGTCTCTCCCACCTTTTCCACTACGCCGATGGAGAGGACGTCTTCCTGCTTGATGGCCTTGAAGATGTCGTTGAGGTTAACCTTGCCGTCTTTTTCGAACTTGCCCCTGAGGATGGAAGATCGACCGGCTTTGAGCTGTTCCGTAACCATGCGCACGACTGCGGAGCCGGATGCGCCGGTTTCAAGACAGCCGATTTTGCCGCATCGGCACATTATGTCGTTGTCCAGCATGGGGAAGTGGCCGAACTCGCCGGAATAGCCGGAAGCGCCGTAGAACAGCCTCCCGTCCAGCACCATGCCCATGCCCAGACCCCAGCTCACGTTCAGGCAGAGCACGTTCTGCTCCTTGTTCACGGTGCCGCATATGAATTCACCGTAGGTCATGGCGCGGGAGTCGTTCTCCAGGATTACTGGGACTTCCAGCTCTTCTTCCAGTATGGCGGCTATGGATTTGTCGGAATCGAAAGAATAGTTGTTGCTGTAGCCCGTCTGGCGGTTCACGCGGCCGGCCAGGCTGATGCCAAGGCCAAGGACGCGCTCCCAGTCCATGCTGTGGTCCGAGAAGAACCTTCTCACTGATGCGGCGATTTCACGCACGCTTTCCTCGTTCTTTTCCAGAACGAAGGGAATATCGTCCTGGAAATTGACGAGGTTGCCCTTGAAGTCCGTTACCGCAAAGCCTGCATGGGTGTTGCGGATGTCTACGCCTACAAAGTAGCCGGCGTCCGGATTGAGCCCGTATACGCTTGGACGGCGTCCGCCGGCAGAGCCCTGTTTGCCAAGGTCTACCATGAAGCCGTCTTCCATCAGTTCGGATATGAGTTTCGTGACAGTTGGTACGCTGGAATCCAGTTTCTCGCTCAGCGAGCCGATGCTCTGCTCACCATTCTCTATGCAGATACGGAGAATGGTCTTTTTGAGCGCTGAATTCTTGCTGTGTTTCTTGTCAAGGAAGGTGTTTCTCATGAGGTTTTTTATTTATGGGTGCTAAAATAGTAAAAAATTTTAAAAAAAGCAATTCTAAAAAAATCACTATATTTGTGAGTTAAAAACTCCAAGGAGTATGTTCAAGAAATTCCGCAGCAGACTGAAGAACTTCAAGCTTTCGCTCCGAATGAAAATGGTGCTGAGTCTCAGCGCCATAGCGGTGGTACTGCTCATTTCCAGCGTTATTTCCGTAATGGAGTACAGGAAAATGTCCAGTTATGTGTCGGAACTTATAGCGGATAACATCAAGAGCATCAACGTGGCCCATGACCTTATGGACGCGGTTGACAACTATAATCTCCAGGTCCTTGCCGTCATCGGCGACGATTCGCTCTCCTCGCTTCCGGATTTCGACCAGGACCAGTTCGTAAGCCACTGCGACTCGCTCAAGAGGTCGTTCACCCTGCGCCGTTCCGTGCCCCTGGCAGATTCCGTGCTGTATTCGTACTCGGCTTATATGCTCACGTCCCTTGAACTCGAAACCGTCATCGAAAGCGATTTCAGTTCCAGGACCTGGTACTTCGAACGCCTGCAGCCCGTGTTCAACCGCATGAGAAGCGACATAACGGAGCTTTCCGACGCCATGTACGAGGATCTGCAGCAGAATTCCGCAACCTTCGAAAGGGGATTCTACCGCAGCATCATTCCCGGTGCGGTGGCCGTGGGCGTGGGCATCGTCCTGGTGCTCCTTCTCATGTTCTTCATCTCGGTGTACTATGTGAATCCGCTGTACAGGATGCTGGATTCCCTGGACAACTACCGGTCGTTCCGGCGCAAGTACAGCTATACTTTCGAAGGAGACGACCAGCTGTCGGCCCTTAATACCGGCATAATGGAACTCACCGAGGAGAACCGCGCGCTGGAACGCCGTATCAAGGATATCAGGGACAGGGGACATGAATCTTAAGGTGATTTCGCGGAATGTGGGCATCGCCCTGCTGGTGGATGCCCTCTTTATGCTGCTGTCGATGTTCATTTCCATCGCCAATGGAAACGACAGCGCACTTGCCGCGTTATCCATAAGTTTCTTCATCACGTTCGTGGTGGGCGCGTTCCCCTTCATTTTCGTAAAGAAAACGCGCGACATTTCGCTCAAGGACGGCTACATGATCATTTTCCTGTCGTGGCTGCTGTCCTTCGTATTCGGTATGCTGCCGTATGCGCTGTGGGGCGGTCCTTTCTCGCTGGCAAACGCCTGGTTCGAGAGCGTGTCGGGCTTTACCACAACAGGCTCAACAATACTTGAGAATGTAGAAGCCCTGCCGCGCAGCCTGCTCTTCTGGAGGGCCTCCACGCATTTCATCGGCGGCTTGGGTGTAGTAGTATTCCTGCTGCTTATCATTCCGTCTTCATCGCCTGTACGCCTCAGGCTTACCAATATGGAACTATCCTCCCTGTCAAGGGGTGATTACCGTTCCAGGGCCAACAAAACCGTGTATATCTTCGCATGGGTATATCTTGGCCTCTGCGCCCTGGCCTTCTTCTCGTACTGGGCGGCGGGGATGACGCCGTTCGACGCAATCTGCCACGCCTTCAGCGTGAGCGCAACAGGCGGGTTCTCGCCCAGGAACCTTTCCATCGGCTATTACCACAGCCCGCTTATCGCCTGGCTCACCATCCTGTTCATGTTCCTGGCGTCCATTCATTTCGGTATTATTTTCATAACCATAGCAACCCGTTCCCTTCGCCCGCTCAACAATCCGGTGGTCAAGGTTTTTGCGCTGTTCATGGTTCTGGCATCCCTCATCTCCGGCTTCTCGCTCAAGATGAACCACGTGGATACGGGATGGGCGGATCCTTTCCTTGCGGGTACATTCCATGTATTCAGTTACGCCAGCACCAGCGGCCTGGCGATATCTGACAACTCATCGTGGCCGATGGTGCCGTGCTTTATCCTGATACTCTGCAGCATGGTCTGCGGCTGTGCCGGGTCCACAACCTGCGGTATCAAGATAGACCGTGTGATTGTGCTCTGGAAGGCCATCAAGAGCCAGATTCTCAGGACCCTCCGTCCTTCATCCGTGCATGATGTCAAGCTGGGACGCAAGTCTCTCCACGACGAAGACGTGTACCCGATGATACTGTACATTGCAATGTACGCCCTTTTCCTTGCCATATCATCGTTGCTGTGTCTCCTGCTGGGGGATCCTAACGGACACGCTGTCACCGGCTCAATCGCGCATCTCGGCAATGTGGGCCCGTCCATCGGCAGCATCGGCTCCATGGGCAATTACAATGCGGAGCCTGCCGCCCTCAAGATCATATTCTCCATCGACATGTTCCTTGGCCGTGTGGAGATTTATCCCGTACTTGCCGTATTCATTTCCATCTTCAGTCCAAGGCAGAAGTAATGGACAGAAGCGCTTTTCTCACCGATTCATTCCTTCGCCACCTCCAGTACGAGGCTACCGGCGACCAGTTGCGCCTGTTTGCGACGATAGGGCAGTTCCTCACCGGCGATGACGGCGACATCCTGGTAGTGAACGGCTATGCGGGTACGGGAAAAACCACCGCGGTGAGCGCCGTGCTGGCAGCAATGCGTGAGCTGGGAGTGCCCTGCGTGCTCCTGGCGCCTACCGGCCGGTCGGCCAAGGTGCTTTCCCAGTATTCGGGAATGCCTGCCAGCACCATCCACAAGCATATTTACCGCCAGTCGTCAATGGGGGCCGATGGCCTGGGCCGATTCACCCTGAGCCCCAACAAGGCCCGCGGAACCCTGTTCGTGGTGGATGAGGTTTCGCTCATCGGCACGGACCAGGAGAATGAAAAGGCTATGTTCGGCTCCGGCAACCTTCTGGAAGACCTCATCCAGTTCCTGCGCAACGGCACGGACTGCAGGATGATTATGCTGGGCGATGATGCGCAGCTGCCCCCGGTGGGCCTGGATGTATCTCCGGCCCTGTCGCGAACCTTCATGTCAGGAGCGGGCGGAGTGCGCTTCGAAAGCCTTTCCGAGGTTGTGCGCCAGCAGGCCGGATCCGGCATTCTCCGCAATGCCACTGCACTGAGGACCATGATTGCCGATGGCGCCATGCTCCGCCCCAGGGACCTTGGCCTGGAGACATCGGACGACGTTGTGAGGCTGGGCGGGGGAGAACTCATCGACACTCTTACCGACGCATATTCCCGCTACGGGGAGGACAGGACGGTGGTTCTGTGCAGGTCCAACAGGCGCGCGAACCGGTACAATGCCGGAATCCGCGCCCAGGTGCTGTTCCGGGAGGAAAGGCTGGTTAGGGAGGACAGGCTGATGGTGGTGAAGAACTGCTATTACGGCCTGGACGATATGGAGGATACGGATTACATTGCCAACGGCGACATCGCTCGCATCCTGCGCGTATCAAAATATGAGGAGCGCTACGGTTTCCACTTTGCGGAGGCTCGGCTGGCATTCCCTGACTATGGCGACCAGGAACTGGTGGCCAAGATCCTGCTGGATACGCTGGAGGCAGAGGCCCCGGCTCTTACATACGAACAGGCCCGCACCCTTTATGAGGGCGTGAGCGAGGACTACAGCCATCTGCGCACCAAAAAGCAGCGCTACGACGCAGTGCACGCGGATCCGTTCTTCAATGCGCTGCAGATCAAATATGCCCACGCGATCACCGCTCACAAATCCCAGGGCGGGCAGTGGGACTGCGTGTTCATCGACAATCCCCTCTGGCAGGAAGAAATCGGCCTTGACGACCTGAAATGGCTATATACGGCCATAACCAGGGCAACGGAGCGAGTTTATTTAGTGAATTTCAAAGACGAAGTATTTGCGATATGAAAAGGACTGTACTGATTATTGTGGCCGTTTTTTGTGCCCTGAGTCTGGGCGCCCAGGAATTCATGCCCATTCCGAGTGAGTGCAAGTGGGTATCAAACGACATGGCGGTGTATTCCTACGACGGCAGTTTTGCCGATGAGGGCTGCTTCGGCATCAAGGTGCCCAAGTGGACTAAGGTGGAAGGAGTGAAGTTCCCTGAGCGCTACAGCGGCATCCCCGTGCAACCCTCAGGAGCCGTGAATCCAACCTTCTCGCCGGATTCGTCGCTGGTGGCCTTCACCCGTGACGGTGATCTGTACGTTATTCCCGCCGAGGGCGGCAATGAGGTGCGTCTTACCTTCGACGGCGGCCCCACCGTGTACAACGGATATGCCTCATGGGTGTATTACGAGGAGATTTTCGGCCGCCCGTCAAAGTACAGGGCCTTCTGGTGGAGCCCGGATTCGCGCAAGATAGCGTTCTACCGCTTCGACGATACGCAGGTGCCCATGTTCCCCATCTATTCGCCCGTCGGCCAGGACGGCGTTTTGAGGCAGACGCGCTATCCCAAGGCCGGAGAGAGGAATCCGGAGGTGAAGATCGGCTTCATCGACCTTTCAAATCCTTCCTCCATAGTCTGGGCCGATTTCGACCCCGCCGATGACCAGTACTTCGGAACTCCCTTCTGGGGGGCCGATTCGCGCAGTTTCTTCGTCCCGCGCGAGCCCCGCATCCAGAATACCCTGGACCTTTACCTTGTAAATGTTGCCGATGGCTCCCGCAAGGCGATTTACCACGAGACTTATCCCACATGGCTGGACTGGATCGACGGCATGCTCTTCAGCGACAAGGGCCTTTATATGGTGCGCAACTTTGAATCCGGATGGCAGCAGGCCTACTTCCTGTCGTATGACGGCTCCGAGTTCAAGCGCCTCACAGACGGTGAGAACTGGCGCATGGAACTGCTCCGCGTGGAAAAGGACGGCACGCTTTATTTCCTGGCGGAGAGGGATTCACGCATACGCAAGGCTGTATACAAGGTGTCGCCGAAAGGAAAGATTACGGCTGTGTCCGATGTGAATATGAACGCGCTGTCGGCCACATTCTCGCCGGACGGAAAGTACTGCAGCGTTATCCAGTCGTCGCTGGATACGCCATGGCAGGTGTGGATTTATAATACATCGGCATCATGCAAGAAGAACAAGTGTTACATGGTGGCGGAGATGAAGGGGCCTTCGTATAATGCGTCTGCCTATAGCCTTGGGAAGGTGATTACCATCGAGAATGACGGATTCGAGCTGCCGGGCGTCATTTATTTCCCCAAGGATTTCGACCCTTCTAAGCAGTATCCGGTGCATGTGGATATTTATGGCGGGCCGGATACGCCCATGGTTCACGACAGATGGGTGTTCCCTTCGCGCTACCAGTGGTATTCCGACAACGGCATTATCGAACTTGTAGCCGATTGCCGCGCCTCAGGCCATAACGGCCGCGCAGGGCTTGATATGATATACAAGCACCTGAACACCGTGGAGGTGCAGGATTTCATCGCCTGGGCGCGTTACCTGCAGGAATTGCCTTATGTGAAGGCCGATAAAATCGGCGTGGAAGGATTCTCTTTCGGCGGCACGATGACGGCCATGCTGGTTATGACGGCACCCGATGCCTATCATTATGGCATCGCCGGCGGCGGAGTTTATGACTGGATGTTGTACGACACTCATTATACGGAGCGCTTCATGTCTACGCCTCAGGACAACCCGGAGGGATATCGCGACTCGCAAGTGCTTAAGTATGCCCAGTGCTATAAGGTTCAGCCCGGCTCTGATGGCTCAGTGATGCTTAAGCTCACGCACGGCACAGGGGATGACAATGTGCACTTCCAGAATACCCTTCAGCTGATTGACGCTCTGCAGAAGGTTGGGGCCGATTTCGATTTCATGATTTATCCCGACGGGATGCACGGATACCGCGGCTATCAGGGCAGGCACGACGATGCCTCCAACAAGGCCTTCTGGCTTAAGTATCTGAAGGACTGACGTCCTTGATGTTCTCCCTGTACACGCTGAAGATGCTGCTCTTGGAGATGAAGCCCAGGTAGGTGTAGTCTTCCTTCACGACCGGAAGGTTCCAGGCGCCGGACTTCTCGAATTTGCGCATCACGCTGTCCATTGACTCGCCTTCGAATATGAATTCGGGGGCGGGTTTCATGTAATTGTTTACATGGTTGGTTTCGTACAGTTCGGTGCGGAACATGTCCCTGCGTATGGCGGTCATGTCTACAAAGCCCTGGAAGCGCTTTTTGCCGTCCAGAACGGGGAAGATGTTGCGGCGGGATTCCGACACGGCGCGGGCGATGTCGCCTAGGCTGTCGTTTACGCCAAGGGGGATGAAGTCGGTTTCCACAAGCTTGGACTGCTTCATGAGGGCAAGGACCGCCTGGTCGGAATCGTGGGTGAGGAGTTCTCCGCTTGCCGCCACGCGCTTTGTGTAAATGGAGTACTTCTCGAATATGCGCATTGTAAGGTGCGATGCCGTTGCCGTGAGAATGAGGGGGAACAGGAGTTCATAGCCGCCGCATACCTCGGCAATGAGGAATATGGCAGTAAGAGGTGCCTGCATGACTCCGGCCATAAGACCGCCCATGCCTACGAGCACGAAGTTGGGCACGGGCACCATCCCGGGATTGATCAGGTTGATGAGCGTTGCGCCCACGAAACCCGCTATGGCTCCCATGAACAGGGTGGGGCCGAATGTTCCGCCAACACCGCCTCCGGAATTGGTGAATGTCATGGAGAACACCTTGAGCACCAGGATAACGGCAAATATCCACACCGGGCCCGTTTCCATATTCTGGAGCAGGGGAGTGAGGGATTCGTAGCCTTCACCCTTGAGGGGCGGCAGGAAGTATATCAGGGCGCCAAGCGCTGCGGCGCACAGGATCCATCTGAGGAAGGGGTTCTTCAGCCGGGCCAGCAAGTCCTCCATAAACAGCGTTGTGCGCAGGAAGTACAGTGAGCAAAGCCCGCAGAATACGCCAAGGACAAGGTACCAGGGAATGTTCTTCATCGCGAAAGGCACGATGGCTACATCGAAGATGGCCTCCCGCCCCATAATCAGGTACGATACTGCCGTGGCGCTGATGGAGCTGAGCATTAACGGCAGCACGCTGTTCATGGCGTTGTTGAAGAACAGAATCTCCATCGTGAACAGCAGGCCCGCGAGCGGAGCGTTGAAGAAGCCGGAAACTGCGCCGGCGGCACCGCAGCCCAGGAGGAGAGTCATGCCCCTGAAATCCAGTCCGCAGTACCTGGCCAGGTTTGAGCCGATGGCGGCGCCGGTGTACACGATAGGCGCCTCCGCACCCACGGAACCGCCCGTGCCGATGGTGATTGCGCTGGTGAGCATGGACGACCAGGTGTTGTGTGCCTTGATCCTGGACTCGTTCCTTGATACCGCCTGCAGCACCTTGGTTACTCCGTGGCCGATGTTGTCCTTAATGATATACCTTACTATAATAAGGCTGATGAGCATGCCGATGCCGGGGACGAAGAGCCAGGGCCAGCGCTTGCCCTGGAACAGGGAGTCCAGCCCGGTGGATATCCAGTGAATGCTCTGCTTGAGAAGCACGGCCGCCAGGCCGCAAAGAATACCTGTGACAAGGGAAAGCACCAGGACTTTGTCCCGCTGCGACATTTTACGCAAAAGGGCCCGGAATGGGCCCCAGAGATATTTTATTCCCTTGCGGTTTGCCATAAGGCTATTCGTCTTCGGCTCCGGAGGAGTATTGGGCGATGTTGTCGTCCGGGAGGGTTTCCCCGGCGCTGTCCGATGCATCGGCGCTGTCTCCTGCCACTGCTTCGTTCTCTGCATCTTCCTCGCCTTCCAGCCAGCGGGCTACATCTTCCAGATCGTCTGTCTTGATGTTGATCTTGACGAGATAGATGGCGTCCGGGACTTCCACGGTTACCGCATAGAAGAATGTTCCGTCCGGCTTGGGGTACTTGATTACATCGTTCAGATAATCGGAAAAGCCTTTGGGATACTTCTCTGCAAATGCCGCCGCCAGATCCGGGTGCTGTGACATTTTCTCAAAACTCACTACGTGCCTTTTCTTGTTGTCTGCCATATCTCGTTATTTCTTGTTTAGGTTTCGCGGTGCAATATTAACGGATTGTTTAGAACTATGCAAGGGCTTGACGCTTTTTTTTGAAGAATTTTTGAAGAAAAGTGATTTCTGCCGTCTTTTTTTCTCCAAATCGTGCTCGGTGAATACCTCGGAGAAGTCGCGCGGATCCAGTCCGGTATAGTACATTACCGACGATGCGGTCATGGGCGTGGGCGTGAAATCCTGCACCTGGTCCATCCAGATTCCCTTCAGCGCGGGGTTGGCCGCGAGTTTTTCCATATCCTTGAGCATGCAACCCGGATGGGACGATATGAAGTAGGGGACAAGGCCCACGTGGGTGCCCGCCTCGCGGTTTATGGCATCGAATTCCTTCCGCAGCCGCTCGAAAAGCCTGAACGACGGCTTTGCCATCTTCTGCAGAACGTGGTCTTCCGTGTGCTCCGGAGCCACCTTGAGGCGGCCGGAAGTGTGGTCCAGCACCAGTGTCTTGAGGTATGGCTTAGAGCTTTCATCCACAAAACCGTTCTCGGTCAGGAACAGGTCGTAGCGGATGCCGCTGCCGATGTAGCTGTGCCTGATGCCCTTTGTAGAGTCAATGCGCTTGTAGAGCTCCATCAGGCGGGTATGGTCGCAGTTGAGGTTGGGGCATCGCGCCGGGAACAGGCACGAGCGCCTGCGGCACTTTGCGCACAGCTCCTGGTTCTTTCCGTGCATTCCGTACATGTTGGCCGTGGGCGCACCCACATCGGAAATGTTTCCGGCAAAGTCCGGCAGGCTGTTCAGCTCCCTGACTTCCTTGAGTATCGACCCCTCGCTCCTGGACGATATGAACTTCCCCTGATGCGCCGCAATCGTGCAGAAATTGCACCCGCCGAAGCATCCCCTGTGCGTATTCACGGAGAACTTGATCATATCGTACGCCGGAATCCTCTTGCCCTTGTACCTCGGGTGCGGCAGCTTTGTGAACGGCAAATCCCAGAATGAATCCATCTCCTGCGTTGTGGCCGTCGGATACGGCGGATTAATCTGCACATAACCGTCGCCCACGGGCTCGATTATCGTATCCGGACACGCCAGATTCGCATGAATCTCTATCTCGTGAAAATTCTCCGCAAACGCCCGTTTGCTTTTGCAACACTCTTCGAAACTGTGAAGGACCAGGAAATCAGGCCTTCCGGAGGAGGTGGACATTCCAGAATCTGTGGCCACCCTCGCATCTATACTGGGGGCCTGCCCCCAAACCCCTGCCGGCCTCAAGTCCTTTCCAACTTCGCAAGCGAAGTCACTGACCGGCCGGGGCGCCTGCTGGCGCCTTGGCTCACGCACCAACGTCTCCGGAACTTGACCTTTTCTAAAGAAGGCGATCTGGGGGATTTGCTGCATGCGGTGCAGCGACCAGCCCTTTTCAATGCCCTTCGTGAGTTCCAGCATCGGGCGTTCGCCCATGCCGTAGCAGAGCCAGTCGGCGCCGGAGGAGACCAGGACGGAGGGGAGGAGGCGGTCCTGCCAGTAGTCGTAGTGTGTAAGGCGCCGCAGGGATGCTTCG
>JAGAAY010000013.1 GCA_017615065.1 Bacteroidales bacterium | reverse complement strand
GTGGTGTTCAACTTCAAGAGCCAGGACATCACGGACCTCGAGTGGGGCGGAAAGCTGGAGTTCTACAACTGCGTTGTCGGCGGCTCCATCGACCTTTCCTTCATGCCTGCTATCCTCAAGGGTATCAAGAGCAAGATGGAAGAAGGCCCTCTCACCGGTTCCTACGCCCGCGACATCCGCGTGTATGTTTACGATGGTAAGATGCACCCGGTGGACTCCAAGGAAATCGCGTTCATCATCGCCGGCCGTAATGCCTTCAAAGAGGCGTTCCGCCAGGCTGGTCCGAAGATCCTTGAGCCTATCTACAACGTGGACATCTTCACTCCCAACGAGTATGTGGGTCCTTGCATGAGCGACCTCAACACCCGTCGCGGCATGATCATGAACCAGGACATGGAGAAGGGCTTCACCGTTCTTCACGCCCGCGTTCCTCTCGCAGAGCTTTACCGTTACTCCACCATCCTGAGTTCACTCACCGGTGGCAGCGCAACCTTCCAGATGAAGTTTGCGGAGTACGTTCAGGTTCCTGCCGACGTGCAGACCAAGCTCCTCGCAGAATACGCCGCCCAGGAGCAGGAAGAAGACTAAAGACTCCTTCAAAAACGAATCCCGGGACACTTTCGAGCGTTCCGGGATTTTTATTGTCATCTCGACCAAGCGAAGCGCGCGGAGAGATCTATTCTTCCGCCGCCGGCGCCAGTGCAATCTGGAGTTCGTCCAGCTGGCTCTGGTCGATGGAGGAAGGGCTGTCGATCATAACGTCGCGACCCTGGTTGTTCTTGGGGAAGGCAATGTAGTCGCGGATGGTGTCCTGGCCGCCCATGAGGGCGCACACACGGTCGAAGCCGAATGCGAGGCCGCCGTGAGGCGGGGCGCCGAAGCGGAACGCGTTGATGATGAAGCCGAATTTATATTCCGCCTCTTCCGGGCCGATGCCGAGCACCTCGAACATGCGCTTCTGCATATCGGCATTATGGATACGGATTGAACCGCCGCCAAGTTCGTTGCCATTCAGCACGAAGTCATAGGCGTTGGCGCACACGCGCTCCAGATCCTCTTTTGCATCGCTGTAGAACCACTTTTCGTGCTCCGGTTTGGGGGCGGTGAAGGGGTGGTGCATTGCGTAGAAGCGGCCGTCTTCCTCGCTCCATTCAAGCAGCGGGAAGTCCACGATCCACAGGGGAGCGAACTCGCGCGGGTTGCGGAAGCCCAGCCTGCCGCCCATCTCAAGGCGAAGCACGCCGAGCATGGTCTGTACTTTACGCTTGTTGTCGCCGCTCATAACCAGGATCAGGTCTCCGGGCTGGGCCTCTGCGGCATCGGCAATGCGTTTGAGGTCATCGGCACCATAGAACTTGTCGATGGAAGACTTGAAGCCGCCATCCTCCTGCACGCGGATATAGATGAGGCCCTTGGCGCCCACCTGAGGGCGTTTTACCCATTCGGTGAGTTCATCAACCTGCTTGCGGGTGTATTCCGCGGCACCGGGAACGCAGATTGCGCCGATATACGCCGCTCCGTCCAGCACGCCGAAACCGCGACCCTTTGCCACCTCCGTGATTTCGTGAATCTTCATTCCGAAACGCACGTCGGGTTTGTCTGAGCCGTAGTTGTCCATGGCATCGTACCAGGTCATGCGGGGCATCGGGTTGGGGATATCCACGCCCAGAACGTTCTTGAACAGTGTGCGCATCATGCCCTCGAAGGTGTTCAGAACATCTTCCTGTTCAACGAAGGACATTTCACAGTCGATCTGTGTGAATTCCGGCTGACGGTCCGCGCGAAGGTCTTCGTCGCGGAAGCAGCGCACGATCTGGAAATAGCGGTCGTAGCCGGCAACCATAAGCAGCTGCTTGAAGGTCTGGGGGCTCTGCGGCAGGGCGTAGAACTCGCCGGGATTCATACGGGACGGAACCACAAAGTCGCGGGCTCCTTCCGGAGTGGACTTGATGAGGTACGGGGTTTCTATCTCCATGAAGCCCTTGGCATCCAGGTAGTTGCGCACCTCGTGGGCAACCCTGTGTCGGAGCATGAGGGCGTTCTTCAGAGGATTGCGCCTGAGGTCCAGGTAGCGGTACTTCATGCGAAGGTCGTCGCCGCCGTCGGACTCATCCTCGATGGTGAACGGGGGCACGGCGCTCTTGTTGAGCACTGTGATATCGCTTAATTTTATCTCGATGTCGCCTGTGGGCATCTTGGGGTTCTTGGCCTGGCGCTCCACAACCTCGCCCTTGGCCTGAATCACGAATTCGCGGCCCAGCGACGTGGCGGCGTCAACCAGCGCGGCGGGGGCATCGGCCTCCACAACCAACTGGGTGATACCATATCTGTCCCTAAGGTCGATGAATGTCATTCCGCCCAGTTTGCGCGCTTTCTGCACCCAACCGGCAAGCGTCACCTGCTGTCCTTTGTTCTCAATGCGGAGCTCCCCGCAAGTATGTGTCCTGTACATATTTAATATAGGCCGATGGTTTCACTTCCCCGACCGAAACGCAAAGATACAATTAATCTATGATAGTACAAAAGGTTTATAGACCGCAGAAGATCAAATCTATTATAGTTTGACATCTCCGTCAACAGCCCTGAATGACCGCCCGTCAGGCAATATAAATTTTCCTTCTCCGTATTCTTTACCATCTCTGAAAGGCCCCGTATACATTGTACCATCCGGCAGGGTGAAGGTCCCGTTTCCATGCATTTTCCCTTGTCTCCAATCGCCTGAATACTGGCAGTTATTGGATTGATTTAGGGTCCCAAATCCATGAAACGTGCCTTCTTTCCAACTACCGGCATAAGTTAGTACACCACCTTCTTCAATCAATCCTTTCCCGTCACGTTGTCCGTTTTTCCATTGACCCGCATATATGTCCCCATCAGCATAATATACTAATCCATAACCGTTTGCGCTATTGTTTGACCACTCTCCGATGTAATGGTCTCCCTCCGCCTGAAAGTCTTTGACGTTTACTTGAAGTATTCTATACGAACCGCGATTGTAACAAGGTTCGTAGCCTTGGAATTCGCATATGTGTCCCCCGTTATTGTCCACAATCATTCCTCTCCCCTGCAGGGCATTTTTCACCCAAACTCCCGCAAATGTTACTTTGTCATTTGATATATAATACCCGGGCCCGTCATATAAACCATCTCGAAAACCGCCGACATATTTTGAGCCATTTTCCCAGAAGATTGTTCCATGTCCTTGTTTGAACCCCATATTCTCCCATTCGCCTATAAGCGTCGAGCCGTTGCGCCAGGTCTTAACACCCCAGCCGTTCTCCATGTCGTTTTTCCATTGGCCGGAGTATTTTGTTCCATCGGCAAAAAAGATTGTTCCCTCCCCGCATCGTCTGCCGTTTACCCAATTGCCCTCATACCTGTTGCCCTTCTCGTAAGGGTCGTTGAAATACATTGTGCCAGATCCATGGGGCACCCCGTTCAAGGCGTCACCGACATATCTGTTTCCATTAGCAAAAGTGAGCGTGGTCTGAGCGTTTGAGGTAAAGGAGGTGAGCAACAGTGAGCACGCAGCAATGGCCGAATAAAGAAATCTGTTCATTATGACAAAAGATTGGTAAGGTCGATGAAATCCTCCACGGAGAGGACTTCCGGGCGGAGGGTGAAGACGGGCTGGGCGAGGAAGTCGGCGAGCTGTGCGTCGGACCAGCCTTCGCGGGCGGCTTTGGCGGCGGCGAGGGGCTTGAGGGGGTTGCGCATCATTTTGCGGCGCTGCCCGAAGGCGGTTTTCACGATGGTCTTGAAGAGTTTTTCGTCGCAGCCGAGTTCTGTACGTGTGTTTCGTCGAAGGCGTATCACGGCGCTTTCCACCTTAGGCGGCGGGGCAAAGCAGCCGGAGCCCACGGAGAACAGGTACTCGATGTCGTACCACGCCTGCAGCAGTACGGAAAGTATGCCGTAGGTCTTGCTGCCGGGCTTTTCCGCCAGACGCTCCGCCACTTCCTTCTGGATCATGCACACCACCTGGGGTACGCTGTCCTTGTGGTCCAGTATCTTGAAGAATATCTGTGACGATATATTATAAGGAAAGTTGCCGATAATGCAGAACTTGTCCGGAAAGATGCGCTCCAGCGGCAGCGTGAGGAAATCGGCCTGCAGCAACCGGCCATGCATCCCGGGGAAGTGCGCCAGCAGATAATCCACCGACTCCCCGTCAATCTCCACTAACTTCAGGTCGATGTCGCGGCGCTCCAGCAGATACTGCGTTAACACTCCCATTCCGGGACCCACCTCCAGGACGGGCCCGCCGCTTTCCAAGGCGTCCACAATTGCGCGGGCCACTTTCTGGTCCGTCAGGAAATGCTGCCCGAGGGCTTTCTTCGCTCTTACTTCCATATTATTGTCATTTCGAGCTTGTCGAGAAATCTCATTGTTGTCCTTTGCGAAGATACGAAATAAATGACTAAATTTGTAGTCTATGGATAAGAAACTGTTGAAAAGCATCGGTATAGCCGCGGGTGTCGTGGCATTTTTCCTTATACTCAGCTACGCTTTCGTCCCCCAGGTGCTCACGGGTAAAATCGTTAACCAGAGCGATATTTCCGGATACGTGGGGATGTCGCAGGAAATGCATCAGTGGAATAAGGCACATCCGGACGATCCTGCATACTGGAGTGATTCGATGTTCGGCGGAATGCCCACCACCGCCATCGCCCCGCAGAAGAAGGGAGATCTCACCCAGCCGCTTTACGACCTGCTGCTGCTCGGCAAGCGCCCCGCCACATACCTGTTCGTGGCTCTCCTGGGCGCATTCCTTATGTTCCTGGCGTTTGGTGTGAGCTGGCCCCTGGCGGTTGGCGGTGCCATAGCAGTAGCATTCTGCAGCTACAATTTCCAAATCATCCAAGTCGGCCATAACACCAAGATGCAGGCAATTGCCTTCATGCCCTGGGTGCTGGCGGCAATGGTGTGGGCATACCGCAGCGCATTCAAGGGCAAAAAGGCTCTGGCGCTGCTGGCATCGGCCCTTTTCGGACTCGCGGTGAGCCTTGAAGTGAAGGCCAATCATCAGCAAATCACCTACTATCTGGCGGGAATGATCCTCATCTACGCGCTGGTTCTCCTTGTCGATGCCGCCCTGAAGCACAAGGACCGTATGAAAGCCTTCTGGCTCACATCGGCCCTCCTGCTGGTGCTGGGTCTTGCCGGCGCTGCCACTAACGCGAACAAACTCCTGCCCATTGCCAAATATACCCCCAACACCATGCGTGGCGGAAGTGAGCTGGCCAGTGCCGATGGCGGAAAAACCGCGGGCCTGGATCTGGCGTATGCTACGTCCTGGAGCTACGGCTGGCAGGAACTACCCAACCTGATGATCCCCAACTGGAACGGTGGCGCATCGGCACAGGCGGTGAATCCGAACAAATCGGCAACCATCAAACTGCTGCGCCGCAACGGGCAGAATACCCGGGAGCTGGCCAAAGCCCTGCCGATGTACTGGGGCCCTCAGCCCTTCACTGCCGGGCCGATGTACATAGGCACGATCAGCGTATTCCTGTTCGTGCTGGGCCTTTGCCTGTATAAGCGCAAGGAAAAATGGTGGCTGCTGGCGGCAACCGTAGTAGCCGTGTTCATGGCGCTGGGAAGCCATTTCATGCCGTTCACAAAACTCTGCTTCAACATATTGCCACTGTATAACAAGTTCCGCACGGTTTCAATGGCGCTGGTTGTGCTGCAGGTCTCCGTGCCGCTTCTGGGCATCCTCACGCTGGATCAGATCCTGAAAGGAGGAGTGGACAAAAAGCAGTTGCATAAAGGCATAATAATCGCCGGGTGCATCACGGGCGCCATCTGCCTTCTGGGCTGGCTGGTGCCGGGCATCGCCGGAGATTTCCGTTCGGCATCGGATTCCGGAATGCAGGCGGCATTGGTGGATGCCCTGAGGGCCGATAGGAAAATGCTGCTCCGCAACGACTCCTTCACAGCCCTTATCCTTCTTTTCGCCACCGCCGGCCTGCTCCGCTGGGCCATGGCAAAATCGGGCCGAATGCAGATAGCCGGCATCGGCATATGCGTTCTCATCGCCGTGAATATGTTCGTCATCGGCAAGCGCTACCTCAACGCCGACCATTTCACCACCCCCCGCGACTTCAACAAAGCCTTCGCGGAGAGGCAGGTGGATCGCATCATCTGTGCCGATGAAGACCCTTCATACCGCGTCCTGGATTTAAGCGTGAACGTGTTCAACTCCTCGGTGCCGTCGTACCGCCACAAGAGCATCGGCGGATACTCGCCCGCGAAGCTGCAGCGCTATCAGGACCTCATCGACAATTACCTCAACAAGGAAATCAACGGCATCTACGGTGTGTTGAATTCCGCCGAATCCTTCGATGAAGTTGAGGCGTTCATGGCATCCGGGACGCCGGTTCTGAATGCCTTGAACACGCGTTACGTGATATTGGACGCCGGCTACCCGCCGCTGGTGAACCCAGCCGCAATGGGGCCCGCATGGCTGGTGCGGCATGTAACTCCGGCAGAATCCCCTGCCGAAGAGATAAAGCTTCTTGGCAGCGTGGACCTGGGCCGCTCAGCAGTCATCGGCCCGGATTTCACAGAGGGAATGGGCCGCGACATGGCAACAATTCCCGATGGCATCGGCGAGGAGGATTTCATCGAGATGGTCTCGTATTCCCCGAACGAGCTGCACTACCGCTACAGGGCCGAGGTGAACCGCCTGGCCGTGTTCAGCGAGATATACTACCCCAACGGCTGGACGGCCACCGTGGACGGTTCCGAAATCGGCATTATCCGTGCCGACTGGACCCTCCGCGCCGCCATGCTGCCCGCCGGAGAGCACTCCCTTGTGATGCGCTTTGCCCCTGCCAGCTACCGCACCGGCGCCGCCATCTCCCTGGCCAGTTCCATCCTGCTGCTTTTGCTGCTGCTGGGCTCGGCCGCCTTTGTGATTAAAAAGTAATTACCGATATGAAACAGAAGTACGAAATTCCCGTCGCGGAAACGGTTTCCCTGCATTGGGAAAAGAATATCTGTCTTAGCGGAGGTGGAACAGAGGATGTGGGCGTGAAGCCCGAAATGACTGACGATGATTTCGAATAGGAGGGCCGCCGTATGAGAAAAGCATTCCTTTTCGCTGCCGTTGCAGCTATCGCCGTGTTCTCTTGCACAAAGGAGCAGGACAGGGAGAATGATACTCCGGTGCCCCAGGAGGAACCCGGGCAGGAAATCACGGAGGAGCCCTCGGAAACTGTTGTAATTACCGCCGTGACGGAGGCGCCAGGCACAAAAACGACCCTCGCTGAAGACGGAGGTGTATATCATGTTTTATGGGCCGATGGCGACCAGATCAAGGTCAACGGATATGTGGAAACCATTGCCACCGCCGGCCAGCCCGCCGGTTATGGTCCCGGTTACGACAAAGCCCAGTTCACGGGAAGCAACCCCATCCAAAACAACGTGAGCCCGCGCTACAGGGCAATTTACCCCAGTTCCGCTACGGATCAGTATTTCAACTTTATCCTTCCTGCCGAGCAGCCGTATGTGGCCGATGGCATTGCAGCCTTCCCCATGTACGCGGAATCGGACGACTTGAGCTTTGCCTTCAAGAACCTCTGCGGAATAATCCAGATAAAGCTTAAGGGAGAAAAGAGCGTAAGCTCCATTTCTTTGGCCGATAAGGGCGCCGATCCCAAACCGATGAGCGGACGCTTCAACGTGGTTTCTGATGCCGCCGTTCCCACCAGCGGCACCAACGGAACTGCCCTGATATGTGCAACTCCCGTGGCGCTGAACACATCGGACTTTACCTCGTTCTTCATCACGGTTCCTGCCGGGGAGTACGGCAAACTGCAAATCATCATTGAGGCCTCGGACGGCACCATTTGCACGCTCAAGAGCAAATCGGCCGTGACGGTGGAGCGAAGCATGATTACGCCTATCAGCATCTCCAACCCTACATTCAAGGATGAGACGGCGCAGATTACTTATACCACTTCCAATACCTCGCAGGTGAACAAGTACGCCGCCGGGGCCGATGCATCCGTGTTCGGCGACGGCCTCACTGTGGTGAGCCACGAGTACGATTCAGGGACAAAGACAGGTGTCATAACATTCTCGGGCACTATTACCAGCGTCGGATATTATGCCTTCCGCAGCATCGGCAATATTCAGACGATGACAATTCCCGAAACGGTTACGTCAATCGGCGAAAGAGCGTTTGAGAGTTGTTCGAACCTGGTGAGCATGAACTTCCCGGCCAACCTCACCACCATCGGCACGTATGCCTTCGTGAACTCTACCAAGTTCGTTCCGGACGACATGTCGCACATCACGACGATTTACGCCGGAGCTTTCCAGAACACCAATTTGAACGGGACCTTCACAATCGGAAACAATTTCACCAGAATCGATTTCGACGCATTCAGGAATACGAAGATCACGGAAGTTATTATCGACCATACCCCGGAAACGATGGGAACCGGCCTATTCCTGGATTGCAGCAAGCTTGAGACAGTGACGCTGAATGACGATATCGACATTCCGGGATACACATTCAAGAATTGTCCTTTGCTGGCTACGATTAACTTCAATGCAAATGTTCCCACTATCGGCATTGAGGCATTTAATCTTTGCCGGGCTCTGACATCCTTGATACTTCCGTCGTCGTTGACATCTATCGGGGAGAGCGCTTTTGCAAACTGCAGCGGCATCTATACCATCGATTTCTCTCCTAATATTACATTTATAGGAAGGGGCGCATTCTCGCAGTGCACCTCCCTGCAGGAACTTGTCCTGCCCGCCGGGCTTGTTACATTGAGCGAACGGGAGAATTTCTCGGGATGTACATCGCTGACCACGGTGACTTTCCCGGCAAACGAGACATTCCATACAATCCCGTATCTGTGTTTCGACGGGTGTACCAATCTTGTTTCCACGTCCTTCCCTGCCAATATAACCAATATCAATCAGTCGGCGTTCCGTAATTGCGGGTTTACCTCGCTTCCGGAAGGATGGGGAAGGAAGACCATAACTTATGGCAGTGAGCCTTATCGCGGATGTCCCATTGCGTCGATTACCTTCCCTGACGACTGGACATCAGTCCCTAACAACTTCTGCTGGGGCTGGAAGAGCCTGCAGGAAGTTAATTTCGGCACGGGGGTGACTTCAATTGGCGGCAGCGCATTCCGCGATTGCACGGCGCTTACGGACGGCTCGAAGGTGGTTATTCCGGCTCAGCTGGCCTCCATCGGCAGTTATTGCTTCGCCGGCAGCGGGCTCACAAGCCTGCCTGCGGGGATTAACCGCACAGGGATATCGATGGACGACCACGTGTTCGCAAGCAGCGCCCTCACTACGGTGGACGTTTCCAATTGGACGACAATTCCACAGGGATGTTTCCAGGAATGCGGCTCGCTGACAAGCGCCACACTGGGCAGTTCACTGACATCAATCAAAGCCTACGCTTTTTCCAGCTGCCCGGTTTTCAACTCGGTCACACTACCCGCCTCGCTCTCCGAAATGGGTAATTATTGCTTCTCCGGGACCGCTCTTTCAGATATTCCCGGTGGCCTTCACGATTGTGCTTCCTTTGGAGAGAATATCTTCCGTGGAACGCCCATGACCAATATTACAATGCCCTCTGGAATGACTACGATTCCTACGAGCATGTTCAATTCTTGCGGAAGCCTCACCACTGTTAATCTCAATGATGTTGTCACAGTGGGCAACTATGCCTTCAGTGGCTGCGGCCTCCTGAGCTCGGTATCCGCTCCGAATGTGGTTACGGTTGGCGAGGATGCTTTCTACCGCAATTATGCATTGGTGTCTATTGAACTGCCTTCGGTTGTTACGGTTAAAGGCAACGCTTTCACGGAGAGTACGAGTTTGCAGACGGTGGACTTTGGTTCGCACATTACTACTCTCGGCCAGGATTGCTTCAACAACATCCAGACGATGCAGGCTATTTACATCCGGAATGGAGCGGCGATAGTCTCTCTTGCAACACGATTCACCAATTATCCTGCCCATCCGAAGCCGCTGATCTATGTGCCCCAGGCGCTGCTGGATTCCTATAAGGGCAACGCTGCGTGGAGCCAGTATAAGGATTATTTCCGCGGGCTGGATATCCCCGTTACGCTGTCTCCCATTACTTCCATGCAGTATGGCGACGGGAGCACTCCGTATTATAGCGTTGAGGGGGCAATCAACGCCCTATGCGAAAACGGCGGCACCCTGACCTTCCTTGCCGACAACACCACAGAACTTACCTTCACCGGTACGGCCAACGGCGTCATCGACATGAACGGACATACCCAGAACAAAGTTTTCTGGATACAGAACACATCGGGAAGCATTACCATCCGAAACGGCACGTTCACGCAGACGAGCGACTGCTTCGACGGCAAGACCGGCTTCGCAGATGGCTACGGCGGTACGGTAATCCTTGAGAATATGACTGTGAATGGCATCCTTTGGACAGACAGCCATCCCTTCATAATCCGTAGCGGTGATTACAAGGAGCTCCGCAACATGAAGAAGAACACCGTAACCTCTGCGGGTTCCGGTACCATCACCATCGAGGGCGGCCGCTTCAAGTCCTTCTACAATTACAACTACAGCGGCTGGACGCTGGGCGACTACTACATCTCCGGCGGCAAGTTCGCCTTCAATCCCACGACGGGGACCAACGTTACCATCGTTTCCGGCTACCATGTGGAGTCCAACACCGATTCCGACAGCAGCACCTACCCGTACCGGGTTGTTGCCGATTAATTTGTATCTTTGTGCGTTAAAATTTAGCATATGAAAGTAGCAGTTGTGGGAGCCACCGGGCTTGTGGGCTCCAAGATGTTGGAAGTGCTGCAGGAGAGACAGTTCCCCGTGACGGAACTCCTGCCTGTGGCATCGTCGCGGTCGTATGGGAAGAAAGTGCAGTTCCAGGGCCGCGAGTGGGAGGTAATGAGTGCCGATGACGCCATCGCGCAGAAACCCGTACTGGCCATATTCAGCGCCGGCGGTACCGCTTCGAAGGAGCTCGCGCCGAAGTTTGCCGCGGTGGGCTGCTATGTGGTGGACAACTCTTCCTGCTGGAGGATGGATCCGGAAGTGCCCCTCGTCGTCCCGGAAATCAATGCCGATGCGCTTGAGAAGGGCCGTTACATCATCGCCAACCCCAACTGCTCCACCATCCAGATGGTGCTGCCGCTGGCGCCTCTGCACAAGGCTTTCGGCATAAAGCGCATCGTGGTTTCCACCTATCAGAGCGTTACCGGCGCAGGGCAGAAGGGCGTGAACCACCTGCTGCAGGAGCGAGACGGCGGCCCTCAGGGCTCGCACTTCCCCCACAGAATCGACCTTAATGTTATTCCGCATATCGACTCTTTCCTGGACAACGGCTACACCAAGGAGGAGATGAAGATGGTGAACGAGACCCGCAAGATTCTGCGGGACGCTTCCATCGCCGTTTGCGCCACTACGGTGCGCGTGCCCGTGATGGGAGGCCATTCGGAGAGCGTGAACGTGGAATTCCGCAAGCCGTTTACACTGGAGGCCGTCCGGCAGTTGATGGCCGATATGCCCGGCGTCGTGGTGCAGGACGATCCTGCCGGCAACGTCTATCCCATGCCCCTGGATGCCTGGGGTAAGGACGAGGTGTTCGTGGGCCGCATCCGCAGGGACGATACCGTGGAGAACGGCCTCGCACTGTGGTGCGTGTCGGATAATATCCGCAAGGGCGCAGCTACCAATGCGGTGCAGATTGCGCAGGTTCTTGAACGTAACGGCTGGCTTGGGAAATGATCGACCTGGAACTTTTCAAGGAGATACTCTCCATCGACTCCACCTCGGGGCGGGAGGCCGCGATGACGGAGTTTCTGTATAACAGGCTGGAGGCGCCTTCAAAAGAGCGGCTTCCGGAAGGCAACCTGTTCCTTAAGTGGGGAACGCCGCGCGTGGTTTTCTGCACGCATATGGACACCGTTCCGCCGTACATTCCGCCGGTTTTTGAGGCCGATAGGGTGAAAGGCCGCGGCTCCTGCGACGCAAAGGGGCAGCTCGTGTGTTTGTACGCTGCCTGCAAGGAGCTTGAGGCGGCAGGATTCCGCGGCTTCGGCCTGCTTGTGCTTACCGGCGAGGAAACAGGCTCGTGGGGAGCCAAGGCGTTCTCCAAAACGGGCTTTACCGCACCGTATCTTATCATCGGCGAGCCTACAGAAAACAAGATGGTGAGTGCCAGCAAGGGCACAAAGTCATATGATTTAACCTTCCACGGAAAGGCTTTCCATTCCGGCTACCCGGAGTATGGCGTTAGCGCGGTAGACCTTTTCCTGGACTTCATGAAGAGCCTCCGCATGATGGATTTCGGGAACGATCCCGTGCTTGGCAAAACCACCTGGAACGTGGGCCTGCTGCATAGCGACAATCCGCAGAACATCCTTTCCCCGGAGCTCACCTGCAGGCTGTATTTCCGCACCACATTCGCTTCTGACGTGGCCGTTGAGGCCTTTATGAATCAGGCGGTATCGGCAAATGTCGATGTCGTAGCCCGCGGCGGCGACACTCCCGCCCGCTACTTCACGCTGGACGGCTTCGACATCGGCCCCGCTGCTTTCGGCACCGACGCCCCGCACCTTACCGGCTTCGCTCACAAGACCATCTGCGGCCCCGGCACCGTGAAAGTGGCCCACCGCCCCGACGAGTACATTTTGCTTGCCGACATGGAAACCGCCGTCCAGCAGTACGTGCGTATGTTTAAAACAATTGCCACATGATAAAAGTAGTCATTTCCGGATACGGCCGTATGGGCCACATGATTGAGGAGGAACTGGGGCGCAGGGGTATTCCCCTGGTGCTGGCCAGCGAGGATATTTGTTCTGTACCTGCCGATGTCGCCCGCGAGTGCGTGTGCATCGACTTCACCTGGCCGCAGGCCTTCCGCGCAAATTACGGGTTCATCGCGCAGCACTTCAAGGCGGCGGTGGTGGGCACCACGGGCTGGAACGACATCGCCCCTCAGGTGCTCAAGGCGTTCGAAGATGCCGGCACCCCGCTCATTTACGCGTCCAACTTCTCACTGGGCGTGAACGCGCTTTTTGCCGCAGTCACGCGCGTATCCGGCCTGCTCAAAGGTGCCGGCTACGTTCCCTCCATCGAGGAAACGCACCACATCCACAAACTGGACGCCCCTTCCGGCACGGCCATCACGCTGGGCGAGCTCGTTGAGGCCGGCCTCGGCGTGAAACCGGAAATCACCTCTTTCCGCGAAGGCGAGGTTCCCGGCATCCACACCGTAATCCTCAAGAGCGAAGTGGACAAACTCACCTTCACCCACGAAGCCTTCTCCCGCGAATGCCTCGCCCGTGGCGCCGTAGTCGCCGCCCTCATGACCGAGGGCCTCACCGGCGTCCACCAGTTCAGCGAACTGCTGTAAACGCTGGCGGCCAACTCGCTGATTCTAAGACACATACATGTTTCCCGGTGCAAAAATCTTTGCACCGGGAAACAAGGAACTAGCTATATATCAAGCACTTATCCGCCAGAAAAATCATCGCAGCATATCCTCCAGGCGGACGGAGCCGGAGGTTTTGTCGTCGCGGTATTTCACGATTACAGGGCAATAGAGATGCACGCCGCTTTCTAGCGGTTTGCCGTCACGGATGATGGGTTTGGAGCCGCTTACTACAACGGCACCGCGCGGAACCACAATGCGGCCGTCGGCATTGCGGCGGATGAACTCGCCGGTGGTGGCGTCAAAGATAGCCGTGGAAGAGGTGATGATCACGCCCGAAGCGATTACGGCGCCTTCCTGCACGATTGTGCCTTCATAGATGCCGCAGTTTCCGCCGATGAATGCGCCGTCCTCGATAATCGTGGGCAGGGCGCCGGCGGGTTCCAGCACGCCGCCAATCTGGGTCGATGCCGAAATATGGATGTGGCTTCCAACCTGGGCACATGAGCCGATGGTAACGTGGCTGTCTACCATCGTCCCTTCACCAACCCAAGCGCCCACGTTCACGTAGGCCGGAGGCATGATGATGGAGCCGGGAGCCATGTACGCTCCGCGCCTCACTGCGCTTCCGCCGGGGACGATGCGAACGCCGTCATCGGCAGTGAACTTGCGCACGGGGAAGATATCCTTGTCAAAGTACGAAAACTGGCCCTGGGACATATCCTCGATGACTCCCAGACGGAATCCTTCAAGTATGATTTCCTTGATTTCGCGGTTCACTTTCCACTCGCCGTTCTCCTTATAGGCAACGCGGACTTCGCCCTTTTCCAGGGCGTCCAGAACCGACAGAACTTTTGCGCGGGTAATAGTTATCATAGCTCTTGCAGTGTTTTCTTCATCAACTCTTCTGTTTCCGGGAGGGCTTTCACCAGCGGCAGGCGCAGGCTGTTTTCCATGAGCCCCAATAACGCCATTGCGGCCTTTCCGGGGATGGGGTTGGGCTCCACGAAGAGGTTCTTGAACAGGTTGTGCATGCGACGGTCCAGCTCATCGGCCTTGTCCCAGTCAGCACTCAGGGCGGCGTGGGTGAATTCCACCATGAGCTCCGGGCACACGTTCGATGCCACGCTTATCACGCCCGCCGCGCCTTTGCGCATGAGCGTGAGAGTGTCGTCGTCGTTGCCGCTGAGCAGCTCGAAGCCTTCCGGCTTGCCTTCCAGTATTGCCGATGCCTGCGCGATGTTCCCCGACGCCTCTTTTACGGCGATGATGTTGGGAACATCCTGCGCCAGCTTCAGGGTTGTTGCAGCCTCGATGTTGCACCCGGTGCGACCGGGAACGTTGTAAAGGATGACGGGCTTGGGCGTATGTGCCGCCACCGCCTTGAAATACTCATACAGGCCCCTCTGCGGCGGTTTGTTGTAGTACGGAGCCACCACCAGGAAGGCATCGGCCTCCTTTAAAAGGTCGATGTTGGCCAGCGTGCCGTCCACCGAATTGGTGCCGACGCCCACGACAACGGGCACCTTGCCGGCATTCTCCTTAACCGTTCGGAACACCTTTAACTTCTCCTCCGAGCTGAGGCATGGCGTTTCCCCCGTGGTTCCCAGCGGCACCAGGAAATCCATCCCGGCCTCCACCTGACGCCTGGTGAGCGCCGCCATCGTCTCATAATCCACCTTCCCGTCCTTGAAAGGCGTGAACATCGCAGTTCCGCATCCCTTAAGTGTAAGCTTTTCCATACTGTTAATTGTTTAACTTCACAAGATACGAATTTTTCATCAACTATTTCAAGAACACGAAGAATACGGCCAACACAAGGCACACAAAGGCTGCAAGGTGGTTCCACTGCAGGGCTTGCCCCTTGAACACGAACATCACAATGAGGGTAAACACGGTGAGAGAAATCACCTCCTGAATCACCTTCAGCTGCATGAGGTTGAACGGGCCGCCGTTGCCGATGAAGCCGATGCGGTTGGCGGGCACCGTGAGGCAGTATTCGAAGAACGCAATTCCCCACGAAAACAGAATCACCAGGATGAGGGGCCATCCTGTGGATATTTTCATTTCGCTGAGCTTCAGGTGTCCGTACCACGCGAATGTCATGAACACGTTGGAGCAAATAAGCATCAATACCGTCCAAAAGCCTTGCATATGAAGCGTCTCTAAAAATCGGGGCGCAAATTTACAAAAAAAAGCGTAAATTTGTTACTTCAAAACGCATATGCAAATGATCAGACAAATCGCTGGCGGAATAAGCTATATCGGGGTCGATGACCTCGCGCTGGACCTCTTCGAAGGCCAGTATGTCCTCCCGGAGGGAATGGCGTACAATTCCTACGTCATCGACAGTGAAAAAATCGCCATAATGGATACGGCCGATGCCGATGTCGCCGACACCTGGCAGGCCAATCTGAAGGAAGTCCTCCACGGCCGCACGCCGGATTATCTGGTGGCGCACCACATGGAACCGGACCACGCGGCGCTCATCGCCAAAACCCTGGAGGAATACCCCTCCTGCACGCTCGTTACCGGAGCGGTGGCCCTGAAAATGCTGGGCCAGTTCTTCCCCGGCATCGACCCGAAAGTACTGGTGGTTAAGGAAGGCGATACGCTGGAACTCGGCCCGGGCAAGACGCTGAGGTTCTTCGCCGCGCCGCTGGTGCACTGGCCGGAGGTGATGGTTTCCTTCCTGGAGGAGGACGGCATCCTATTCAGTGCCGATGCCTTCGGCAAGTTCGGAGCGCTTGGCAAATGCGGCTTCTGGGGCGATGAGGACGATGACTGGGCCTGCGAAGCCCGCCGCTACTACTTCAATATCTGCGGTAAATACGGCGTGCAGGTGCAGAAACTCCTGGAAAAAGCCGGCGGCCTGGATGTGAAGGTTATCGCTCCGCTCCACGGCCCCATCCTCCGCGAAAACCTGAAGTATTATCTGGATCTCTACAACACCTGGAGTTCATACGGCGTGGAAACCCCCGGCGTATTTGTGGCCTATGCCTCGATGCACGGCGGCACTCGCGCGGCAGCGCTGAAGATGGTGGAGCTGCTTAAGGCTTTGGGCTGCCCCAAGGTGTCATCGGCAGACCTTTCCCGCGACGACATGGCAGAAGCCGTAGAAGACGCATTCCGCTACGGAAAGCTCATTGTGGCGGCCCCCACCTACGACGGCGGCCTGTTTACACCCGTACACAACTTCATCCATTTGCTCCAGGCCAAGGGCTGGACGCGCCGTCGCGTGGGCCTTATTGAGAATGGCAGCTGGGCTCCCCAGTCGGGCCGCATCATGAAAGATATGTTCGCCCAGATGAAGGACGTCGACGTCATCGACCCGATTGTTACCATCCGCAGCGTCATGAAGGAGGCCGATATCCCCGCGCTGGAAGCACTTGCATCGACAATTAATCAATAACAATATGAGCCATATCAAAGACCTGAACCTCTGGCCGGGCGGCGAACTCAAGATCAAATGGGTGCGCGACCACATGCCCCTGCTGGACGGAATCGAGAAAGACTTTATTGCAACCAAACCCTTCAAGGGCCTGAAAATCGCCCTGAGCGTACATCTGGAAGCCAAGACGGCGCGCCTGTGCGAGGCCCTGGCCGCAGGCGGCGCGGAAATGTACATCACCGGCTCCAATCCGCTGAGTACTCAGGACGATGTCGCCGCAGCGCTGGTACACGAAGGACTCAACGTTTTCGCCATCCACGGCGCAACCATGGAGGAATATGAGGCCGATATACGCGAAGTGCTTAAGGTGGGCCCCAACGTTATCATCGACGATGGCGGAGACCTGGTTACAACTATACACAATGAGTTCCCTGAGCTCGTCCAGGGCGTAATCGGCGGCTGCGAGGAAACCACTACAGGCATCCTGCGCCTTAAGGCGATGGACCGCTCCGGAGCCCTGAAGTTCCCCATGATGCTTGTGAACGACGCGGACTGCAAGCACCTCTTCGACAACCGCTACGGCACAGGCCAGAGCGTGTGGGACGGCATCAACCGCACCACCAATCTCATTGTGGCCGGCAAGAACGTGGTGGTGGCCGGATATGGCTGGTGCGGCAAGGGCGTGGCCATGAGGGCCAAAGGCCTGGGTGCCGAGGTTATTGTAACCGAGGTGGATCCGGTGAAGGCAATGGAGGCTGTCATGGACGGCTTCAAGGTAATGACGATGGCCCAGGCGGCCGAGGTTGGCGACTTCTTCGTAACCGT
>JAGAAY010000012.1 GCA_017615065.1 Bacteroidales bacterium | reverse complement strand
GCCACCCAGAAGACCGTTGACGGTCCTTCCAAGAAGGATTGGCGCGGCGGCCGCGGCATCCTGGAGAACATCATTCCTTCCTCCACCGGCGCTGCAAAGGCTGTGGGTAAGGTTCTCCCTGAGCTCAACGGCAAACTCACAGGCATGAGCCTCCGTGTTCCCACCAGCGACGTTTCCTTCGTGGACCTCACCTGCGAACTGGAGAAACCCGCTTCCTATGAGGAAATCTGCGCTGCAATGAAGGCCGCCTCCGAAGGCGAACTCAAGGGCGTTCTCGGCTACACCGACGAAGCAGTTGTGGCAACCGATTTCCGTGGCGATGCCCGCACCTCCATCTTCGACGTAAAGGCCGGTATCCAGCTGGATCCTACCTTCGTCAAGGTTTGCGCATGGTACGACAACGAATGGGGTTACAGCAACAAGGTGCTTGAGATGGCAAAAGTCATCATGAAATAATACCTTACTACTTAACCTATGAAAAAACTTATTTTTGCCCTTTCAGCCGCCCTGCTGCTCCTCAGCGCCTGCGGTGAAAAGACTGCAACCTACACCTTCCATGGTGCCCAGATCACCTATCCTGCCAACTGGGAGCTCAACAACAAAGACGATGTCTTCCTGTATATCCAGGATCCCAAGGTTCTGAGCAACTCCGTTGACGTGGAAGTCTACGAGATGGACGAGCAGTCCCTCGCCGCCACTTCCAGCGAGGATCTTGCAGATTTCCTCAAGAGCATGGTCTACAGCTGCTATGAAGACACTGTCACCGACGATTACGAAATCACTTTCGAAACCGATATCCAGGGTACGGACTCCCAGGCCATGATGAGCCTTTCCGGTACCGCATACGGGGACCCCTTCGTAGCAACCATCAGCGCATGGATTGACGAAAGCATCGCTTTCTGCACCTTCGTCTCTGCAAAGGACGACAAGGAAAGGGCCAAGATCATGTCAATCTTCAAGTACGAAGTTCTCTAGACCTTGATCAAATCAAAAAGAATGGCGACCCAACCGGGCCGCCATTCTTTTATTCGATCTCGTGAATCTCATCCAGCACCTCGCCGTCCCTGTTCATCACGATTCCCACCACACGCTCCTTGAAGGGCAGCGGATCCGGCTTGCCGATGATGGCTTCCGCCTTGGCGGCCAGTGAGTGGATATCCACGATGTTCAGTCCTGCGGCCTCCAGCTTTTCGCGGATATCGGCACGGGCGGGATTAACGGCAATGCCGTACTCGGTTACCACCACATCCACGCTCTTGCCAGGAGTGATGAGGGTAGTTACGCGCGGCACCACACAGGGGATACGTCCGCGCAGGAGCGGGCATACGATGATGGACAGCGCGCTGTCCGCCGCGGTGTCCTGATGGCCGCCGATTGCGCCACGGATAACGCCGTCGGAACCGACGAGCACGTTAACATTGAAGTCCACATCGACCTCCAAAGCAGACAGAATCACAATGTCCAGTGCATGAACCGCACTGCCCTTGTGAACTCCGCTGGCATAGTCCACGGCCGACACTTCCTGGTGGAACATGTCGTCCTTGATGGATTCCGCCGCAACCTTGTCGAACGACTGGACGTCGATGAGCTTGCCGATGAGGCCTTCCTCGTGGAGCTTCACCATATGGGCAGTGATTCCGCCCAGGGCGAAGGACGCCTTGATGCCCTTGGCCAGCATGCTCTCGTGGATGTATTTTACAACCGCCAGCGAGGCGCCGCCGGTACCCGTCTGGATACTGAAGCCGTCGTTGAAGTAACCGGAGTTAATCACCACTTTAGCAGCCTGTTTCGCGAGCAGGATATCGCGGGGATTCTTGCTGTCGCGGATGGCGCCGGAGGAGATCTTGGAACTGTCCCCCACCGAGTCCACTACCACCACGGATTCAACGTCGGAAGCCGCGATGGACATGGGCATATTGGGATACTCCACAAGGTCGTCGGTAATAACCACAACGTGCTTTGCATAGCGGGCGTCCGGAAGAGCATAGCCCAGGGAGCCGCAGATGCTCTTGGCATTCTCGCTGCGGGAATAGCCGCAGGCGTTGCCCAGGGGATCTGCCGATGACGCACCGAGGAATGCCACGTCGATGGGCAGTTCGCCGCAGGCGATTGCGCTGCCGCGGCCGCCGTGGGAACGGAAGATAACCGGCTCCTTCAGCAGGCCGTGGGAGATGGCGGTTGCCAGTTCTCCGCGCAGACCGGAAGTGGAAATGCGGGTGATAACGCCGCTGCGGATATGGTCGATGAGCGGAGCGTGCACGTCCGACAGGCTGGAAGCCGCCAGATGCAGGTCCTTGAAGCCCATTTCGGCCAGTTTGTCCACCACCATGTTCACAACTTTGTCGCCTCCGCGGAAGTGGTGATGGAAGGATATTGTGCATCCGTCGTGCAGTCCGCTGCGGCGGATGGCCTCTTCAAGAGTGACTACTTTGGAATTTCTCATAGCGCTTCCTCCTCACTGATTATGCCCGATGCGATGGCGAGCGCGATAGTGCGCTCCGCCCTCAGCACAACGGGACGGTCCACCATCTTGCCGTTCACGGCGATGACTCCGGAGCCTTTCTCCTTTGCCTCGCGGATGGCTGCGATAATCTTGCGGGCCTTCTCGATATCCTTGGGCTTGGGTGCGAACACTTCGTTCACAACCTCGATCTGACGGGGATTGATGATGGATTTACCGTCGAATCCCAGGCTCTTGATAAGTTCCACTTCCGCACGGAAAGTGTCCATGTCGTCCAGGTTGGAGTACACCGTGTCGAAGCAGCAGATGCCAGCGGCACGTGCGGCAACAACTATGGTCTCGCGGGCCAGGAGCAGTTCCGCTCCGCCGGGAGTGCGCTGTGTCTTGAGGTTGGCCGAATAGTCCTCCGCGCCAAGGGCAATGCCCATCATGCGCTTGGAGGCCGTTGCGATGTCATAGGCATTCACAACGCCAAGGGCGCTCTCGATGGCCGCCATAATCTGCGTGCGGCCGACTGCGCCGATTTCTTCCTCCACCTTGAGTATCTCCGCCTCCAGTTCGCGCACTTCATCGGCAGTTTCCGTCTTGGGCATGCGGATTACATCCACGCCGGCCTTTACCACCGCCTCCACGTCCTTGCGGCCGTACGGGGTGTTCAGGGGGTTGATGCGCACCACCATTTCAGTGTTGCCATATTCGATGGACTTGAGGGCGTTGTGCACCAGGAAGCGGGCGGCGTCCTTCTCCGCCATCGTCACGGAGTCTTCCAGGTCCAGCATTATGGAATCCGGGCCGTAGATGTGGGCATCGGCCATCATTCCCGGGTTGTTGCCGGGAACGAACATCATTGTACGCCTTAGTCTTTCCATACGTCTTTACCTGTTGCACGCACGGCGGCGGCGCTTACCCTTGCACGGATGGTGCAGTCCAGGGCGCCTTTGTCAACCGCCTTCACGTATACGTTGTTTACTTCCAGGCCGCCGAGGGTTTCCTCGATTACGGCCTTTATCTGCCTGCCGAACTGGGCTGCAACCGGGCTCTGGAGTTCGATCTCTATTCCCGGCTTCTCAGAGGGGGCTATCTGGATCAGGATATCTCCCGATTCCAGGGTTCCTGCGCTTGCTGTATTCATTGCTGATGTGCGGGGCGAAGGAGGTCCAGGACCACCTTCACGGGGTTGAATGTTTCGATGGGTACTTCCACGAACAGGGTGTTCCAGTCGCTCATGGCGCCGTTCCACAGGCCGGGAAGCTCGAGGGCCTTGAGTTCGCGGCCTTCGAAGCTCTTGGAGCTGATGAAGCCGGCTTCCGGATCCACGTGTTCCAGAAGGTTGAATTTGCCGCCCTTATAGTCCTTGAGGCAGCATACAAGGTCCACCGGATTGAAGTGGGTGGCGCGCTTCATGGACGCCATCGCGCCTTCATCGGCAGGATTGATCTGGACGGATTCCAGGATCTGGAGCGATGTGCAGCCGTCCTTGCCTGCGATGATGTAGGGACCGCCGCCGGGCTCGCCTTCGTTGCGCACCATGCCGCATACGCGGATGGGACGGTTAAGCTTGGCGCGGAGCATTTCCTCACGTTCCTTCGCATTATGTGCGAGAGGCATCTGCACGCAGAGGACCTTGTCCAGGAAGTTTTCTATTTCGTTCATCAGCTTCACGGAAGGATCTTCATCAAGCGCGCGGAGGTATCCGAAGATACGGTCGCGCAGCATGAGGGCCTTGCCCATTAGCACCTTCTTGTAAAGGGCCGTGGCGGGCATAAGCTTCTCGTGAGCCACATTGTCGATGTTCTTGATGCTCACCAGTTCATCTTCCACCTTGTTCAGGTTGTGGATGAGGGCGCCGTGGCCGGCGGGACGGAAAAGCAGGCTGCCGTCGGCCTTGCGGAAAGGCTTGTTGGCGGGATCAACCGCTATGGTATCCGTGGCTTTGTCCTGGAAGGTGAAGCGGATGTTGTATTTTACGTTGTAGCGTTTCTCGTAGACGGGCTTGACCTCTGCGATCGCCTCCTCGAACAGGCTCTGGTGCTCCGGCGAGATGGTGATGGTGAGGTTGCAGGTGTCATCGGCATTGCGCATATATTCCTGCGCCTCCACCAGATGCTCCGCTATTGAAGTGCGCACCTCTGAAGGATAACGGTGGAATTTGAGCACGCCCTTGGGCTTGGAGCCATAGGCAAGGCCTTCCTCCTTGAGGAGCTTTGCCAGGGTGGATTTGCGGTATGCCGCGCTGTCTTCCGGTTCCCCGAACATTTCCGGGGTGTAGAAGGCGAACTGTTTGATGTGGGCTGCGAGGACGGAACCGGGAGCACCGTCGGGGAGATCCTCCCCTGCCTCGAGTTTGGAAAGGCCGGAGAACATGTCCTTGAACATGCGCGACGCGGCGCCGGATGCGGGGACGAACTTGCTCTTCCCGGCGACATCGGCCTTGTCATAATACTCCACGGCCTGCTTCACTTCGCTGTCCCCGAGGACCATGATTCCGCGTTCCGGCGTTGCCGGGCCCACGATCTTCATCCAGGGAAAACCGCTCTTGAAGCATTCGATCTGGTGTTTTACATCCCGGAGCGTGGAACCGCGCCCCTCGATTTGCTGAATGTCGTTTTGACTGAACATAGTGTTATTATATAATGTAGTATTCTCTGCGGTAGTTATAGTCGATGCGGAGCCGCTCGAAGCCGTCCGGATCCATCCTGAACAGGAAATCGTCCGTGAAGATGGGGTAATTGTACTGCAGCAGCGCGGTGATTTCGCCCTGGCTGAGGCCTTTTACGTCAAGGCCGATGGGGGTAAGGTCGGCCGATTCCGGCTCCGGCATGTAGTTCTTGAGCTGGTCGATGCCGAAGTGGCGGGCGATGGAGCGCACCGCCATGGCCGTGCCCATGAGTTTACCCTGATAGGAGTAACCGGCGATGTGGGGCGTGGCGATGTCGCAGACGTCCAGGAGATTGTGGTTTACGAAGGGTTCGTTGCACCATGTGTCGATGGCGAGGGAGCCAAGCTTGGGCCTTGCCCTGAGCAGAGCGCTCTCGTCCACCACCTCACCGCGGGACGTGTTGATGAGCACAGCGCCAGGCTTCAGCGCCTCGAAGAAGTCTTCGTTTGCCATGTTGCTGGTGGTTTCATCCAGCGGCACGTGAAGGCTCACCACGTTGCTCTGTTCCAGCAGTTCTTCCAGCGGAAGGAAATCCTCCGGGCCTTCCCGCAGCGCGCGGGGCGGGTCGCACAGCAGCACCTTGAAGCCCAGTTTGGCGGCCGCCGCCGCGACGAGTTTGCCCACATGGCCCACACCGACAACGCCGAACGTAGCGCCTTCCAGCTTTACCGAATGGCGGGAAGCCATGCCATAAAGGGCGGCGAAAACGTAGTTCATCACCCCGCCGGCATTGCAGCCTGCAGCGTTATATACAGTGATTCCGTTTGCGGCGCACCATGTCATGTCCACGTGGTCCGTGCCGATGGTGGCGCTGGCGATTGCCTGCACCCGGGTACCCTCCAGGGTATCCTGGGCGCAGCGGGTGCGGGTGCGGATAATAACCGCATCGGCCGTCATCATGTCCTTGCGCTCGATCGAGCGCCCGTCCTTGTACACAACCTCCGCGTAAGGCTCGAAAACGCCTTTCAGGAAGGGTATGTTTGAATCAGCGACAATTTTCATTTCAGTACACGTCCGGTTTCCTTGAAACCGTCTACAAATTTAATCATTTTTTCCGGGAAAAAGAGTATATTTGCAGAGCATATATGCCGATACTCGAAAAAATAGTGGTACAGGATTTCCGGAACATCGAATTCCAGGAAACCGCTTTCTCTCCCAACGTCAACTGCATCACAGGGCTCAACGGGGAGGGAAAGACCAATCTGCTGGATGCAATCCACTATCTGTCAATGACAAAGAGCGCGTTCCCCGTACAGGACAGGTACATCTGGAGGTACGGCACATCGGCCTTTACCGTTGCCGGCACATATACCATGGAGAGCGGCCTTCATTCGCGCTTTTCAATAAAGGTCAGCGCAGAGGGCAAAAAGCTCACGAGAGACGATAAAGTGATTCCCCGCATTTCCTCCCACATCGGCACACTGCCTGTTGTCATGGTGTCCCCCGGAGACATCTCCCTGGTGAGCGAATCCGGGGAGGAGAGGCGCCGTTTCGCCAACGCCGTGCTGTCCCAGATGGACAGGGAGTATCTCGCTGCCATTCAGGGATATAACAAGCTCCTGGCGCAGCGGAACAAGATGCTCAAGGACGCCGCTGTGGACAACGGGCTGCTGGAGGTAATCGACCTCCGGATGGAGGCTCTGGGAAGGCCGGTTTTCGAGGCGCGCAAGCGGCTTTGCGCCGAGCTTGCTCCCGTCATCGGCAAGTATTATTCCCTCATCTCCGGAGGCCGGGAAGAGGTTGGAATCGCCTACAAGTCGGATCTGGAAAAAGGCTCGCTGGCGGAGCTCCTGGCCGTACAGCGGGAAAGGGATGCCGTCCTGCGCTTCACCGGCAGCGGCGTGCAGAGGGACGACCTTCTTTTCACTATGAACGGGGAGCCCATCCGCAGATGCGGGTCGCAGGGGCAGCAGAAGTCGTTCCTTGTGGCGTTGAAATTCGCCCAGTACGACATCATGAAAAACTCGTACGGCTACGCTCCCACCCTGCTCCTGGACGATGTCTTCGACAAACTGGACCTCGGGCGCATCAGCAACCTCATCGGCATGGTGGCCGGGAACGATTTCGGCCAGATCTTCATCACCGATTCCAACAAAGTGCGCCTGGGCGGCATCGTGAGCGGGATCACGGAAGACTGCGCCTATTTCGAAGCATCCGGCGGAGTATTTACCTGCGTGTAGTTTATGGCCGATTTCGAAAACATACGCTTCACCCGCAAGGAAGCGCTTTCCATGGAGGAAGTGGTGTCCCGATACATCAAATCCATGAAGCTCGCCGCCGGCCTTAACACCCACCGCATCTACGAAGCCTGGGACGCCTGCTCCGGCGCCGCCCCCTTCACCCTGAAACGCTTCTTCAAGGCCGGCAAGCTCTACATCACCCTCCGCTCCTCCGTCGTCCGCAACCAGCTCTACTTCCAGAAGGACCTCCTCGTGGAAAAAATCAACGCCTACCTCTCCGACGACCCCCTCTTCACCGCCGACAACCGCTCCGTGAGCTTCGTTCAGGAGTTAATTTTGAAATAATGTAAAAATATACTATTTTTGCGCTCTATTTTTGAAATAGCAAAAAATAAACATAATTATGGCAAAGCAGAACGCTAACAAGAAAGTCGAGATTGAGGAGCGCCAGCAGAACGTTGCAGACGCCGTTTCCAAGACTGAAGAATTTTTCAAAGAGCACAGCAAGCTCATTTACGGCTGCGTCATCGCAGTGCTGGTGATTGCAATCGCAATCCTTGCATACACCCGTTTCTACCTCCAGCCCAAGCGCGTAGAGGCCCAGAGGGAACTCTATCACGCAGAGCAGTGGTTCGCAGAAGGCGACTACCAGATGGCTCTGGAAGGCGACGGCAACAACCTCGGCCTCCGCGACGTCATCTCCGAGTACGGCTCCAAGGCCGGCGCCGCCGTTTACATGTATGCAGGTCTCGCAGAACTCCAGATGGGCAATTACGAAGACGCCATCTCCTACCTTAAGAAGTACCACGGCAAGGACACCATCCTCAAGGCACGTGCCCTCGCCTGCACAGGCGACGCCTACGTCGGCCTGGAAGAATACCAGACCGCTCTCGGCTACTTCGTGAAGGCCGCAAAGGTCGGTGACAACATGTTCGCCGCCAGCTACCTCCTCAAGGCCGGCATCGCCGCCGAGGCACTTGGCAACAATGCAAAGGCACTCTCCTTCTACAAGGAAATCAAGGAGAAGTACTCCAACTCCCCCGAGGGAATGGACATCGACAAGTACATCACCCGTATCGAAACAGCCGAGTAAACCATGGGAAGAGCATTTGAATTCCGCAAGGAACGCAAAATGAAGCGTTGGGGCCACATGGCCAAAACCTTCACCAAACTTGGAAAGGAAATCACCATCGCCGTCAAGCAGGGCGGCGCCGAAGTAACAGGCAACCCCCGTCTCCGTGCCCTCATCGCCGAGGCAAAGAGCGAGCAGATGCCCAAGGAGAACATCGAGCGCGCCATCAAGAAGGCCACCGAAGCCAAATCCGGCGACTTCAAGGAGATCATTTACGAAGGCTTCGGCCCCTTCGGCATCGCCTATCTCGTAGAGGCTGCAACGGACAATAACACCCGTACCGTGGCCAACGTGCGCAG
>JAGAAY010000114.1 GCA_017615065.1 Bacteroidales bacterium | reverse complement strand
TCGTCCCTGGAATACTCCCCTTACGTGGGCCGTATCGCCGTTGGACGCATCACCCGCGGTGCCTTGAAAACCGGCATGCCCGTGTCCCTGTGCAAGAGATATGACATCGTGGAGAAGTCCAAGATCAAGCAGCTGATGGTATTCGAAGGTCTTGGAAAGGCCAATGTCGATGAGGTCCAGTGCGGAGACATCTGCGCCGTTGTCGGCATCGACGGATTTGAAATCGGTGATACCATTGCCGATTTCGAGGCGCCCGAGGCCCTGCCGCCCATCGCCGTGGACGAGCCCACGATGAGTATGCTGTTCATGATCAACAACTCCCCTTTCTTCGGAAAGGACGGCAAGTTCGTCACTTCCAGGCATATCAAAGACCGCCTGGAGAAGGAGCTGGAAAAGAACCTTGCGCTTCGCGTAAAACCCGGTGTGAATGCCGATTCATTCGTGGTGTACGGCCGTGGAGTGCTGCATCTTTCGGTTTTGATTGAAACCATGAGGCGTGAAGGCTTCGAACTGCAGGTGGGCCAGCCCAAGGTTCTGGACAAAACCATCGGCGGTAAGAGATGCGAGCCTATCGAGGAGCTGTCCATCGAGGTTCCGGAGCAGTTTGTGGGAGCAGCCATTGAGCTTTCCACACGCCGCAAGGGCGCGCTCATTCGCATGGAGCCCCGCGGAGACCGCACTCTGCTGGAGTTCGAGATTCCTACACGCGGTCTCATGGGCTTGCGTTCGAATTTACTCACGGCAACCCAGGGAGAGGCCGTTGTGGCACACCGCTTCAAGGAGTATCAGCCGTACAAGGGCGATATTGAAATGAGGGTTAACGGCTCGCTGGTGTCGCTTGAAACCGGTGAAGCTATTGCATACTCGATGAACAAACTTCTGGACCGCGGCCGCTTCTTTGTTGAGCCCGGCGAGGAAATCTACGGCGGACAGGTGGTTGGTGAACACACCCGCGAGAGGGACCTGAACATCAACATCTGCAAGACCAAGAAGCTCACAAACGTCCGCGCATCCGGTTCCGACGAAAAGGTGATTCTGCCCCCTGCAGTGAAGTTCTCGCTGGAGGAAGCGCTGGAATACATCCAGGAAGACGAGCTCGTGGAGATTACTCCCAACCACATGAGAATGCGCAAGATTCTGCTCGATCCGCTTGACCGCAAGAGAAATTCTCCCGGCGAGGATTGATATTCGGAAAATTTTGCTTATCTTTGCACCCCTTAATCTGTTTACAGGCAATGTCAAGTATGATCTTACCCTTGAACGGTTGGGCCGCCGGAAAGTTGCAGAAGAGCTTCACGGCGGATGTAGAGTTCTTTCAAGCATTTGAGAATGAGGACATTATGGGGGCTTCCGTGAACGTATCGTGCACGGCTTCCAAGCGCGGACAGGACATTCTCCTGGACCTTGTGATGGAAGGAAAAGTCACTGTAATCTGCGACCGCTGTCTGGAAAATCTGGACATTCCCGTCTCTCTTACCGCGGCACTCGTGTCGCGCACGGAAGAAGGAGGGGAAGAAAGTGCGGACGGCCGTGAAGTACTGCTTCACGAGGTCACGGACAAGGAACTGGATCTGAGCCAGGTTGTGTACGACTACATCTGCCTGTCGCTCCCGATGCAGAGGGTTCACCCGGAAGGCCAGTGCAATCCGGACACAGTCCGCTACCTTGGCCGCACCATCGAAGTGCCGGATCCGGACCCGGTCGACAACCCCTTCTCAGTGCTTAAAGGACTTTTAAACAGCAAATAACAAATTAAAAAACATATACAATGGCACATCCGAAACATAAGCTCTCCAAGCAGAGAAGAGACAAGAGAAGAACGCACGACCACGCTGCGGTTCCCACACTGGCTGCCTGCCCCAACTGCGGTGCAACCATCATGTATCACCGTGTATGCCCCGAGTGCGGCTACTATCGCGGTCGTCAGATTGTAGAAAAGAGCGCCGAATAATAAGCGCTTCTTTAGGCCGATTGTCATTTCGAGCGCAGTCGAGAAATCTCAATCACTGATGGCCTCATAGTTCAACGGATAGAACGGAAGTTTCCTAAACTTTAAATCGAGGTTCGATTCCTCGTGGGGCTACAGAGAAAGCCAGGTCATTACGGCCTGGTTTTCTCGTTTTTTTTGCACAAGGTCGAATCAAAGTGTGAGGACCTTGTGCGCATTTCGGCCTTACAGTGTATTCTGTTGCGCAAGGTCCCTTATGGTTTGTCAGACCTTGTGCGATGGTCCTTCTAGTGTGGTCTGGTTGGATATCCGGTAGCTAATCTTCGGGTATTTCCTTTTTTTTTGTACCTTTGAGGCTATGACACGGTATAGATGCATACTCGTAATACTCCTGGCGGGTTTTTGTCTGGCAGGGCGAGCTCAGCATGGAGATCTTGACAGGTCCCGGCTTCCCGAGCCTGTCTTTTCCGCGGATCCGGGCTACGTGGAACTTTACTGGAAGGCCTGGGAGCTTGCCTGGGAGCATGTGGAGGAGGATGAGGGCCTGGTGTCAAGCCCTTATATGGACGAGGCGTGGTACGACCTTAAAACCGGCAAGGACGGCCGTATATGGATTTGGGATACAGAATTCATGGCCCTGTTCTGCAAGTATTCTCCGGACGTCTTTCCCGGCATTCAATCTCTGGATAATTTTTATGGGCCGATGCTGGATGCGCAGCCATCGTCGCAAATTATCCACCATCCGGACAATCCGGCGTTTTTCCCCTGGGTGGAATGGGAATACTATAAGTTTACAGGCAACCGCGGCCGCATCGACACCCTGATAAACGTCAAGGCGTATCTTCCGCGTTATTACGATCTTTTCCGGAGCATGAAAAAGGGGACGCGCTTCCCCTTCTCCGACCAAAAGGTCAAACTGGAGTATCGGGACATCGGTTTCGTCTGGGGTGGAGACCAGAGTGGGATGGACAATACTCCCAGGAAGGACAAGGGCTCCATTTTATGGGTCGATGCTCTTGGGCAGCAGGCCCTTGCCGCCAAATATATCTGCATGCTGGCGGCTGAAGTCGGGAACCGGGAGGTGGAAAAGCGGTTCTCAAAGGAATACCGTCGGCTCTGCCGCCTGTTGAACCGCTATTACTGGAACAAGCAGGATGCCTGTTATTACGATATTATGGAAGATACCCGCATCCATACCAGGATACTGACACCTGCGTCTTTTTGGCCGATGTTGGCCGGGGCCCCAGGCAGATTACGGGCAAAGAAGATGGTCTCCTTCGCTCTTGCTCCCGGGCGCCTGGGCGGCGACAGACCCTGGAAATCGGTAAGCGCAGCCGACAGTGCCTTTGTCGCGGACGGAGGACAGTATTGGCGCGGCGGAATCTGGCTGCCGACAGCATATATGGGGATTAAGGCTCTGGAAGCCTCCGGCCTTCAGCAGGCGGCAGATGAAACCTCAGCAAAACTGCTCCGCCAGATGCTGGCAGTCTACAAGGATTTCGAACCGCATACCATTTGGGAATGCTACGACCCGTCGGCCGACAAACCGGCACTGGATAAGAAAGGCAATCTGGTCCGGAAGGATTTCTGCGGATGGTCGGCCCTCGGCCCCATCTCCCTTTTTATCGAAAACGTCATCGGCATACGCGAAGTCGATGCCGACAAAAGACTGGTGCGATGGGACATCCTGTATGACGGAGAAATCGGTCTGAAACGCCTTCGCTTCGGCGACATCGAGACCGATCTCATCTATGACAACGGAAAAGTAAGTATCACGTCCAACAAGCCCTACACCCTCATTCTAAACGGTAAAAAGATTCAGGTGAAATCCGGCGAAACGTATTTTCGCTACCACACCGGGAAAGTGAAGTAGGTATACGGGAAGGGCTCGTTCTTGAGGGTGAAGTGCCACCATTCGCTGTCGAGGGGCTTGAAACCGTGGCGGAGCATGGCGTCGCGGAGAATCATGCGGTTGGCATATTGCTCGGGCGTGATTCCTGTGTAGTCCGGATGGCTTTCTTCGCCGAACCAGTCGAAGGTGCCGCCCATATCGACATCTTTCTCTATCGCCATGTCAAAAAGTGTCAGATCCACTGTAGATCCGCGTGTATGGCCGGATTTCTCATAAATGTAGTCCAGCTCGAAGAGGCGGCTTTTGTCCACGTCAGGATAAAAATAGCGACGCATTGTGGTATCGGCCACATCGGTAGCCCAGCGGACAAAGTGGTCAACGGCGCACTGGGGCCGGTAGGCATCGTAAATCTTGAGCCGATAGCCAAGCCTCATCACGTCATCGCTAACTGCCTTCAGGCTGTCGGCCGCCTGCCGGGTTAGCAAGGCCGTCGGTGCCAGATAGCCGTCGATTCGCCGGCCCACGAAGTTGTGGGTGCTGTAATAGCGTATCTCCAAAATCACGTCCGGAACGACATCGGTAATCTTGACAAAGTGCTCACGTCCTCCCTGGTCCGGGGATACCAGGCGGCGGAATTCCTCCTGCGCCAGAGCCATCTGGGCGCGGAATTCCGGACTGGTCTGAAGGCGTGCATGGCCGATGCTGGCAACTGGACGGCTGGCATCCACATCACTCTGCCAGTGGCAACCGGAGATGACACGGCTCTCTCCCGAGGCCCACGCCCTGGCGAATACAGCCTCGGCACATGAGGGATTGATCTCGGCCATCAAAAGGGCGCATGCCCATGCCCTGATGGTGTGCCCGGAAGGGTACGAGCCTTCGGTGGCAAGCCATTCATCGTCCTGAGGAAAGATGGAATGTTCCTTATAATAGGCGAAGGGCCGGATGCGGAAGTAATGCGCCTTGGGTTTGTAACGGATGTTCTCGATGGTGGTGATCCCCCTTGTCAGCACTTCATAGATGGCCGGAGTGTCCTCTTTGGAAATCTTGAGGCCGAAAGGCTCTTCCATAATCACAATCGTGGTATCCAAGCACCAGATGGCATCCCGGACGGCCATCTCCAGGCGTGCAGGGTCCTTGCGCTGCCGTTTGCCCCACTTGTATCGGATGACGTCATATTTGAACTCGGCGCTTTTCCGGGTTGGAGGGGCCGGAATACATTGCACTATATCCGGCATCTGTTCCTCAGGAATATAGGGTTCATACTCCTGGGCATAGGCCGCATAAAGGCACAATACACCACAAAGAAGAGAAGATACGAATCGTTTCATACTATTGTATTTCGAACAGATTCAGGAAGCCGGTCATCATAAAGACGCTGCGGATTTCGTTGGAAATACCCCGGACGATGACCTTGCCGCCCTTTGCCGCGGCTGCTTTGCGGAGGGTGATGAAGATTCTCAGACCGGAACTGGAGATATAGGCCAGCTGCGTGCAGTCCAGAATGATGGTGCCATCGGCCTCATCGGCAAGAGCGTTCATCTGCGGTGCAATCTCCAAAGATGCCGGCGTATCCAGGCGGCCGATCAGCTGTGCCGTTACTTCGCCGTTTCCTCGTGTAATCTTTACTTCCATTTATCAATACTTTTTAGTTAATATCAAAACATTCTTTTCGCCTCTGCGCTCATACCTCACATCGTCCATAATCCGGCGGACCAGATGGATTCCCAAACCACCCACGGGCCTTTCTTCCACACTGGCGTTTATGTCCACTTCTTCACGGGCTGTTGGATCAAACGGTTTACCGCTATCGGTAATAGTGAATGTAAGGGCGGTTTCTGTGGTGGCCGCGTCGATGATGACTTCTCCGACTGTTCCTTCAGGATATGCGTAATTAATAACATTGACCACCGCCTCCTCAAGGGCAAGATTCAGACTGTCTGCCGTCTCCGGTTCCAGTTTGGACGCCTTTACCGCATCTTCCACAAAGGCCGGAAGCAGGGAAACCTGGTCGATACTGTTGCTCAGGACAAGGCGGCGGGAAGATGGTACATAATGGATGAAGAGGATGGTAAGGTCGTCGCTCTGGGGGGCGTCTCCAACAAAATCGGCCACTCTCTTCTTAATGTTCTCCAAATGCCCCTGGGCGCTCTTGCGGCCATGCAGGGCGTCATCCATCCTGGCTTCGCCAAACTGCTCGTGAGCGGAGTTCTCCGCCTCGGTAAGGCCATCGGTATATAGGAAAATGGCATCATCGTAGCGGAAAGGCATCTCCTGCTCCTGGAACTCGAATCCTCCCATAATACCAAGCGGCAGATTTGGAACTACCGGCAGAGGACGAATCGAATCCGTGAGGGACATCGGAGGATTGTGACCGGCATTGCAGTAGCGCAGTTGCCCGTTAGCCAGATCCAGCACGCCGCAGAAGAAGGTGACGAACATATTGCTTTCGTTCATTGCCGACAGGCTGTCGTTCATCGCCCTGACTATCCGGCCGGGGCTGTCCTCATGGGCCGATAGGTTGCGGAAAGTGGTACGTGTGACAGCCATCACAAGTGCAGCCGGGATACCTTTGCCGCTCACATCGCCAACGCAGAAAAAGAGCTTCTCGTCGCGGATGAAGAAGTCATACAGGTCTCCACCCACTTCCTTTGCCGGGACGATGGTGGCGGCCATATCAAGGTCGTGCCTCTCCGGGAATGGAGGGAAGGTCTTTGGAACCATCGACATTTGAATACCGGTCGCAATCTGCAGCTCTCCGGAAATCCTCTCGCGCTGCTTGTCCAGTTCGCGGTAACGGCGCTCGCCCCTGACAAACGACTGCAGCATGAGGATGATTATCAGAAGGCCGAGCAACTGAAGTATGCCGACTATTGATCCCACGCGCCTCAGTACACCAAAGATGTCACTTTCAGGAATGACCAGCGATATGGTCCATCCGGTGCGATCTACCATAGTGTTAAAGACAAGAGTCTTAGGATCTTGCTTCTCGGGAGGGCTTACCATAACGTGTCCTTCGCGGCTGCCCACAGTACAATATGCGTTCGGATATACATTCATCCGCCCCATGAGCTCTTTAAGCCACTCCAGAGAGATGTCGGCAGTAATTACAGCCGCCTGAACGCCCTTTGAGTCGCGGATGGGAAGGGAGTAGGTGGTCATGAGCATCTCGCCGCCTCCTTCATCCACATACGGTTCAGACCAGTAGCCTTCGCCAAGTTCCAGAGGCCGCGCAAACCACTCCTGAGACGGATAATCGTACTGCTCAGTTGCAAGTGAAAGCACCTTCAGAGAACCGTCTCCATCCCTGCAGACATACGGGGAAAACAATGGCCTGTTTTTAATATAACCGGGGACAAGAGCTATGGTGGAGCCTGCTACAACCGGGTTATCGGCTACGATACGCTGGCACACGCGCTGAAGGCTGTCCGGGTAATCCAGGCACCATTGTGCAATCCATACGCTGTTTCGCACTGCGGCTTCGGCCTGGTCGATAATGTCCATTATCTCATATCGGGTAGCCTCAAGCTGGCCCTCCGCACGGAGTTTGGCCTCTTCCCGGAGACCATTCTGGGAGAAGTAGAACTGCACAAGTGCCGTGGCCTCCAGTGCAACGGCGGCCACAAATACAAGCAAAAGTGCTTTGAGGTTCCTTAACTTCTTCATAGGATGGTGCTGAGCGCTGCGCGGAATTCGGGCATCGGGCACTTGCTGTCACGTTCGATGATGAGGGTCTTGAGTCCCGCATACGGACGCACCATTTCTTCAATCTCCTTCAGAGGAACGCCTTCGCCGAAATACACCGGAGCAAAGCAGTCCCAGAACTTCATGGCCAGAGATTTTGGCATATGGAAGGTTTCGCTGATGAACTCTTCGCCGCTGAGATAGCAGCAGAGATATACCTGGCCGATGTCGAAGAGATGATTTCCCCAGCAGAAATCACCAAGGTCGATGAAATATCGCTTGTCTCCCACGAAGATGGCGTTACTGTACTGGAGATCGCCGTGGACGGCAGTATCCTCATCCGGAGTATCTGCGATAAAGCGCGTTAACTTGTCCTTCTCGGCTGAAGTAAAGAACGGATTCTCTGCCAGAAGCCGATAGTAACGGTCTTTCACATTCTCGAACTGTGTGGTGTCAACATGCGTAGAGTGCAGTTGCTTACACATTCCGGCGAATTCTGCGGCATACTGTGCCACTTTTTCGGGCTCGTCACCGGTAGCGCGAGAATAAGACTTCTTGCCAAGGATACGCTTGAAGCGGATGCCGTACCGGCCGTCTTCAGTCACCACATACTCACCGGGTTCCGGGGTAGGAATGCCCATCTCATATACCTTGCGGGCAAGGTTCATCTCGTCAAGGGGCTGCTGTATCTTGCCGGGGAAATAGAGTTTGAGCATTACCGAAGGGTCGGCCTTGTAGTCATAACTCTCTCCGTTGAAACCGCCTCCGGAAAGGACGTAATCGTCGAGCGAAATTTTAATGGCTTCCATTATGCAAATACTTGATTTATAAGATTTTCAAACTCTTTATAAGCAAAGGTGCCTTCCAGTTCCCTTAGGGCGCCGGCAAGACCTCTGTAATGCCATTCGTGGTCCTTGGGGTCCTTGGCGTGGAAGAGATTCCAAAGCTTGTCACCCTGAACTGCATAGTCGCGGGCAATGGCTCTCATGTTGGAAAGTTTGTCGCCGAGTGCAACCATCTTTGCTTCGAGGCTGGCTTTTGAAAGCCGGTCGATGGCCGCCTGTTTGCGGCTGTGCCAGCTGTCCTCCTCTGATACACCTTCCGGCATCTCGTCACTCTCGGCAGCCACAAGAGCCGCCACGCGGTCTCCGAATTCTTCCCGTATCTGCTCCACCGTCACATCGGTGTCTTCCACAGTATCGTGCAAGGCGGCAGCGGCCAGGAGTTCCTGATCCTTTGTCATTGTGGCTACGATTTCCACAGCCTCCAGAGGGTGAACAATATATGGATACCCCTTGCCCCGGCGCTCGGTGCCGGCGTGGGCCTTGACCGCAAAGATGATGGCGCGGTCCAAAACCGCAGTATCTAAAGGTTTGTTTGCCATGTTTATTTATTCATAAAAGGAAGGTCTTTGGACTGCTCCAGAAGGTAATCAGCCATGAATTCATTACTGTCCGACGGCCCGTTTAGGGTATCCAGCATCAATTTGAGTCCTGCGCGTCCTCCTCCATTCCTGAGGATGTATGCCGTGCACAGGTTCTGAGGCGCCACGGAAGATGAAACTATATCCAAATCCGTAACCCCCATCTGGAAGCAGGCGATCTGGTAGGCAGCATCGGAATAGTCTTTCACAAGCGAGGCAATATCGCCAAGAGTCTTGAACCCCATTGCCTTGAACAGAGGCAGGAAATTGTTCAGATCCACGGGCTGGATTTCTGCCTGGTTGATGGATGCAATTCGTTTGCTAAGACGGTCGAAGGGGCCGATATTGAGGTAACTCTTGAAGGAATCACCGTCCAGCAGGACCTCTTCCAGATTTCCTGAAGCCACCAGCTTCTGCACATTGCGGCGGTAGTCCGTGTGCTCCCGGCGGATGCGGCTGAATTCATCGTCCACCAACTCCAGCATGCCCGCCAAACGGCTCAGATTCCGCAGATAAACCTTGGGAATCTCCACTCCACTCTTGTAACCGGTATCGTGATTCATATTGGCCCAGGCGTGCTGCAGTACCGTGCGCATCTGCACCTCAAAGCGGATTTTGTTAAGCTCCTGATGTTCCGGATCGGAGTATGCCGATTCCGGAATCCGGCAGATATAATGCAGTGAAAGATAGCCGAAACTGTCGATTTCGTGGGCCTTGCGCTTGTCGATGGAATTTGCCCAGTCAATCTCGAACAGCCTCTCAAGCACGGAGGCCACCTTGTCCACATCGTCAATATAGAAAGTGATGACGCGGATGCCCACAAGGTCCGTAATGTCAAAGATATCCTTGTATTTTCCGCCTTTCAGCATGAGCTTTCCGGCAAGGGACCCTTCCGTCTTTACGCGATGCTCCACTGCGGCCACAATGATGCCGGCATCGGCAAAGAATCCCTTCAACCTTTCAGGAATCACATCCGCCATCCGGGTAAATACCGGCAGAAAGGACCGATATTGCGCAAGCAACTCCTGCGCGTGAGGGTCAAGTTCTTGCATCATTTGATCAAATATAGTAAACCGATGAGAAGACAATTGTTGTTTGCCTTAAGAGGGATATCTTCATAGGGAATGACCCCGCCGATGCCGTTTTCATAAGCGGCATACAGCCTGAACGACTGGAATTCCACGCTTCCTTTAGCTCCGTAAACAAATCCGTAGGCTCCGCCTCCGGCGCTGAGCCCAAGATGGGCAATACCCGGGAAATTCAGGGACAGGCCGCCGCGCGCTTCCCAATAAGGAGCGCAGAATGAGTATCCAGTATAGAGTCCGGAAGCGTCTACGGAAAGATTCCTCCAGAAGGGCATCTCATAGCTGGCATTCATATTGGCGTTCAGTGGGAGGGCTTTAAACTTGAATCGGCCATCCACAGCTTTTGGTTTCACCACGGCCAGGATTTCCTGCCCTACCTCATTGATTTTGGCCATTATCTTGTCCTGCTCCATTTCCTCTGTGGTAAGGTCTTTCAAGCCCTCAAAGGTGTAAGAACCGGACGAAGTACCGGCATTCCCGTAGTACCAGAGAATGCCGCCGATATCAAGGACCGATGCCGACAGGGTGAAGCCGTCGAAAGGTTTCCAGACGAGTCCCAGGTCCATCGCAAGGCCGCCTCCGGTGGGAACGCCCAGTTTTCCTTTCCCGGAGAAACTGGAATAATCCAGATACCCTTCGTCATCGGTACCCGCTTTCTTGTCGCGGTTGGTCAGGTCGATATCGGCATCCAGGTCGATGATGTACTGATCCTCTGTGGTTGTGAGGTTGAGCCTCCTGGTAAGTACGTCCGCACTGTTGAGGCCGGCCAACAGTTTGACCCTGCCGCCGACGGAAAAATTGTCACCCAGCGGAAGAGAGTAGCCGTAGGCAATCTCTCCGTAAACATTCCCGAATGCCCTGAGGGAAGATAGGTCGTACGGAGACTGTGCCGTTCCCGTCTTCAGGATCTGGAATATTTCCTTTGGAACGGAAAGACCGTAGTTAACCTTGGCGCCGATCTCCAGAGTGTGGAATCCGCGGGCGCCTTTCCAACCGTAGGAAACAAGGTTATAATCGATCTGGCTGTATAAACTGTTCACAGCCTTGAGACCGCCCAGGAACTCCTCATCAGATATGGAGGAATGAAGACCGGTCACAAGTTTGTCGCCGGAAGGGAAGAGGAAAGAAGATGCTCCTACATTATTGCGGCTGATGCTTTGTATTTCTCCCACACGTACGTATCCGCTCTCCAGAGATGCATTCTCTGCCGGATTCTGGGCCCAGGCGCCGATGCCTATGGCAAGCGCTGCCAGGAAAAGGATTGCTCTCTTTTTCATAGGCCCTGGAATGTAATTCCGCCGGAAACCGTTGCGCGGAGGTTGTTGAAACGGATGGACTGGTTCATATTCAGACGCTTGTCTCCTTCACCCGTGGGCGTTTTGACAAAGAGGTTCAGCTGAAGGCCGGCAATATCCGGAAGCGTTCCCTCCTTGGCTTTGATGCGGATAGCAAGAGGTGAAACCACCGGGGCGCCGCTGCAACCAGAGGCAACTGTGAGCCCCGGCGTAATGATGACGTTATTGCTGACGACAGTCTTCTCATTTCCTTCGTCATCCGTTTCCTTTACCATTACATCGACGCTCTCCAGGACCAGTGTGACGGGAATCTCGTTTGAAACTTCCGTGGAAAGAAGCACGTCCTTTACCCGGTACTGCCCAATAGGGAGATCCACGTCATTGATAGGAATGGGAATAGTATTCGGGAAGTCTGACCCCAACGCAAGCTGCGCCTTGTAGCGGTATCCCAGCTCGATTGAGCTGAATCCGCTGAGCGGGTCCTTCTCCAGTAATGATGCCGGAAGGTGCAGGACCATGTTCACTAACGAGAAGGCGTCTATGATGTTCTGGCCGTCAAACGTCTTATGGAACAGTTCAAAATCCTTGGCCCCGGCGTCCACCGGCACCTTGTCAAACACCTCAGTGGGGAGAGTGGACAGCGTTAGCTTTCCGGATACGGACATTCCCTCCGTCAGTGGATTCGTCGCGAAGAGGGAAAAATCCTGTATGGCCGGAATGAGCCCTATGCCGGCAGGACCTTCCGTAGATGCGCCCGGATTGCCGTTGAAATCGTCGATGTTGGCGTCCATGGGCTTGGTCGGGTCAAGCGATCCCAAATACAGGAGATAGACCGGATTGCTGCAGATGGTTTCTTCCTTTTCCGCAACAAGATACCCCTCTCCGTCTTCCTTGAAAAGGCCGCCCAGGGCACTTCCCAGATCGGTATCGCCAAGAAGCTGTTTGGGCGAAAGCGGGCCGATGTCGGCGATGGGAACGCTTATCTCTTCCGAGAACAGGGTAAATTCATTGTCGATGCCGTTGCTGATGTCGTAGTCCAAATTGGCGCAGGACCACAGCAATGGCAAAGATATAAGAATATAAAAACGCTTCATTACTGTCTTAGCCTGGCTATTTCAAGGAGATTAACGCCTATGCCACCATAGAGGGCATGCCGTGTACCTATAAGATTAATGCTGAACCATTTGCACGGCTGAATGGACAGACCTCCGCCGTAGTTGAAGTAATGCAGACGGCTTCCGGGAGTAACCTTATACGGGTGATAGGTGGAACTGCCGCCATCTTCATCGTAATCCCAATAAGTCTCCGATGCATCAGTTATTCCGTCGTTTGTCTGGGCATAGCCCACGAGCGGCATCACGCGCAGCCATTTGAGTATCGGGATCTGATACCCGGCGTTGATACAGAATGCCCTGTTGTCATCCCACTTGGTATCGCTTGTAGGGCCGTATTTGTGCTGCGGATCAGCCGACATAAAATCCAGATATACACCTGCTATCATTACGTTCGCTCCGAATGTGAAGCGCGCGTAATCCGAGAAAGACGCGACCTGCCCGAAATTGAATCCGGCCTCAATGCGCGTGGCATTAAGCGGAAATTCGAATAGTTTAATCTCATTACTGAGAACTGCCCCCGATCCCGCCTGTGCACTTGCGCTTAGCGAAAGTCCGATAAAGGCAATAAAAGCAATAATATACTGTTTCATTGTTATATGTATATGAGTGGTTTCAAAAGACAAATATAATTATTTGTCGCCAAAGTTACTCTAATAGATTATTCAAACAGGTCATCCATTGTAATAACTTTTTGGAATTTTCCAGCATACTCATTCCGGTGAAGACCATAGGTGGTAATCAGCACCGAAATGACAGGTTTTTTATGTTTGGTAATCTCCATTGTACGGTTAATCCGGTCTTGAATCTTTATGGAATAATCGTGATCGACAGCAAAAGGGCCCTGACGGAATTTCATCTCGCAGAGACAGACCTTGCGGTCATCCCGGTCAATAACGAGATCTATCTGCATTCCCCTTGCATTTTCGGTCCCCGGAACAATCCAGGAGGATTCACGCGTGATGACATCTCCAATACCCAAAGCCTTTTTTATTTGCCGGATGTGAGCGAAACAAACGTCCTCAAAAGCGTGTCCTGCCCAAGAATAAGCGGCAGGAGAGTTGTACAATGATTGCCAGTAGGTCGTCGCGTCCTGATTATCTTTTACGTGTTTTAGGTAAAAGACACAGAACTGATCGGTAAGCCTGTACTTTGTCAGTTCTTCTCCAAACGGGACATATGGTGTTATTAATGCACTGTTTGTCAGTGCCTTCAGTATTCTTGTGAGACCGCCGCCTGAGGTATATTCACCCTTGGATGCAATCTCTTCCCGGGTATATCCCGATCTTTTCCCCCCGAGAATAGTCACAATCTTCTGCAATTCATCAGGATTGGCAAACTGAGAAGAAAAGAGTTTGTCGAACTCTTCGCGAAGCGGTGCTTTGCGGCCGTAGAGGATAGCGTCGAAGTTCTGAGGAACGCTTAACCCACGGCTGAATAGATCCAAATAATAGGGAATGCCTCCGAATGCCATATATGCCTGAACAATATCATACTCATCCATCGCATATCCGCCTTCGTGAAAGAACTCCCGACACTCTTTCAGCGTAAAAGGTTCGATATACATTGGAAGCGTTACCCTTCCGTAAAGGCCACCTTGATTGTTCAATAGCTTATCAAGAATCCAAGATGTAGCACTGCCGCACACGACCAGCCGCGCATTCTTTCGGGCCAATACCCAATCATTGGCAAAATGCTCAAATGCCGACAGGAAATTCGATCGTGGCGTGTCCATCCATGGTAACTCATCAATAAAGATAACAAGGCTGCTGCCATTATCCTTGCTCTCAAGTATGCTTTGTAGTAGATGGAATGCAGTGGACCAGTTTGTGGGAACGGGCTCTTCGGGGGAAAGACCGTAATTTCGGAGAGAATAATGAAACTCTTGAAGCTGTAGTTTCAGTATATTGCGTTTATACTTTATTTTCTTGATATCAAAAGGAGAGACGGCCGTATGCTTGAATGCATACTGATTCTGGAAGAACTCGTTTACAAGGAATGTCTTTCCGACCCGCCTTCTTCCATATATCGTAATAAACTGTGCCCGTGGTTTCTCAATGGCCTCTTGAAGAAGTTCAAATTCTCTTTTCCGTCCAATCATAGTGGTCTTTATTTGGCCACAAATGTATAAAAAAGATTCGTTATGGCCAAATTTAATGTTGTTATTTGGCCGTACGCCATGAATTATTATCAGTTTTGGCCAAATAAGATAAAACTGAGTCGTTCGACCTGATATCCGGCAGCGGGCATTGGCACAATATTCGTAATCGGCTTTCAATAAAAAATCTAAGCCTTATGAAACGCATTATATCTTTGTTCGCAGCCCTGATGGCCTGGACGGCCGTGTATGGGCAATATCTGGTTTCGGATAAATACAATCTGTGGTTCGAGGATTCAGGCAACGAGGTAACCACCCGTAAGCCTGAGTACTGCACCGAGGATTATCAGGATTTGAGAAACGGATGCACAGTCCGCCTCAATGGCAGGACCGTCTACGTCAAACGGGACGGTTACACCATACTGTACGGTGATGAAATCAACCTGCTTTACAATGGCTACTACCGCGTCAAGCGCAGCGGTACCTGGTATCTTGCCGATCCTGACGGCGACCTTGTGAGCGGCATCTACGGAAAGCAGATTCTGTACTACCCGTGGGGTTATGTAGCGGTGGAACGCTGTTCCGGTTACTGGGACGTTTATCACTGCAGCGGCCGCAAGTTGAATTTCTATTCCGACAAATCGCCCTACATCTATTCAAATGGCTGCTGGGGCGTCATCCACGGCCGGTACGAGTATGTCTATGACAGCGACGGCGACCAACTCTCCGGCGTCTATGGCGATGATATTAGGCTGCTCAATGACGGCCGGTGGAAATGTACCCGTGGCAGCTATGTTACCTACGTCGACCCTTAAATCTTCAGCGCTCCCACACGGACGATATTTTCCAGAAGCGCCCCTGGAATAATACTCTTCACTGCATCCACCACGGCATTGAGCTTTGCCTGGTGGATGTAGTCCATTCTCACCACAAGCGACACGGTACGGCGGAGTTCAGGCTCCACGATGGGGCGCAGGGCCGACTGCTGGCTGTACAGGAGAAGGTTTATATGAGTTTCAGGGACGATGGTGATTCCGCCGTTGTCGTTCACTATCTGGATCAGCAGTCCCACACGGCCGCCTTCGAAGAACCTGTCATACGTTATGGCTTCCCCGTTTTTGAGTTCTGCCGGATCTATCTGCCTCAGGCCGTCTTTGATAACCCATATGGGCTGCCCGTAGAGGTTCTCTACGCGTATGCTCTCCTGCGCGTACGCGGGATGTTTAGAGGAAACATAGGCATAGAATCTCTCGTGATACAGCGGAATCTCCAGCAGATCCGGATCACTCACCGGCCCGGCAACGATGCCCATATCCACTTCCGCCTTCCTGAGCCTGTCCTTGATGCTGTCCGAGAGCATTTCTTCCGCCTGCAGTACTATGGAAGGATATTTATTGCCGATGTATTTGAAAAGCCCGGGCATAAGGACAGGTGCCACCGTGGAAATCAGGCCAATCTTCAGCGGCCCGGAAACAATCTCCTTCTCCGAAAGCGTGAGTTCGGCAATCTGATCGGCATTATAAAGGACAACCTTTGCCTGGTCGATTATTTTTCTGCCGACTCCGGTAGCTGTTACCGGGTGCGCCTCCCTGTCGAATATGCGAACGTCCAGTTCCTCCTCCAGTTTCTTAACCATCAGGCTGAGTGTCGATTGCGTGAGCCCGCAGGCCTCCGCCGCCTTGCCGAAATGGCCGTAACGGTCGATGGCGACTATGTATTTCAACTGCAATAAGGTCATGTCGATTGATTTTATCAATGCAAAGATAGAAATAATTGTATTGATAAATGCAATTTCGGCAAATATCTTTGCACCGTCAAATAAAACTGCAACCTGTGAACTGGAGAATAATAACATGGTATATAGGCATCTCGCTGCTGCTGGTGGCCGCTTTGATGGCCCTTTCCGGCATAGTGGCATGCTGTACCCCGGGCGACGTGAGCAGGGTTCCGCTGTTTTATTCCGCCTTTATTACGGGCACCACGGGTTTCTTCCCACTCATATTTGTTCGGAAAGGCCATCATTCTCTAAGTTTCCGTGAGGGCAACTGCATAGTCGTCATCGCATGGCTTGCCGCTTGCCTGTTCGGGATGCTTCCGTTCCTTATGTACGGAGAGGAGTTCTCAATACTGAACGCCTTATTCGAAAGCGTTTCCGGATTTACAACCACCGGAGCATCCATCCTCAACGACATCGAAGCTCTTCCCCGCGGTTTGCTGCTCTGGCGCATTTCCACGTCCTGGGTTGGCGGAATCGGCATAGTAACCCTGTTCTCGATGCTCATAAGGGGAAGAATCGACAAGTCCACGCTGTCCGGCGCCGAAATTTCCAATGTTGCCAGGCAGACTTTCTCGGGAGAGAGGAGCGACAGCTTCGCAAAACACATCCTTGCCACATATATCGCGCTCACGGCCGTCACATTCATCGCACTCAGGTTTACCGGCCTGGGCTGGTTCGACTCCCTCACCAACGCCATGTCGGCCTGCAGCACCTGCGGCTTCTGCGTGCGCAATACCAGCATCGCATTTTACGCCAATCCTGCTGCCGAAATCGTCCTTACCATAGCCATGATCGCCGCAGGCATCAACTTCGGCATCCTTTTCCTGGCCTTCCTCAGGGGTAAGCCGCGGTATTTCCTGAAATCGGAAAACATAAGAGTATTCCTGCTCCTGCTTGCCGCAGCCACAATCCTCATCACGGGCGACCTGATGATCAACGGGCACTACCATTCCTTCGGTGACGCGCTGAGGGATGCCGCATTCCAGGTGGCATCAATCTCCACCACAACTGGTTTTGCAACGCAGGACACAACCGCCTGGCCGCAGCTCAGCATGGCATTGCTCGTTATGTGTTCATTCGTCTGCGGCTGCTCCGGCTCCACATCGGGCGGCATCAAAATCGACAGGGCCGTGCTCGCCGCCAAGGGCGTCAGGAACAAAGTTGTGCTGGCCGTATCGCCCAATACCATCAAAGCCGTTCATGTCGATGGCCGGATCCGCTCCGAATCGCAGGTAAGCGACGCCTACGGATACATCATCTGCTACCTTCTTATAATGGTTCTCTTCGCCGCGATAAACATTGCCGGCGGGCTGGACTTCATCACCGGCGTCACCGCCTCCATCGCCTGCATCGGCAACGTCGGCCCCGGCTTCGGCGACGTAGGCTCCATGGCCAACTACGCCAACCTCCCCGGCCTCCTCAAAATCACCAGCATGGCCGAAATGCTCATCGGCCGCCTTGAAATCTTCCCCGTCCTCTACCTCCTCCGCTCAATGAGGTTCTTCAGGTAACACAAAAAAAGCATCGCAGTTTCCTGTGATGCTTTTTTCAGTGCGCGAGACCGGAGTCGAACCGACACGTCCAATGGACACTACCTCCTGAGAGTAGCGCGTCTACCAATTCCGCCACTCGCGCTCTTGGGGGATGCAAAGGTACAAAGAAATTTTGATTCCGCAAATTTTTTTCAAATCAGGAACCACAGCTTTTCCGTATGCGTCCAGGAGGCGGAGCGGAAGGTGATGTCGGTAAGGGATATGTCGATGTCCAGCTGCACGTCCTGAAGGTCCGGTTCGTTCCAGTTGTAGCCGGTTTGGCGCAGGTATTCCCCAAGGGCGAAAGTCCACGAGGAGCCGATTGTAAGCAGCAGGGAAGCGTCCCGCTGGCGCGGGATGCGGAAGCGGCACCGGCCCGTGACGCCGGAGGGCTCCGCTTCGCATCTGAACGCACCCGGGGCCGGATTGCCCGATGCCGAGTAGCCGCAGATATTCCCCGTTACGGCTACCGGCAGGGGTTTCCAGCCTGCGGGACACTTAAACTGCATATCAATCTGGCAATACGCCTTATTTAACGGAGGCACGCACGTGGCATTCTCCGAATTGGTTTCTACACGACCCACCCCAAGGTACAGCGGCGGGCACTCGCACCCATCGGCAATCACCACTCCCCTATTCCACTCGGCACCGCAAACCGCAGTAATCCTCACATCCGGACGCGGCACCCGCCAGGTGACCGAGGTGTCCCCGGCCACGGTTGAATCCCTCTCAAACGAAGGCCCTTCAACAAGCAGCCTTACCGGCCCCGGAGCTCCGGCGACTTCAATGGTAAGATTGCAGGGGCATAATTCCCGGTCCTCCTTGACGAAAGAACATGAGAGGCAAGGTATTAAAAGGAAGACCGGGAACAGCCTTTTAACTGCGTGCATATCTGTTAAACACTTGTCTTATCTGCGTTTCCCTTTCAGGATATAGCGTTATCAGCTCATCCTCCAGGTCTTCGGCCGATGTTACCGACGGCTTGAGCGCCTTGAACATTTCTCCTCGCGTCATTCCCCTCTCGTACAGGTAGCGGAGTATCTGGGGCCGGAACCAGTATGAGGTGCCCACGTCCGGCATGGAGCCGCCATAACGGTCCCTGAACAGGGCGCTTTCCATGAAATAGGCCCACATCTCCCCCACTTCGCAATAGCCGGCACCTTCGCCGTGCCCGTTCCCGTACGCCGAGCCGTTCTCATACACGAATGAGCGCAATATATATTTAATGTATTCCTGCCAGTACTCTTTCCCGGCCGACATATAATGGCTTGCATGCGCCAGTTCGTGCACGGTAAGGGCATATATGGAATTGTAATCCTTGATATCGCCGCAGCCGATGGTGATATCCGGGAGGAAGATATTCAGCAGATCGGCATACTTGCCGTATTTTTCCGAAAGCTGTCCAAGGTCGGTGAATACGCCCTGATGAAGCATTGCCGCGCTGCCGCCTTTAATCTCTCCCAGAATCCAGATGGAGAGATTCCTGGGCGGGGCGGGAATGTCCAGATCCGTCCCCACGCACCGCGAGTAATAATCATAGGCCGAGTTGTTCACCACGCAGCGGCGATACAGCCCGCCATCGTCCGATGGCATAACGCAGGCGTCCTTTCCTTCCGGCGAGCCTTTCCCCAAGGTCGATATCGACGCTGGCAGGAGCACCAGATTGAGCCCCAGACTGAACCCCTTGCGGTTTTTGAACACAAGCCGGTAGCGCGGTTCGGAAGAGAACGACACCGGCATCTCATAATAGCCGTCCCTGTCGGTATATGCGCTGGAGAACTTCACGAAGCTGTTGCACACCACCATCACTTCCGCCACTCCGAAGGGCTTGCCCTCGTTAAGGACGGGATCCACTACAGTGATTCTCCCCGCAGGGCACACTGACGCCGCCTTGGTTTCCGGCTCCAGAAGGGACTCGTTCCCTGTAATCCGGAACGCCTCCCTTTCCACTGCCGCCCAGTCTATATCCGACGCCCTTGTAACCGCATCGTGCTCAGAAATATAGCATTTGTCGATAAGTTCGCACCGCAAACCGGACGGAGCCTTGTAATCTTTAGGCACCACCACATACTGCCAGGTAATGTCTCCTTCCGGAAGGGACGGATCGTGGTAATAATCGCCTTCACGCACTATCCTGTAGTCCAGGGGATGGTCCGAAATTATCGACACCGACGATTCCAGAAGCCGGTATTCATCCTCGGTCTGCGGAAGAAAACGCATGTACAGGTCTGTGGGCTCAATCTCCACCCTCCCCTTTGAAGGATACAGGTTCTCCAGCGCCTTGGTGATATTGTCCACTGAATATGGATCTTCAAGGCGTTCCCCAAGTTCTATAAGCCCGTGATATACAGTATCGTCCCCGGAAACGGACGGGACATCCACCCTCTCGCAGGAGAGAAGGACCAGGAGCGCGGCTAAAAGCAATCTTTCGGTTTTCATAATCGGTTCCTTTATAATTCCTGTGCAAAGCTGGAAATACTTATCCGTGTAAGCAAAACAATTCCACAGAAAAAATCAAAATCGGCCACGCAGGCCCGCAGAAGGCCGAAAAATTTCATCGTCCGCCGCCAAAAACCGCCCAAAAACGGGCATTTTGACGCCAAAATAAAAAACAACCGGCCTCCAGAGCCTCTGGAGACCGGTTTTTGAAGAAAAGTCCGGAAACGGAAAAGGAACTAGAAGAATGTAACGGTCTTCTGTTCCACTGCGCTGAGCAGCTGGTTTGCAAGGCGGCTCACGCCGAAGCGGAAGAGGTCCTTGTTCAGCCATTCACGGCCCAGTATGGAAGAAACTATGGAATAGTAGCAAACGGCATCCATCGCGGAAGAAATGCCGCCGGCGGCCTTGAAACCTACCTTCCGGCCCGTTGCCTCGTAATATTTCTTAATGCACTCGCACATCACGTACGCGGCTACGGGAGTGGCATTCACCTCCACCTTTCCGGTGGATGTCTTGATGAAATCGGCCCCGTTCTCCATCGCCAGGAAGGATGCGTTGGCAATGGCCTCGTGGCTCACGAGAAGGCCGGTTTCCAGGATAACCTTAAGCACAACCTTGCGGCCGAGTTCCGAAGCAACCTTGTCGATGAGTTTGCGGCTCTCCAGAATCTCCTGCCCTGCGGTGTAGAAATCCCCTGCCAGGAAAGTGTTCAGGGCCAGCACGATGTCGATTTCATCGGCACCGCCGCGAACTGCCATCTCAATCTCGTGAAGCTTCACCTCCAGAAAACTCTGGGACGTGGGGAAGCAGCCGGCAACGGTTGTAACGTGGACGTCAGTGCCCTCCAGGGCCTGTTTCACGACGGGAGCGAAATTGGGATATACGCACACCGATGCGGGAAGCGGCCAGTCGGGATAAGTCTTCTTGAACGCAGGCACTTTGTCGGCAAGTTTCTTGACGCTTGCCACTGTATCCTTGGTGCTCAGCGTGGTGAGGTCCATGATGGAGAAGCATTCCTTGAGGACCTTCTCGGAAACCACCTGCTCGATATTGGAGGCAAGCAGGTTAAGATGCTTTGCGATAGCCTCTTTGTCGGGCGTGTAGCTGTACTTGGTAAAAAGTTCTTCCATAGTGTTATCCTTTTATTTGTATATTATATCCTTCGTCGATGAGAGGCTGCACCAGGGCGCGCATTTCCTCCACGGTATATTTCTCCAGTCCGGCCATCGGCACAGGCCTGTCGATAGTATAAACCATTATCTCCCGGGGCTTTAGTTCACGCACCAGGGACATCCAGCCTTCCACCCAGTCCCCGCTCCGGAACGACGGAGCCTTGAGGAACATGGTCTGCAGCACGAAATCCCCTTCGAAACGCTTCATCGCCTCAACTACCGCCGACACCTCGTATGCTCCGGAGGGATTGTTTATCATCCGCACCTGGGCGGTGGTAGGCGCATCCAGCTTAAGGATGGGATTGTCCACCTTGCCCAGCGCCTTGAACACATCCTCTCGGCCAATCATTGTAGCATTGCTCAGCACAGACACTTTCGCCTTCGGATAATACTTGTCCCGCAGCGCGAGCGTAACGTCCACAATCTCCGCAAAGGAGGGATTAAGGGTGGGTTCGCCGTCGCCGGAGAATGTTATTGAGTCGATGGGCGTCCCTGCATCCTGGCAAGCCTGAAGCTTGCTTTCAAGCGCATGGTGCACGTCATCGGCATTGGGAATGGCCCTGTCGCCCTGTCCGTCGCGATTCCAGCCGCATTCGCAGTAAATGCAGTCGAAATTGCACAGCTTGCCATTCCTGGGAAGAAGATTGATTCCCAGGGAAGAGCCAAGCCTCCGCGAAAAGATGGGGCCGAATACAGTGTCTTCCCTTAACATATCCTCCTTGACTTGCTTTCTTTGCCGAGCCCGCGGCCATTAAGTCCTTCGATAAGCACCAGTCCGGGGCACTTGCCCTCTTCTATAGTGCCGATTATATCGTCCTTGCCCAGGAACCGGGCGCCGTTCAGGCATGCCCATTCCAGCAGTTCTCCAAGATCCAGCTCCGGGAAATTCTCCTGCAGGCAGCGCATCTCGTCCACCATGTTCAGATCGTCGTTGGAGGAGAGGGAATCCGTGCCGATGCAGATGTTCAGTCCTTCCTCGCGCATCATGCGCACAGGGGGGAGAGTATTGTGGATGAAGATATTGGACAGAGGGCACAGGGCGATGAAGGCATTCTTCATGACGGACTTCACCAGCCGGGCCCCTTCCGCGCTCATACAGCATTCGTGAACCAGAAGGATGTGCTCCGGGAACGGTGCCGGATGCACCTCCAGAAGCCTGTCCACAAAGTATTCCAGCGACGACCGGCCCGTTACGGGCGGCGTGGACATGCCGGCCCGCACACGGTTGTCCCACATGGGGCCGCTGCCGCTGCGAATCATCTGCTCCTCCTCGTCGGATTCTTCGCTGTGATATGACAGGAAGCCGGATTTGAGGCCGGCGGCGCTTGCGGCGCTCACCAGCTGCGGGCTCATCGTATAGCAGGCGTGAGGGGTTGGAGCGGCATCAATGCCGTAGCTGCGCGCCTCTTCCTGGAGCTTCGTAACGGAATCCATAACCGCATTGCAGTCCCTGGGTTCGGTGCCAAATACCTCCAAAAAGGTACGCGTGTACATGGGGCTAAGCACCTTCAGCGGGAAAGTATCGGCACAATTGGAAATATCGGCCATTGCCTGGACGCCCTGGTTCCAGAGCAAATCCATCGCCGCCCGGATATCGGCCATTTTCTCCTCCGCCGTCTTGAAGTCGCGGAGTTCGTTTATCTGGTCGATGAATCCCGCCATGCCGGTGCCCTTGCGGAACATGCCCTTAAGATAGGACAGCTCCACATGGCAGTGCGCATTCACAAAGCCCGGCACGATGGCGCCGTCGAAGAAGGACGGCTCCGCCGCCACATCGGCACACCTGCCCACGGATAGGATCACACCCTTGTCGTCGAATTCCACATACCCGTTCTCGATCGGAGTGCGGGAAGTCAAAGTATATACGTATCTGGCGGCAATCCTATTCATCTGGCATAAATCTAAAATCTCCGGTAACGGTATCCCTGGCAAACTTCAGGTTGCCGAGATACAGGCTGTCGGGACAAATCATATTCAGGACCGAATCGGCCGGCATAAAGTCTTTGGCGGTGTACTTGAGCCTCCAGTCGCGCTTGGAAATTTCCCTTTCCACGCGGGCCTTCTCCCTTTCCATCTTTGTATTCACATCGCGGAAAACGCGGGAGAAACGCTCCGGATCGCGCAGATAATGCTCTATGCTGTACAGATAGTCGTCGGTATCGTATCCGTGCGCTTCGAAGATGCCCTCGTACACCAGCACGGTATCGGGGACGGCTGCTGACCTCCTGTCCACCTTGAGCTGCTGGTCGCGCAGGAGCATCTCATACACGATTTGAGTTAGCTCCTTGCGGGGAATAAGCTTAGCCCTCCTGCACGAAGCGAAGAGCGCCAGCGCAAGAAGGAGAGGGACGATATGACCGGGCTTGATCCGCATTACCTCAACACTGCTCCGAATTCGTTCTTAAAGCCGTCCAGAACCCTCTGCATGGTGTTTTCCACCTCGATGTCGGTAAGGGTCCTCTCCGGGTCCTGCAGCACGAAGCCAAGTGCATACTGCTTCTTGCCTTCGGGAATCTTGTCGCCGCGGTATACGTCGAACAGGGACACGCTGCGGATAAGCTTCTTTCCGGTGCGAAGGGCCGATTTGCGGAGATCCGCATAGCTTACGCCTTCGTCCAGCAGCAGGGCAAGGTCGCGGCGGACCTCAGGGAAGCGGGGCAGTTCGGTGAAGTTGAACTTGTCGCGCTTGATCAGCTGGAAGAGCCTCTGCCAGTTGATTTCGGCGGCGAACACCGGCTGCTTGATGCCGAAGCGCTTGAGCAGCGCGGGATTCACCGTACCAAGGGTGAGCAGCGGCTGGACGTCGCGGCCGGGCAGGCCGTAGACCATACCCTCCGAGAAGATATCGGCAGGTGCAGGAAGAACCGCGAGGGTGGACATGTCGATGCGGTAGCGTGCCAGGAGCAGCTCCACATAACCCTTCAGCTGGAAGAAATCCGACTTGCGGGTGCCTGTGCGCCATGCCTTGTCCGGCGTGCCGGTTATGAACAGCGCAAAGTTCTGGTGCTCCTCATAGCCCTCCAGGGTTTCCCCGGGAAGTTCCGGCAGACGGCGGTATACCGAGCCGTACTCGAAGAAGCGCAGCGACGAAGCCTGCCTGTTGATATTGTATGCAACCACCTCAAGGCCGTTGAGAATGAGCGTCTGGCGCAGGACATTGAGGTCCTGGCTGAGCGGGTTCACGATGTGGACGCAATTCTCTGCGGGATAAGTGGTTAATCCCTTGTAATAATCCTCCTTGGTGAGGGAGTTGTTCATGGTCTCCGTGAAGCCGTTGGAAGCCAGGAAGTTGGAGATGTTGTTGCGGATTGCCTCGGGCTCCGGTGAAGGGCTGGGATTCACGCTCATGTGCAGGCTGTCCGGGAGGTCGATGTTGTTGTATCCGTAGATACGTAGCACCTCTTCCACCACGTCGCACTCACGCGTAACGTCCACCATATAAGTGGGAGCGGCCACCAGAGCACCGTTTTCGCGCTTTTCAATCCACTGATAATTAAGGCCTTCCAGTATCTTTTCGATGGTAGCGGCACCAATCTCCTTGCCGATGAAGCGCTGCATCCTGCCATAATCCAGTTCGATCTGCTTCCTGCCGATGGGCTTCGGATAAACCTCGCGAACCTTGCCGATTACCTTGCCGCCGGCCACCTCCTGAATGAGGAGAGCGGCGCGCTTTGCTGCAAACAGCGCCATCTCCGGATCGCAACCCCTCTCGAAACGGAAGGAAGCGTCTGTGGAGAGCTGCTGGGATTTTGCCGTGCGGCGCACCGATACGGGATCGAAGTATGCGCCCTCGATGAATACGTCAACGGTGGAGTCGCTCACGCCGGAATCCTCTCCGCCGAATACGCCGGCGATGCACATCGGCCCCTGGGCATCGGCAATGACCATATCCAGACCGCTGAGCTTGCGATCAATGCCGTCCAGGGTCTTGATAACCTCGCCTTCAGCGGCACGGCGAACGATAACTTTTCCGCCGCGGATCTTGTCGGCATCGAAGGTATGCAGCGGCTGCCCGAGCTCGAAGAGGATGAAATTGGACACATCCACCACATTGTTGATGGGCTTTAGGCCGATGCTCTGGAGTTTGCCGGCCAGCCATTCAGGCGAAGGGCCAACCTTTACGCCCTTTACGGTGATGCCGGTATAGCGGGGCGCACCGTCGGTGTCCAGCACCTCCACGGGGATGGATTCGCCGTCGCCTTCCTTGAAAGCGTCCACCTTGGGCATTATGAGCTCGCAGGGGATGTCCTTGGAGCGCAGATATGCGTACAGGTCCCTTGCCACGCCCCAGTGTGAAGCCGCGTCGATACGGTTTGCCGTAATCTCATATTCAATCACGGTCTCTTCCTTGAGGCCGAGGAATTCCTTGGCGGGAGTGCCGGGAACCGCATCCTCCGGGAGCACCATGATGCCGTCGTGGGATGTGCCGATGCCCAGTTCGTCCTCCGCGCATATCATGCCGAACGATTCCACTCCGCGGATCTTGGATTTCTTGATCTTGAAATCCCCGGGGAGGACCGTGCCGATGCGCGCAAAAAGTACCTTCTGCCCTGCAGCTACGTTGGGAGCGCCGCAAACCACGGTCACAGGCTCCGGTGAGCCGTCATCGACAGTGGTGATATGGAGATGGTCCGAATCCGGATGCTCGACGCATGTGAGCACATGGGCGACAACCACACCCGCGAGACCGCCGGGAATCTGCTCCGCCGTTTCCAGGGAGTCCACTTCAATGCCGATGGAGGTCATCGCTTCCGCTACCTGTTCCGGAGTTAAGTCCGCCTTCAGATAATCCTTAAGCCAATTACAAGAGAGTTTCATAATTAATTGTCATTTCGAGCGAAGTCGAGAAATCTATTTTATATCTTCTATTTTAAATAAATCTGATACGAATTCCTTTTTGTCGAACACCTTCAGATCGTCCACTCCTTCACCTATGCCGATGTACTTGATGGGGAACTTGAACTGATCCACGATCCCAACCACTACACCGCCCTTGGCGCTTCCGTCCAGCTTGGTTACCGCCATCGAGGTAACATCCGTAGCCTTGGAGAATTCCCGGGCCTGGATGAAGGCATTCTGCCCCGTGGAGCCGTCCAGCACCAGCAGCACCTCGTGAGGGCCGTCCGGCACGATGCGCTTGATAACGTTGCGGATCTTGGTGAGTTCGTTCATCAGGTCCACCCTGTTGTGAAGGCGCCCTGCCGTGTCGATGAGAACGACATCGGCCTCTTTTGCCACTGCCGATTTAACGGTGTCGAAGGCCACGGATGCGGGATCCGCCCCCATTGGCTGCTTCACGATGGCAGCACCGGTGCGCTCCGCCCAGATTGTGAGCTGCTCCACCGCCGCGGCGCGGAAAGTATCGGCAGCGCCAAGCACCACCTTCTTGCCCTGGGCCACCAGCATGGAGGCCAGTTTGCCGATTGTGGTGGTTTTGCCCACGCCGTTCACGCCCACCACGAGCACGATATATGGTTTCTTGCTGAAGTCGAATGGCTGCACCGGAGCGTCGTCCTCTCCCAGGAGTTTGGCGATTTCGTCACGGATTATATCCACCAGCTCGTCCATCGACATATATTTGTCGCGCTCTACGCGGTCCTCTATATTGTCGATGATCTTGAGGGTGGTATCCACGCCCATATCCGAGCCCAGAAGGGCTTCCTCCACTGCGTCCAGAACATCGTCATCGATCCTGGACTTCCCCACGATGGCCCTTCCGAGCCTCTGGAAGAAGTTCATGTTCGTTTTCTGTACGCCTTTGTCAAATATTCCCATCTCCTGTGCTTTATCCTACAAATATACGCATTTTTGTCAACCTATCACAGCGCCGTTGGCGATGGCTTCCACAGGGCTCACGAGGCGCATTTTGCCGTCGCCCTGCTTTGCCATCAGTATCATTCCGCAGGATTCGATTCCGCGGATCACCCTGGGCTCCAGGTTTGCAAGAATGCAGATCTGCCTGCCAATCATGTCTTCCGGGCTGTAGTACTCTGCGATACCGGAAACGATTGTACGGGTATCCAGGCCCGTGTCGATGGTAAGCTTGAGGAGCTTGTCCGTCTT
>JAGAAY010000113.1 GCA_017615065.1 Bacteroidales bacterium | reverse complement strand
CCGTCGGGATCATTCTTGTTATAACTTCCGCCCGAGTAAATGATCTGGATTGCATCGGTCTTTCGAACCGCCGGAATGTGCCATTCAATATACGGAACGCACTGGTCTTCCTGAAAGCAGGGCGTCTGGCCCTCCGGCCAGATTTCTTCCTTATAATACTCCGCCCTGTCTTCATCGCCGGTAAACCGTGAAGTGAGCTTTACTTCCTCCTCCAGCGGCCCCAGGAAGCCCATCTGTGTCATGAACTCAATGGCCCTGTCAAAGCCGTATGCTCCGTGTTTCTTGTTGGGATACAGGTGAAGTTCGGCCGGAATTCCCATGCGGCGAAGCTGACGGTAAACCAGCGTGGAGCCGTTGGGAGAATACTTGTCGATGCCGCCGTGATGGAGGCTCATAGGGCAGGTTTTCTCATCAAACAAAAAAACGCTGCTCAGGCTTACATCGGCACCGTACCCCTGACGGGTTGCAGGAGTGCCGAACTCATCGGCATCGGTGGTGACGTACGCCGGGGCGTTTACGATTGCCAGATTGATGTGGCAGGGAATATCGTCGGTTTTGTCGATTCTCTCATACGCGGGCGTTAGCGAGTTGGCAGCCAGAAGGAGGCTCAGATGGCCGCCGGCCGACATGCCCACGACGCCGATCTTCTCCGGATCATAGCCGCGTTTCGCGGCCTGGCTGCGTACCAGGCGTACGGCGCGCTGGCCGTCTTCCCATGCCGTCTGATAATAAGGCAGACCTTCCGGACGCGGGGTACGGTACACCAGGCTGACGCACTGGACGCCGCGTGCAGTAAGCTCCGTGCGCCAGAGCTCGATGAGACTCATGTCGCAGGTGTTGTTGTATCCGCCTCCGGAGATGAGAATCATGCAGGTACCGTTGGGGTTTGCAGGGGCATCGAACCACTCCAGGAACGGCCTACGGTGCTTTTCGGGCTTGAATCCGTCCTGTTTGGACTCGGATGTCATGGCTGCAATCTGTGAGTCGCTGGCATCCGGCATCTTACACTTGGGCCAGATGTATTCGCGCTGCTGCGCGAGCAGCGATACGCTAAGGCATAAGCCCGCAAAAGCAAGAAGTATCCGTTTCATGGCAATTAAATGTTAAGTGTGTATGATCCGGCCTCGTATTCTTTGGCCTCGGTTTCGCCGGGAAGCGTTACGGATGCAGTTGCGCCTTCGGGAATTGTGAAGGACCACACGCACACATCACCTTCATACTTCCAGGAGCTCTTGATAACGCCTGCGGCGCTATTGTACTGCGCATCCACATGCCCCAGCCTCTTGTCCGGGACGGGCTTCATGATAATATGCCTGAAGCCGGGCTGTGCGGGATCCGCGGCAATGCCCGCCACTGTTTCCCAAATCCATTCGCATACGCAGCCGTAGGCGTAGTGGTTGAAGCTGTTCATGCCTTTGGAAGCCATTCCCTTGTCCAGAGTGTAGCTGTTCCAGCGTTCCCAGATGGTGGTTGCGCCGTTGTCCACGGAATACAGCCAGCTGGGGTTTTTGCGCTGGAAGAGGAGTTCGTAGGCGACATCGGCCATACCGTTTTCCGTTAGCGTTTGCATAAGGATGGAAGTGCCCAGGAAGCCGGTTTGCAGGCAACCTTCGTGCTCTTCGAAATTCTCCCTCAGGCGCTGGATCATGGCCGCCTTTGCGTCACCGGAAACAAGTCCGAGCTTAAGCGCGAACAGGGCAGGGGTTTGCATTGTATTGAGGATTTCTGTCTTGAAAATGCCGTCATCGCCAAGGAAATTTTTGCCGACATATTCTTTGGCTTCGGTCACCATGGCTTCGTAAACGGAAGCGTCACAGCCGCTGGCCAGGGCCATATCGGCCATCATTCCTGCGTCCATTATCCAGTAGCATGCGCCAAGATAGTTCCAATACTCGATTGCCTCGGGCAGGGGATGGCGCTTTCCGTTGGCATCCTTTTCCGTCTGTGCCCTGTGGCTGCAGCTTTCCAGCGGCTCGTAGCTCAGCCAGTCGGCCCACTGATAATCGCCGCATTCGTCGATGATGGCAGAATGCTCGTATTTTGTCTCAGCCACATGGCCGATAAACTTGTCCATCGCCTCCCAGTTCTCATTGATAATGTCGATGTCGCCGAACTGCTTCCAAACCGTCCAGGGGACGATGACGTTGGCATCGGACCATCCCAGCCGCATCATGTGCTCCGGACCTGAGCCATACTGGCCGATGGGAGCGACTCCGGGGAAGCCGCCAAGCGGGCTCTGGCTGTCACGGACATCACGCGTCCATTTGTGGAAGAAAGCGTCTGTATTGGCGAAGAAAGTGCCGGTTTCCGTGAATACCTGCGTGTCTGCCATCCATCCCAGGCGCTCGTTGCGCTGAGGGCAATCCGTGGGCACGGAAAGGTAGTTGGACAGCATTCCCCAGTAGGTGTTGGAGATGAGCTTGTTGATGAGCTCGTTGCCCGTTGTAATCTTGCCGGACTCCATTCCGGCTGTGATGGAGGTTACGGGAATGGAAATGATTTTCCGGATCTTTACATCGGCAGTTGCGGTGATGGACACGTAGCGGTAGCCGAAGAAAGAATGTGCGGGTGCGTAGTTCTCCCAGCCTTTGCCGGCAAAGGTATAGTCCACGCGGAAGCAGTCGGAGTGGGTGCGCAGGTTCTCCCTGTGCACGCTTCCCTCCGGGCCGTCCATGCCGCGGCTCCTGGCTCCGTTGCCGTCGTTTACGAGTTCTCCGGGAAGGCAGGTGAGCACCGTTCCTTCGGCGGCCTGGAACTCGAATGAGGGCACTGCGGCAGCATTCTGGCCAAAGTCGATGACAAGGGTGTCTCCGGGGCCGATTTCCATCACGCTGCCGTCTTTGTATTCGCGAAGCTTAACCACTTTGCCGTATTCTTCTTCAGCAGCATCGGTTGTGCCGCTCCACACATAGGCCTCTACAGGCTTAAGCGCCAGATCATGCCTAAGGCAGATTTCAGCGCCCTGGGACGGGAGAATCTCGCCCTGGAATTCCGTATTCTCTTCCGGTGCTGAGAGCTTTTCCGGGGTGTCCCAGACCATAGGTTCGCGTGCGTCGTACTCTTCACCGTCGAAAATGGCGGCATGTTTCACGGGCCCGGCTATGCCTGCGGCCCAGTCCGTGGTGTTTGTGCCAAGGAGGGCTTCGGTGCCATCGGCATAAGTGAGCTCCAGAACTGCGCGGAAAGCACATTTGTCGCCCACCATTCCGTCGCTGCCGTTGGGGGTGACGATTTTATCGGCCCACCAGCCGGGGGTTACCTGCGCGGAGAGGACATTATCTGCTCCGGCGGCCTTGTTGAAGGCGTCGGTTATATCATAGGTATAGGAGCGCTTGGTCTTTTGCGGATGAGTGTAGCCGGGCTTGAGGAAATCCTCTCCCACGGGCTTGCCGTTGAGGTAGAGTTCGTAGACTCCGAGTCCTGCGGTCATCCATTTTGCCGATACCACCTTGCCGCCGTTCCTGACGGTGGAGACGAACCAGCTTGCGCCGTCGGCGCTGCGGCGGTGACCCTCCCTGCCGTTCACCAGCCCGGTTATTACGGGTGCATCCGCCGCGGAAATCCATACTGAGGAATCCCATGCTGAACTGTTAAGGGCATCGGTCCTTGTACCAACTGCATTGTTGCTGCTGCATGCCGCCAAAACCAGCGCTGCGAGAAGAAAATGAACAAATCTCATGTTATAATCAGTCTATCATGCGAAGATACGGAAAAAATCGTTAAGTTTGTGCTATGCAAAACAGAAGGGACTTTCTCAAGACGGCGGGAGCGCTGGCCGCGGCTGCGGCGGTGCTGCCCGGATGCCGGCCAAGGATCAACATAAATACGGGTCACACGGGCGGAAAGATGAAAATGAGTTTCCGTCCGTATGAGCTGGAACTGGCGCACACTTTCACTGTGTCGTCATACAGCCGCAGCACCACGCCCGGAGTGCAGCTGAGCATTGAATACGATGGCGTTACGGGCTACGGGGAGGCGTCCATGCCGCCATATCTGGGCCAGAGCGTGGAGTCTGTTACTGCTTTCCTGCAAAAGGTTAATCTGGAGCAGTTCAGCAGCCCTTTCCTCATGGAGGATATCCTGGCCTATGTTGACGCTCTGTCGGAAGGGGATTCCGCGGCAAAAGCCGCCATCGACATCGCCTTGCACGACCTGGTGGGCAAACTCATCGGCCAGCCGTGGTACAGGATATGGGGCTATGACCCGGCAAAGGCGCCTGATACAACGTTCACCATCGGCATAGACACTCCCGAAGTTGTGCGGGAGAAGACGCAGGAATGTGCCGGAAAGTTCAATATCCTTAAAGTGAAGGTGGGCCTTGAAAGCGATGAGGAGATGATAAAGGCCATCCGCAGCGTTACGGACCTGCCCCTTGCAGTAGATGCCAATCAGGGCTGGAAAGACCGCCAGAAGGCCCTGGACGAGATATTCTGGCTGCACGAGCAGGGCGTAGTGATGGTGGAGCAGCCCATGAGCGTGGATGCGCTGGACGACATTGCCTGGATAACCGAGCGCAGTCCCGTCCCCATATTTGCCGATGAGTCCGTTCAGCGGCTCCGCGATGTTGAACGTCTTCGCGGCGCGTTCTCCGGCATCAATATCAAGCTGATGAAATGCACCGGTCTGCGTGAAGGCCACAGGATGCTGGAATTCGCCCGCAGCCTTGGAATGAAAGTGATGGTTGGCTGCATGACGGAAACCTCTTGCGCCGTATCTGCGGCGGCACAGCTATCCCCGGCGGTGGATTTTGCCGATCTTGACGGCAATCTCCTTATTACCAATGATTTATTCAAGGGGGTTGAGGTGGTCCATGGTCGCCTTGTGCTGCCGGACCGCCCCGGCATCGGCCTACTTCCTGTGTAACGCAGAATCTGCGAAATCAAGCATCCAAACCCAGTCGTCGGCATTGATTCCGTGCTTGCCGTCCCGCCGGACATAGCCCAAATTGGGGCCGATGGCGGTGGTTTCGTATATCATCGGCCACATTACGTCAGGAAGGCCTTTTGCGCCCAGGAACTGCCATACGGGGGAGGCTGCCTTAAGGGCCAGGAACTCGCCGCGGGTGTCGAACCAGGGGTTGTTGAAGCCTTCAACGAGGAACGGACGCGGCGCGATGCAGGAGATGAGCATATGCTGGTCGAAGGGCATGTCTTTCTCCCTGCCGGCGTATTTTGCGAACTCCCTGCACCACCAGTAGCCGAAGTGGTCGATTTCCGAACCCACATATTCCCCGAAATTGCGCTTTGAGAGCGGAATTCCGCCGCCGCCGGTCTGGTTGATTACCGTAACGGCAAAGCGGGGGTCGAATGCACTGGCAAGGAGCGCGGCTTTCCCAAGGCGGGAGCTGCCGGTGAGAACCACATCGGAGATCCTCCGGTCCTGTTCAAGCATATCCATGCCACGCCGCAGAGCCCAAGCCCATGCCATAAGCGACCCGGTGGTTATGTCCTTGTCCCATAGTTCATAGATCTTTGTCCTGGCCAGGGCAAGCTGTTCGTAGTTGTTCTGAAGCGTATCCGGGTCCGGGGAAATGTCTTCGTAGCATGCTGTCACGAATGCGTAGCCGCGGGCAAGGATTGTATCGATGGGGAAGACTGTGGCGGTATTGGGCCCGGGATCCCCTGCAAGCACCTTGTCGTTGCCAACGTAGTTGAGGAGCATAACGGCGGGAACGGGGCCATCGGCATCGGCAGGATAGGCGATATCCCAGTCGATGGAAGGGCCGCTGCCGTCCTCGCGGAACGTCATACGAACGTGCCGCCTTGTGCCTTCACCGGAGGATTCCATGAAAATGGGGCTGTCGGGCGGCATTACGCCGTACATTTCCTTCTGGAAGATATCCAGGATTTCCTGACGGCGTGCGGGCCACTGTTCTGCGCTTGACACGGGGGTGCCATCGGCAAATACAAGAGGATCGGGAAGGGTGTAGGGCTTTACCTTGTCTTCGTCGGTGTTGTATTTCCAGCGGATTTTGCACTTGCGGAAATCCAGGCCGCTTATTCGGTACTGGTCCGGAGCTTCCACGATGTTGCGGCTGCGGGTGCACTTGAGAGTGCAGCATTGGATGCGGATGTCATCGGCCTCCGAGATGGGCAGGTCGGTGCGGCCTTTGAGGTCGAAGAACTGCGTCCAGGGCTTGATGTACACCACATTCTTTACTTTGCCGCTTACGTTCTCCACAAGGATATGGGCATAGCGCTGGGGCGTGTCCGGGCGCATTTTAAGCCACAGGAGCCGGTCGGTGTTATCGGCCTTGCTGTTGCGCAGAATGACGTTTTCCGCGCCGATGCATTCGCTGCCGAAAACCAGCACTCCGGGACCGTGGCCGAATTCGCAGCTGTCCACAAGGATGCGGGCGTTGGTGCCGTTGTTCGGGTCTTCATCGGCCCACGGTCCTTTGCCTCCCTTAAGGGCGATGAGGTCGTCGCCCGCGGCAAAGCTGCTGCGGAGGATATGGACGTCGGTGCAGGCGTCAAGGTCGATGCCGTCGGATGAGGGAGCCTTGACTGGCTTGATGGGCGCAAAGATGCTTACCTTATTAATATATATGCGCGAGCATTTGTAAAGATGGATGTTCCAGAACGCGGCATTGCGAAGCTTGATGCCCTCAATTGTGACGTTGCGGCTGTTGCTTATGCCGATCATCCTGGGACGCCTTACTTCCAGGTTGGTGCACTGGGGATTCTCTCCGCGGCGCGTCCAGAAAGCCTCCCAGTAGGGGAGTCCGTTGCCGTCAAGGGTGCCCTCTCCGCGGATGGAGAAGCCGTTGCATTTATCGGCATTAATTAGGGCCGATGCGTAAGGCTGAAGCACACCTTCTATGTGAACCGGGGTATCCGGGAAATCCCATGTGTTGGTGCTGCCTTTGAGAACGGCGCCTTCTTCCAGATACAGGTGGGTCTTAGGTTTGAAGAACAGCGCGCCGCTGAGCCATGTACCGCGCGGAATCACCACGGTGCCGCCCAGCTTTGCCGCTGCGTTGATGGCCTTCTGGATAGCTTCTGTCTGCAGGAGGGTGCTGTCCTCTACAGCGCCGTAATCGGTGATTCGGAAGGCTTTGGCCTGCCTGCACTTTACCGGCTTGGGGCTCTGGCGGAACCACTTGCCAATGGGCGAACCGTCCGGCCACAGCTCCTGTCCTTGAACGGAAGCGGCCATCAGGCAGCAAAGGATAAGTGCGGCAAGCTTCTTCATATTAATTGCGTGCGAAGATGTTTTTACCTGCGGCAACGTCGTAGGACTTGCCATCGGCCTTCAGGGTGAAGGGGCGGTTGGATTCCACCTCAATGGCCTTCTCGGTAGCAATTACGCTGCAGACGATATCCCCGAAGCGGTAGCCCTGAACGCCTATGCGACCTTTTGGATGCCTGTCGAAATCGGCCATGAGCGTCTTTTCAAAAGCATTCGCCTCTTTAATGCCGATGATACTTTCGATAAGACCGGAGATTGCTTCGACATCATAGTCCGCGACCGGCTGAAGATCCTGCAGGGGGTATTCAAGACCGTTGAGTTTGCAGAACTTTTTCAGGCGGCCCTTGCTGCCGGTCTGGAGAGAGTGCCTGTACTCGGCCCAGGCCTGCAGAGTGTCTTGCTGAGGGTCAGTGCGGGGGAAAACCGAAGGGCAGTACTTACAGAAATTACGAAGGGGAAGGGTGTCAAGCTGCGTGTATGCCTGATCCCAGGCCATATAATATTCATCGACTTTTTCGGGATCCGCATCGTAAACAGGGTGGGGAAGGACATCGTGCCAGTCAAAGCCGGTTTTTCCGGCATCGGCCCCTAACTTTACGCGGAAAACCCCGTCCTGGGCCTGGATGTAGAAAAACTCCCCGTAGCGGGAGATATCCTCGAATTCGCTTGTGGTTACGGCCGAAAGGTCCAGCGCCTTCATCGAACGCTTATTCAGGTCCCAGATGTAGATTATCGACGGAGTTTCTGCCTTGCCAACGCCAGTGGGCATATAGAGTTTGCCCTTGTGGATGTAAAGGCCCTGGCCGATGGGGTTGAATCGGAAGCCGGATACGTCCTCGATGAGATAATCTTCAAGCGCATCCTCCGGCTTCAGTACCACCAGGGGGCCTTCCGACAGCTTCGGAAGGCGGAATTTGATAATGCGGTGGCGGTTGTCCGGATCGGAATTGTTAACCGTGTTGCCGTAGCCGTACAGCATTTTGTTTTCCCGGTCGATAACCCACTGGAGGGCATAGCCGAAATCGTTCACCGTATCGTCATAGAAGATGGTCTGCAGCAGCTCCGAGCCGGAGAAATCCGGGGCGATGCGTTCCGCATACAGAACATCCTTCATCCCGTCGATGGTGTTCTTGCTGCACTGGCTCACATAGATAACCGGCAGGGGATCGGCGTCATCGGCCTTTTCCAGTCCGAAGGTGGCCACATTGGCGTGGTTATCCACATGGAACGATGCCAGATGGAACTGGCCCTCGAGCCTGAGAGTGTCGCCGGAAAGTTCGTAAACGCTGGCTACGCCCTGATTCTGGCAGCTCACCATGTAGTTGCCGTATATGTCCATGCCCTGATAGGGATGGGGGCTCTTGCCTCCATTCTCTCCCTGCAGAGGGCCGATGAAGTCTACCTGCACCTGTGCGGTGCAGGAGACAAGGCAAAACAGCAACAGAAGCTTTCTCATTCTGATTTACCGTCTATCCACGAACCCACCTGCTGGTAAATAACGGTGGCCATAGTCTCCATGCCGGCCGCATTGGGATGCGGATTACTATACATCGAAATTGTTTGTCCGGAGCCTGGAATATCCGCAACGCGAACTTTGTCATTTCCGAACATCTGGGCGATGAGCTTGATGGCATCCTGCTGTCCTCCTTGCAGATAGCTTCCTATCACGCAAACGATTTTTACCGATTCTCCGCACCTGGCCTGAATCATCCTTATAAGGCGGATGTAGGCCGAGCAGAAAGTGGTGCCGTCAAGGGCATCGGCCAAAGAAACAGTTGATGCGTCAGATGCCGTGGCGTACAGTTCTTCCAGCAGGCCTGTCGCTGCCTGGGGGAATTCGCTTACGTTCATCGGCACATCGGCAATCAATTTCTCGGAAGTGCTGTACCAGCTGGTGTGGCCATAGTCATTGGTGCCGCCGTGGATGAGAACTACATCGGGTTCGCCGATTCCAATCTGCTGCAGGCGTGTTCCAAAGTCCCAGCCGTACCAGTAGGCGCTTGAGTCGCCTGTGGTGTTCTGGACAACGGTGGTGTTGCCGGCGGAGATGTTTTTCTCGAAGACGCCGGTGCTCATCTTGTTGTAGATGAGTTTGTGCCACCAGGTGTCTGATACGCTGGACACATCGCCGTCGCTCTTGGGATAGTAAGCCCCGCCTTTGGTGGTGTCGCACCAGCCGGCGAAAGTGGAGATGCTGTCGCCGATGACGCTCACCTTGGTGGTGCGGTCGGGATCTTCGAGGGCGACGATCTTCACTACGATGTCGGAGAAATTATGGCGGTTCTTACTCTTGCTGCTCACATTGATGTTCTCCAGAGAGCCGATAAGGAGCTGGTCCTGGTTGGTAACACCTTCGATAACTACGCTCTTGGTGTACCACTGTCCCGTTTTAATGCCAAGAGCATGGCCATTGTCCAGGGCGCCGCTTCCGGTGTATTTGCCAAAGCTTGCGCTGGAGCGGTCCGTGGTGGAGTTCATCGTCAGATTTGAACTTACAAACACGCCCACATCACCGTTGGTTTCATACATACGGTCGGTTACGGTGACTTCAATTGTGGCTACTGCGCCATCCGGAATACCGGCAAGTTTAGGCGTAACGATATGCGTACGGGCATTATTGGCAGTTGTTGCGCAGCGGAAATAACCCACTCTGGAGTATACTGCACTGTTGCCGTAGAAGCCCCAGCCGTGAGACATGCGTGTGCCTTCGGTAATTTCGAAGTTGTTGCCCCAGAGGCGCGTGCTGGTAGAACTATACTTTTCAAATGTGCCGTCCGGGTCCTCACCGGTAATGGGAGCCAGCGTGTAAGGACTGGGCATGAATCCTGCAGCGCCGTCGAACTCGTCCGGGCCGTAGTGAATCTCGGAGGAGTCTTCGCCAAGGATGATGTCGCCAACGCCGGCATTCTTTACTGT